>JBAVFD010000050.1:0-8384 GCA_049588075.1 Thiobacillus sp.
CCCTCCCGCATGAACGTCGGCCAGATCCTCGAGACCCACCTCGGGTGGGGCGCCCGCAACATCGGCTGGCGCGTCGAGGAGATGCTCGAGAAGAAGTTCGGGCCCGACGTGATGCGCAAGTACATCAAGAAGGCCTTCGAGGGCGCGGGCGCCTCCAACGAGCGCATCGTGCAGATCATCGAGGAGATCCCCGACAAGGAGGTCCCCAAGCTGGCCCAGAAGATGATCCGCGGGATCTTCACCGCCAGCCCCGTCTTCGACGGCGCGCAGGAGGAGGAGATGCGCTCCATGCTGACGCACGGCAGCGCCACCATGCAGTCGACCCTGTTCGACGGGCGCACCGGCGAGGCCTTCGACCACGACGTCACCGTCGGCATCATGTACATGCTGAAGCTGCACCACCTGGTGGACGAGAAGATCCACGCCCGGTCCATCGGGCCGTACTCGCTGGTCACCCAGCAGCCGCTGGGCGGCAAGGCCCAGTTCGGCGGCCAGCGCCTGGGCGAGATGGAGGTCTGGGCCATGGAGGCCTACGGCGCCGCCTACTCGCTGCAGGAGTTCCTGACGGTGAAGTCCGACGACGTGGTCGGCCGTACCCGCATGTACGAGGCCATCGTCAAGGGTGAGAACACGCTGGAGTCGGGCCTGCCCGAGTCCTTCAACGTGCTCATCAAGGAACTGCAGAGCCTGGCACTCGACGTCGACCTGATGGAGTCGCCCGAGGCGCAGAAGGCGCGCGAGCAGGCCGAGGCGGAATCCGATCCGCTGGGCCTGGCCGCCCCGAAGAAGACCGCCTAAGTGGACGACACCCGGAACCCGAACGCCGCATCGAGGGACGAGACGTGAAGGATATCTTCAATTTCTTCGAGAAGCCGAAGGACCCGACGTCGTTCTCCGCCATCCGCATCTCGCTGGCCAGCCCGGACAAGATCCGGCAGTGGTCGCACGGCGAGGTGAAGAAGCCGGAGACCATCAACTACCGCACCTTCAAGCCGGAGCGCGATGGCCTGTTCTGCGCCAAGATATTCGGCCCGGTGAAGGACTACGAATGCCTGTGCGGCAAGTACAAGCGCCTCAAGCATCGCGGCGTGATCTGCGAAAAGTGCGGCGTTGAAGTCACGCTGTCGAAGGTGCGCCGCGAGCGCATGGGTCACATCGAACTGGCTTCGCCGGTTGCGCACATCTGGTTTCTGAAGTCGCTGCCGTCGCGTCTGGGCATGGTGCTCGACATGACGCTGCGCGACATTGAGCGCGTGCTGTATTTCGAAGGTTTCGTGGTGGTCGAGCCCGGCATGACGCCGCTCAACCGCGGCCAGTTGCTGACCGAAGAGGATTACCTCGCCAAACTGGAAGAATATGGCGACGAATTCCGGGCACTGATGGGTGCGGAAGCCGTGCGTGAATTGCTGCGCTCGCTCGACCTGCATACCGTGGTGGAAACCCTGCATGCCGACATCAGCAAAACCGGCTCCGATACCAAGCTGAAGAAGCTGTCGAAGCGCCTGAAAATTCTCGAAGGTTTCCAGAAATCCGGCATCAAGCCCGAATGGATGATCCTCGAAGTGCTGCCGGTGCTGCCGCCGGAACTGCGGCCGCTGGTGCCGCTCGACGGTGGTCGTTTCGCGACGTCCGATCTGAACGATCTGTACCGCCGCGTCATCAACCGCAACAACCGCCTGAAGCGCCTGCTCGAACTGAAGGCGCCGGAAATCATCGTGCGCAACGAAAAGCGCATGCTGCAGGAAGCGGTCGATTCGCTGCTGGACAACGGTCGTCGCGGCAAGGCGATGACCGGCGCCAACAAGCGTCCGCTGAAGTCGCTGGCCGACATGATCAAGGGCAAGAGCGGCCGCTTCCGTCAGAACCTGCTCGGCAAGCGCGTCGACTACTCCGGCCGTTCGGTCATTGTGGTGGGTCCGGCGCTGAAGTTGCACCAGTGCGGGCTGCCGAAGAAGATGGCGCTGGAACTGTTCAAGCCCTTCATCTTCAATCGCCTCGAAGTGCTGGGGCTGGCGACCACGATCAAGGCCGCCAAGAAAATGGTGGAAGACGAAGAGCCGATCGTGTGGGATCTGCTGGAAGAGGTCATCCGCGAGCATCCGGTGATGCTGAACCGCGCGCCGACGCTGCACCGCCTGGGCATTCAGGCGTTCGAGCCGGTGCTGATCGAAGGCAAGGCGATCCAGTTGCACCCGCTGGTGTGCGCGGCGTTCAACGCCGACTTCGACGGCGACCAGATGGCCGTCCACGTGCCGCTGTCGCTGGAAGCGCAGACGGAGGCGCGCACCCTGATGCTGGCCTCGAACAACGTGCTGTCGCCCGCCAACGGCGAGCCGATCATCGTGCCGTCGCAGGACATCGTGCTGGGCCTGTATTACATGACGCGCGAGAAGATCAACGCCAAGGGCGAAGGCATGATGTTTGCCGACGTCACCGAAGCCCGCCGTGCCTATGACAACCGTGAAGCCGAGCTGCATGCGCGCGTCACCGTGCGGATCAAGGAGGTGACGCTGGATGAGAACAAGAACCGCGTCGAAACCGTCAAGCGGGTGGAAACCACGCTGGGCCGTGCGTTGCTGTCCGAAATCTTGCCGCCCGACCTGCCGTTCAGCTTCATCGACAAGGCGCTGAAGAAAAAGGAAATCTCCAGACTCATCAACGCCAGCTTCCGTCGCTGCGGATTGCGCGAGACGGTTTTGCTGGCCGACAAGCTGATGTATACCGGCTTCACCTACGCGACCCGTTCGGGCATGTCGATCGCGATCAAGGACATGCTGATCCCGGGTGAGAAGGAGCAGATTCTGGATGCGTCCGAAGCCGAGGTGAAAGAGATCGAATCGCAGTACACCTCGGGTCTGGTGACCCAGGGAGAGCGTTACAACAAGGTGGTCGATATCTGGGGGCGCGCGGGCGACGCCGTGGCCAAGGCCATGATGGCGCAGCTGGGCGGCGAGAAAGTCACCGACCGCCACGGCAAGCAAGTGACCCAGGAATCGTTCAACTCGATTTACATGATGGCCGACTCCGGCGCGCGCGGCTCGGCAGCGCAGATTCGCCAATTGGCGGGGATGCGCGGCCTGATGGCGAAGCCGGATGGCTCCATTATCGAAACGCCGATTACCGCGAACTTCCGCGAAGGTCTGAACATGCTTCAGTACTTCATCTCGACTCACGGCGCGCGTAAAGGTCTGGCCGATACCGCGCTGAAGACCGCGAACTCCGGCTATCTGACGCGCCGTCTGGTTGACGTGACGCAGGATCTGGTGGTGGTGGAAGACGATTGCGGCACCAGGAATGGCCTGGCCGTCAAGGCGCTGGTCGAAGGCGGTGAGGTGGTCGAAGCCCTGCGCGAGCGGATTCTGGGCCGTGTCGCTGCCAGCGACATCATTCATCCCGAAACCCAGGAAACCGTATTCGAAGCCGGCACGTTGCTGGTTGAGGACGTGGTCGATACGGTCGAAGCATTGGGCATCGACGAGGTCAAGGTGCGCACGCCGCTCACCTGCGAAACGCGTTTTGGCCTGTGCGCCAAGTGCTACGGTCGCGACCTGGGGCGCGGCTACATGGCCAACGTCGGCGAAGCGGTTGGCGTCATCGCCGCACAGTCGATTGGCGAGCCGGGTACCCAGCTCACCATGCGGACCTTCCACATCGGGGGTGCCGCATCGCGCGCCGCCGCCGCCAGCCAGCTCGAAGCCAAATCCAACGGCACGGTGCAATACACCGCCGGCATGCGTTATGTGACCAATGCGCGCAAGGAACTGGTGGCCATTTCGCGCAGTGGGGAAATGATCATTGCGGACGACAGCGGTCGCGAGCGCGAGCGCCAGAAGGTGCCGTACGGCGCCACGCTGATGGTGACCGATGGTGCCAAGATCAAGGCAGGCGCCGTGTTGGCGACCTGGGATCCGCACACCCGGCCCATTATTACCGAGTACGCCGGGCGGGTTCGCTTCGAAAACATCGAAGAGGGCGTCACCGTGGCCAAGCAGCTTGACGATATCACCGGTCTATCCACGCTGGTGGTGGTCGATCCCAAGCGCAAGGCCAGCAGCGCTGCCAAGGGGGTGCGTCCGCAGGTCAAGCTGCTGGACGAAACCGGCAACGAGATCAAGATCGCGGGTACTGAAACGCTGGTCAACATCACCTTCCAGATCGGTTCCATCATCACGGTGAAAGACGGCCAGGATGTTGCAGTGGGCGACGTGCTGGCACGTATTCCGCAAGAAACCTCGAAAACCCGTGACATCACCGGCGGTCTGCCGCGTGTGGCCGAGCTGTTCGAAGCGCGTGTGCCGAAAGATGCGGGTGTGCTGGCTGAAGTTACCGGTACCGTCTCCTTCGGCAAGGACACCAAGGGCAAACAGCGTCTGGTCATCACCGACCTGGATGGTGTGGCGCACGAATACCTGATCGCCAAGGAGAAACACGTGACCGCGCACGACGGCCAGATCGTCCAGAAGGGCGAAATGATCGTTGACGGCCCATTCGATCCGCACGACATCCTGCGCCTGAAAGGCGTGGAAACGCTGGCGCGCTATATCACCGACGAAGTGCAGGACGTGTACCGTCTGCAGGGTGTGAAGATCAACGACAAGCACATCGAGGTGATCGTGCGTCAGATGCTGCGTCGCGTCGTGGTGGTGGATCCGGGCAATACCGGCCTGATCCCCGGTGAGCAGGTCGAGCGCTCGGAAGTGCTGCAGATCAACGACGACATGGCGGCCGCCGGCAAGGAGCCCGCTACTTATGATCCGGTCCTGCTGGGCATCACCAAGGCTTCGTTGTCGACCGATTCCTTCATCTCGGCGGCCTCCTTCCAGGAAACCACGCGGGTGCTGACCGAGGCCGCCATCATGGGCAAGCGGGACGAACTGCGTGGCCTGAAGGAAAACGTGATTGTCGGGCGTTTGATCCCCGCCGGCACAGGTCTGGCCTACCACAATACCCGTCGCCGTCAGGCTGCCGGGGAGGATCTTGGTGCCGCGCATCTGATCGAGGGCGGGGAAGTGAATCCTGCCGAGAATCAGGAAGTGGCTTGACAGGGGGGTGGCTCTCCCCTAAACTCACGCGTCTTTTTCCGGCCATAGCGATTTGCCGGGAAGTGCAGAACAGTAGCCCGGGACGGCGCCGCTTCAAAAATGCGGTCGGTAGCCGTCCCGCTTGTTTTAAAAACGATACGCTCACCTTAATTTTTCGGAATTTTTGACATGCCAACCATTAACCAGCTGATCCGCAAGCCGCGTCAGGCGCCGGTGGAGAAGAGCAAGGTCCCGGCCTTGAAGGCCTGCCCGCAACGCCGTGGCGTGTGTACCCGCGTGTACACCACGACGCCCAAAAAGCCGAACTCCGCCTTGCGTAAGGTCTGCAAGGTCAAGCTTACCAGTGGCTTCGAGGTCATCAGCTACATCGGCGGCGAAGGCCATAACCTGCAGGAGCACTCGGTGGTGCTGGTGCGCGGCGGCCGGGTCAAGGATTTGCCGGGTGTGCGTTACCACACGGTGCGCGGCAGCCTGGATACGGCTGGCGTGAAAGATCGCAAGCAATCACGCTCGAAGTACGGCGCCAAACGCCCGAAAAAAGCTTAATCATTTAAAGAGGCTGAACCATGCCCCGTCGTCGCGAAGTACCCAAACGTGAAATCCTACCTGATCCGAAATTCGGCAATCAGGAAGTTTCGAAATTCATGAACGTTGTCATGTCCAGCGGCAAGAAGTCGGTTGCCGAGCGCATTGTCTATGGCGCGTTCGAGCAGATCGTCCAGAAATCCGGCAAGGATCCGCTGGAAGTGTTTGGCGAGGCGCTGAATAAAGCGCGCCCGCTGGTTGAGGTTAAAAGCCGCCGTGTCGGTGGTGCCAACTACCAGGTTCCGGTCGAGGTGCGTTCGAGTCGCCGCACGGCGCTGGCGATGCGCTGGCTGAAGGATGCGGCGCGCAAGCGCGGCGAAAAATCCATGGGCGCGCGTCTTGCGGGCGAACTGCTGGATGCGGCCGAAGGCCGTGGCGGCGCAGTGAAAAAGCGTGAAGAAGTGCATCGTATGGCTGAGGCCAACAAGGCCTTCTCGCACTTCCGCTTCTAATCTTCATTAATGCACAAAAAACTGGCAGGTATATAACGTGGCTCGCGCAACTCCTATCGAACGCTATCGCAATATTGGCATTTCAGCCCATATTGACGCTGGCAAAACCACCACCACCGAGCGTGTCCTGTTCTACACGGGCGTGTCGCACAAGATCGGTGAAGTGCACGATGGTGCTGCCACCATGGACTGGATGGAGCAAGAGCAGGAGCGCGGCATTACCATTACCTCGGCTGCGACCACCTGTTTCTGGAAGGGGATGGACGGCAAGTTCCCCGAGCATCGCATCAACATCATCGACACCCCGGGCCACGTGGATTTCACCATTGAGGTGGAGCGCTCGATGCGTGTGCTGGATGGTGCCTGCATGGTGTATTGCGCAGTGGGCGGCGTGCAGCCGCAGTCCGAAACCGTGTGGCGCCAGGCCAATAAGTATGGCGTGCCGCGTCTGGCGTTCGTCAACAAGATGGACCGCTCCGGAGCTGACTTCTTCAAGGTTTATGACCAGATGCGTTTGCGTCTGAAGGCGAACCCGATCCCGATCCAGGTGCCGATCGGCGCCGAAGATAATTTCGAGGGCGTGGTCGATCTCGTCAAGATGAAGGCGATTTATTGGGATGAGGCTAGCCAGGGCATGAAATTCGACCTGCGCGACATCCCGGCCGGTCTGCTGGATACGTGCAAAAAGTGGCGTGAAGCCATGGTCGAAGCAGCTGCGGAATCGTCTGAAGAGATGATGAACAAGTATCTCGAAGAGGGTGATCTCTCCGAGGCGGATATCATTGCCGGTCTGCGCACGCGAACCATCGCCAGTGAAATCGTGCCGATGATGTGTGGCTCGGCCTTCAAGAACAAGGGCGTGCAGGCGATGCTCGACAAGGTGGTCGAGTTGATGCCTGCGCCCACGGATATTCCCCCGGTGAGGGGTGAGCTGGAAAACGGCGAGCAGGGCGAGCGTCGTGCGGCCGACGATGAAAAATTCTCGGCGCTGGCGTTCAAGGTTGCAACCGACCCCTATGTGGGTCAGCTGATTTTTTTCCGCGTGTATTCCGGTGTGGTGAATTCGGGTGACACGATCTACAACCCGGTCAAGGGCCGCAAGGAACGCATCGGCCGCATCCTGCAGATGCACGCCAACCAGCGCGAGGAAATCAAGGAAGTGCGCGCGGGCGATATCGCGGCAGCGGTCGGTCTGAAAGACGTGACGACTGGCGACACGCTGTGCGACCAGGCTTCGCCGATCACGCTCGAGCGGATGGTTTTCCCGGAGCCGGTGATCCACGTCGCTGTCGAGCCGAAAACCAAGGCTGACCAGGAAAAGATGGGCATCGCCTTGGGCCGTCTGGCGCAGGAAGACCCGTCTTTCCGCGTGCGTACCGATGAAGAATCCGGTCAGACGATTATGTCCGGCATGGGCGAGTTGCACCTGGAAATTCTGGTTGACCGCATGCGCCGCGAATTTGGCGTGGAAGCGAACGTCGGTGCGCCGCAGGTGGCCTATCGCGAAGCGATCAAGAAGGAAGTCGAGCAGGAAGGCAAGCACGCCAAGCAGTCGGGCGGCAAGGGTCAATACGGCCATGTCTGGATCAAGATGGGTCCGAACGAGCCAGGCAAGGGCTTTGAGTTCATTGATGCCATCAAGGGCGGCACGGTGCCGCGTGAATATATTCCGGCAGTCGAGAAGGGCTTGAAAGAGGCCCTGACCAATGGCGTGCTGGCAGGCTTCCCGGTGGTGGACGTTAAGGTCACGCTGTTTGATGGCTCTTACCACGATGTCGACTCGTCTGAATTGGCGTTCAAGCTGGCGGCGATTCTGGCTTTCAAGGATGGCATGCGTAAGGCCACCCCGGTCCTGCTTGAGCCGATGATGGCAGTTGAGGTGGAAACGCCGGAAGACTACATGGGCGATGTGATGGGCGACCTTAACCGTCGTCGCGGCATCATTCAGGGTATGGATGATGCCGGCGGGGTCAAGCTGGTCAAGGCGGAAGTGCCGCTGGCCGAGATGTTCGGCTATTCAACCGACTTGCGCTCGATGTCGCAGGGGCGCGCCACTTACTCGATGGAATTCAAGCACTACACCGAAGCGCCAAAGAGCGTTGCGGAAGCTGTGATTGCCAAGAAGTAAATAAGCCGCGATCGCTTTCAACAGATTATTTGATTTAAGGGTACAAAGACATGGCTAAGGAAAAATTCGAGCGGACCAAACCGCACGTAAACGTAGGCACGATTGGACACGTTGACCACGGCAAGACCACCTTGACTGCCGCGATCACCACCATTCTGTCGAAGAAATTTGGCGGTG
>JBAVFD010000051.1:0-8362 GCA_049588075.1 Thiobacillus sp.
GACAAGAGCGGGCGCGTGATGAAACGTATGAATCAGGAGGCAGCGTGAAGAAATGGATGGTGGCAGGTGCCGTTTTGCTCGCAGGCTGTGTGTCCGGCAAGCCTGTTGTACAGCAGCAGCAGAGCAACGAATTCGCCAGTGCCACGAGCGGCAGCGCCGAGACCCAGCGCGCGCGCACGTTTACCGATCTGGCCGCAGCCTATTATGAGCGCGCCCAATACAAGATCGCGCTCGACGAACTGCGCAAAGCGATTTCTGCGGACAGTAGTTTTGGACCGGCCTACAATATTTATGGCCTGATTTACATGGATCTGGCGGAAGACAAACTGGCCGAGGAGAACTTCCGCCGCGCCATCGACCTGAACCCGAATGATTCCATCGCGCGCAACAACTTTGGCTGGTTTCTGTGCACCCGCGGCCAATACGACGCCGGCCTTGAACAGTTTAATGCTGCACTGAGCAATCCCCTGTACGCCCATCCCGAACAGGCCATGGCCAATGCCGGCCTGTGCGCCGAAAAGAAGGGCGACCTGTTGCTGGCTGAAAGCAATATGGCGAAATCGCTCAAGCTGCAACCCGACAATCCCAACACCATCCTGAAGCTGGCCGGGTTGAATTTCCGCCAGGGCAGGTTGATGGATGCGCAACGTTTGCTGGATCGCCGTGACGAACTGGCGCCGCCGACCGCAGAAAGTCTGTGGCTGGGGGTGCGGCTGGAGCGCAAGCTGGGTGACCGTGCACAGGAAGCGGCCTATGGCCTGCAACTGCGCAAGCGCTTTCCCGATTCGAATGAAGCGCGGCTGCTGCAGGCGGGACAGTACGAATGAGCGAGAACGGCCAGGCATCGGTGGGGCAGGTTTTGCGCGAGGCGCGTGAGGCGCAGGGCATCACGCTGGAAAATGCCGCCATCCGCCTGTATCTGATGCAGCGTCAGATCGAGGCGATGGAGACGGATGATTTCGATAGCCTGGGACAGCTGGTTTTCGCGCGCGGGTTTGTGCGCAATTACGCGCGTCTGCTGGGGCTCGCGCCGGAAACCTTGTTGGCGCGCATGGAAGGCGCGCCAGCCGAGCCTGCAGCCGTCAGCCATGCCGCCGCCGTCCCGCCGCATTCCTGGCTGACTTCGCCCTGGGTGATTCTGCTGTTGCTGGGCGTGCTGTTGGCGGTGGCCGTGCCGGTAGCCTTGTATTGGTGGCTCAACAGCGGGGTGGACGAGGTGCAGCCCAAGCGTGTGCCGGCGGTGCAATCACGCCCCGTGCCCGCACCCGTGGAAGCGCCCGCACCCGCAGCGGGTTTGCCCGCCGCTGCGCTGCCCGCTTTGCCACTTGCCCCCGTTACGCCCGCTGTCCCCGCAGTGGCGCCAGCCGAGCCGGCCGAAACTGCGGCACCTGCGGCACTTGAGAAACCAGCAGTCGCGAAACCGGCAGTCAGCGGGGCGCTGCATCTTGAATTCGGCACCGAAGCCTGGGCCGAGATCAAGGATGCCAGCGGACAGATGCTGCTGCGCAAGCTCAACCCCGCAGGCAGCAGCGTGGACATCCAGGGCCAGCCGCCGTTCGATATGGTGATCGGCAATGCGGCCCAGACGAAAATGACCTACAACGGTCGCCCTGTCGATTTGAAGCCCCATATCGATGCGACGGTTGCCCGCTTCACACTGGAGTAATGATGTCGCAGATTGTTCGTCGTCCCACCCGCCAGGTGTGGATCGGTCAGGTACGGGTCGGTGGCGATGCCCCCGTGGTGGTGCAGTCGATGACCAATACCGACACCGTCGATATCACCTCCACTGTGCGTCAGGTGCAGGCACTGGCCGAGGCGGGTTCGGAGCTGGTGCGTCTCACCGTCAACAATCTGGAAGCCGCTGCCGCGGTGCCGCGCATCCGTGAACGCCTCGACGCGCTGGGCTGCCGGGTGCCGCTGATCGGCGATTTCCACTTCAACGGCCACAAACTGCTGACCCAGGTACCCGAGTGCGCCGAGGCTTTGTCCAAACTGCGCATCAACCCCGGCAACATCGGCCGCGGCAACAAGCGCGACGAGCAGTTTGCGACGCTGATCGAGGTGGCGTGCCGTTACGACAAGCCGGTGCGCATCGGCGTCAACTGGGGCAGCCTCGACCAGGCGCTGGCGGCGCGCATGATGGACGACAACGCGCGCCTCGCGCAGCCGGAAGACGCCGAAGTGGTGATGCGGCGCGCGATGGTGGCGTCGGCGCTGGAGTCGGCCAAAAAAGCCGAAGAACTGGGCCTGGGCGGCGACCGGATCATCCTGTCGTGCAAGATGAGCCGGGTGCAGGACCTGATCGCGGTGTACCGCGACCTCGCCGCGCAGTGCGACTATCCGCTGCACCTCGGGCTGACCGAAGCCGGCATGGGCAGCAAGGGCATCGTCGCCTCGACCGCTGCCCTGGCGGTGCTGTTGCAGGAAGGCATCGGCGACACCATCCGGATTTCGCTGACGCCCGAGCCGGGCGGCGAGCGCACCCAGGAAGTCCGTGTCGGCCAGGAAATCCTGCAGGCGCTGGGACTGCGCGCCTTCACCCCGCAGGTGACCGCCTGCCCGGGCTGCGGCCGCACCACCTCGACCGTGTTCCAGGAACTGGCGCAGGACATCGAAACCTACCTGCGCACCCAGATGCCGGTGTGGCGCAGTCAGCATCCCGGCGTCGAATCCATGCAGGTGGCGGTGATGGGCTGCGTGGTCAACGGCCCCGGCGAATCCAAGCACGCCAACATCGGCATCTCGCTGCCCGGCACCGGCGAAGTGCCGGTCGCGCCGGTGTATGTCGACGGCGAGAAAACGGTGACGCTGAAGGGTGACCGCATTGCCGCGGACTTCCAGGCTATCGTCGAAGATTACGTGCGCAGCCATTACGGTGCTGCGTGACCCGCGTTTCAGCAGATTAATTTATGAGCAATAACATTCAATCCGTGCGCGGCATGAACGACTGCCTGCCCGATGTCACCGACACCTGGCAAGGCTTCGAGGCGATCGTGCGCGACTGGCTGCGGCGTTACGGCTACCGCGAGATGCGTACGCCGATCCTCGAGCACACCGGACTGTTCAAGCGCGCCATCGGCGAAGTGACCGACATCGTCGAGAAGGAGATGTACACCTTCGTCGACGAACTGAACGGCGAATCGCTGGCGTTGCGCCCGGAAGGCACGGCATCCTCGGTGCGCGCGGTGATCCAGCACAACCTGCTGTACGACGGCGGCAAGCGCCTGTGGTACACCGGGCCGATGTTCCGCCACGAGCGCCCGCAGAAGGGGCGCTACCGGCAGTTTCACCAGGTCGGCGTCGAGGCGCTCGGCTTTGGCGGGCCGGACGTCGATGCCGAGCTGATCGTGATGTGCGCCGATCTCTGGCGCGCGCTCGGCATCGCGCCGACGCTGCAGCTCAACACGCTGGGTGACCACGAATCGCGGCATCGCCACCGGCAGAAACTGATCGCCTACTACGAGTCGCACCAGGACGCGCTCGACGAGGACGCGAAGCGCCGCCTGCACAGCAATCCGCTGCGCATTCTGGACAGCAAGAACCCGGCGATGCAGGCGCTCAACGATGCGGCGCCCAGGCTGATGGACGAGCTGGAGGACGCGGCGCTGGCGCATTTCGATGCGCTGCAGGCCTTGTTGCGCGTGAACGGCATCGCGTTCGAGATCAACCCGCGCCTGGTGCGCGGGCTCGACTACTACAACCGCACGGTGTTCGAGTGGGTGACCGACCAGCTCGGCGCGCAAGGCACGGTGTGCGCAGGCGGGCGTTACGATGGCCTGATCGGGCAGCTGGGCGGCAAGCCTGCGCCGGCGGCCGGTTTCGCCATGGGCATCGAACGGCTGCTGGCGTTGATGGAGACCGGCGGCACCATGCTTGCGCCCGCCGTGCCGGACGCGTATATCGTTCACGCGGGCGATGCGGCACAGGCCTTCGCCTGGCAGGTGGCGTCGGCGCTGCGCGGTGCCGGGCTTGCCGCCGTGCTGCATTGCGGCGGCGGCAGTTTCAAATCGCAAATGAAAAAGGCCGATGCCAGCCGTGCGCGCTTCGCGGTAATCATAGGCGACGATGAGGCCGCGGCGCAGCAGGTGACGCTGAAACCGCTGCGCGGCGCCGCTGAACAAACCCGCGTCGAACTGGCGCTGGCGATTGAATATTTACAGCAGTGAACTTCTGAAAAAGGCATAGGCACAATGGCAACTTACGATCTCGACGAACAGGAACAACTGGACTCACTGAAAGCCTGGTGGGCACGCTGGGGCAATCTGGCGATGATCGGGCTGGCGGTGGTCATCGCTGCAGGGGCAGGCTGGCGCTACTGGCAGACCCGCACCCTGACGCAAAACCTGGAAGCGGCCACGGTGTACCAGAAGCTGACCCAGTCGCTGGCGGGCAACGATGCCAAGGGTGCGCGCGAAGCCGGGACAATGCTGATCGACCACTACAAGGACACGGCTTACGCACCGCGCGCGGCGCTGCTGCTGGCCAAGCTGAACGTCATCGGCAAGGATCTGAAAAGCGCACAGACCCAGCTGGAATGGGCGGCGGCCAACAGCAAGGAGCCTGCGCTCAAGGATCTGGCGCGTCTGCGGCTGGCCGGGGTGCAACTCGACCAGAAGCAATATGATGCCGCGCTGAAAACCCTGGATGGCGCGCACAGCGATGCGTTTGCCTTCCGCTTCCACGATCTGAAGGGGGATGTGCTGCTGGCGCAAGGCAAGCAGGCTGACGCACGTGCCGCCTACCAGATGGCGTTCGGTAAAATGACGGACGACAACCCCTACCGCAGCATCGTCGAGCTGAAACTCGATGCGCTGGGAGGGCAAACCAAGTGAAGCTGCGCTTGATTGCAGCGGGGCTGATTGCAGCGAGCCTGGCGTTGACCTTGTCCGGCTGCAGCACGGTCGATTCGGTGACCGGCACGGTGGGGGACTGGTTTGGCTCCGGCCCGACCAAGGCCAAGCCTGCCGAACTGGTCGAATTCACGCCAGCCGCTACGCTCGCCGAAGTCTGGAAAGCCGATTCCGGTGACGCCAACAATTATCTGTTTCGTCCGCAGGCTGACGGCGACGACGTCTTCGCGGCGGGGGGCAGCCAGGTGGTGCGCATTGCCGTGGCGAGTGGCAACACGGTGTGGAAAACCGATGCGGGCGTGAAGCTGTCAGCGGGTGCGGGCGTGGGTCAGGGGCTGGTGTTGGTGGGCGGCAGCAAGGGCGAATTGCAGGCGCTTGATCGGGTGACCGGCCAACTGCGCTGGAAAGTGGCGCTGTCGAGCGAGGTGACCGGGCAGTTGCTGGTGGTGGCCGATACGGCG
Organism: Thiobacillus sp.; assembly: GCA_049588075.1. Lineage (GTDB taxonomy): Bacteria > Pseudomonadota > Gammaproteobacteria > Burkholderiales > Thiobacillaceae > Thiobacillus. Next base: position 5,315 of record JBAVFD010000051.1, read on the forward strand.
ATCGCGCGCACCGGCGATGGCCGCATCCAGGGACTGGCCGTCGCCGACGGCAGCGGAAAGTGGCTGTATAGCCGCAATCTGCCGGCGTTGAGCCTGCGCGGATCGGGCGGCATGGTGGTGCGTGACGACGTGCTGTACGCCGGCTTTCCTGGCGGCAAGCTGGTTGCGCTCAACGCCGCCAACGGCGCGCAGCTGTGGGAGGCCACGGTGGCGCTGCCGCGCGGTGCGACCGAACTGGAACGGGTGGCCGACGTGATGGGCAATCCGGTGGTGGATGAGCGCCAGGTGTGTGCCGTTGCCTACCAGGGGCGCGTGGCCTGCTTCGATCGCAGCAACGGTTCGCCGCTATGGGCACGCGACACGTCCAGCAACAGCGGCCTGGCGATGGACGAGCGCAATGTCTATGTCACCGACGACAAGGATGCGATAACCGTCTACGATAAATCCAGCGGCCGCGCCGGCTGGCGGCAGGACAAGCTGGCGCATCGCCAGGTCACCGCACCGTTGGCGCTGGGCGCCTGGGTGGTGGTGTCCGACGCCGAAGGTTACGTCCATGTGTTGTCGGCCGAAGACGGCAGTTTCGTCGCGCGCGCCAAGGTCGACAGCAGCGTGCGCACGGCGGCGGTCGATATCGGGCCGGGTTTTGCCGTGCAGACGGCCAAAGGCAGTGTTGTCGCCTTCAGGCTCAAATAACGTAACTCAACACAACGAGCCCTTAACATGCTTCCCACCCTGGTTCTTGTCGGACGCCCTAACGTCGGCAAGTCCACCTTATTCAACCGCCTTACCGGCACGCGCGACGCCCTGGTGCACGACATGCCGGGGATGACGCGCGACCGCCATTACGGGCGCGGCCGCATCGGCGATAAACCGTATCTGGTGGTGGACACCGGCGGTCTCGAGCCGGTGGCCAAGGACGGCATCATGGCCGAGATGGCGCGCCAGACGCTGCAGGCCATCGACGAAGCCGACGCCGTGATCTTCATGGTCGATGCGCGTAGCGGCATGACCCCGCAGGACAAGGTGATTGCCGACCGCTTGCGCCGCGCGTCGTGTCCGGTGCTGCTCGCGGTCAACAAGGCCGAAGGCATGAACCGCGCGGTCATCACCGCCGAATTTCACGAACTGGCGCTGGGCGAACCGCTGGCGATTTCCGGCGCGCACGGCGACGGCATCGCCGATCTGGTGAACCTGGCGCTGGAGCCGTTTTCTGCCGAGGAAGAAAAGTCCGACGATTTCGGCATCCCCAAAATCGCGCTGGTGGGGCGCCCCAACGTCGGAAAATCGACCCTGGTCAACGCGCTGGTGGGCGAGGAGCGCGTGATCGCGTTCGACCAGCCCGGCACCACGCGCGACTCGATCTATGTCGATTTCGAGCGCGACGGCAAGCCTTATACCCTGATCGACACCGCCGGGGTGCGGCGCAAAGGCAAGGTATTCGAGACGGTGGAAAAATTTTCCGTCATCAAGACCCTGCAAGCGATCGAAGACGCCAACGTGGTGGTGCTGGTGCTCGATGCGCACGAGAATATTTCCGATCAGGATGCGCATCTGGCGGGCTTCATCCTGGAAGCCGGTCGTGCGCTGGTAGTGGCGATCAACAAATGGGACGGCATCAGCCCCGAGCAGCGTGACGATGTGAAACGCGACATCGGGCGCAAACTGGCGTTTCTCGACTTCGCGCGCTTCAACTACATCTCGGCGCTGAAGGCCAAGGGGCTGGAAAATCTGCTGAAGGACGTCGAAGCCGCTCATGCCGCGGCCTTCATCAAGCTGTCGACCCCGAAGCTCACCCGGGTGCTGGAAATGGCGGTGGAGCAACACGCCCCGCCCAAGAACGGCCTATTCCGCCCGAAGCCACGTTACGCCCACCAGGGCGGCAAGAACCCGCCGGTGATCGTGCTGCACGGCAATGCGCTGGAAGGTCTGCGCGACGATTACAAGCGCTACCTCGAAAGCAGCTTCCGCAAGGCGTTCAAGCTGCAGGGCACGCCGCTGCGCATCCAGATCAAGGAAGGCGAAAGCAAGAATCCGTTTGAAGGCAAGGCACGCGCGCCGCTGACCGAGAGCGAAGCGACGCGGATGCGGCGTAAAAAGCGGGTGCGGCGCAAGGTGTACGGCGCCTGAGCGCGCCCGCCCAGATCCCATCCAGCCAGATCGATCCAGCGCGGCTCCACCCGCAAGGGGCAGGCCGTGGTTGTCCCCGCTAGGGGGAGGCCATGTCTGTAAGCTGCTAAAGCAGCAACAGCCATGCACTAAAGCCGATCAATCGGCAACAACCACGCTCAATCCAGCCAGCGCACCAGATAAAACAGCTTGAACCCTTCGGATGAACGCGACGGCCCGCTGGCGAGCGCCGCGTGGCGGCTCTTGCTCGGGTCAGCGTGCGCCAGCGCCTCGGCTTCGCTGGCATAGACTTCAACCACGCCTTCGGGAAAGCGTTTGCGGGTTTTGCCGGAGGGCGAATAAATCACCACCGCCGAGGTGCCGACCACCCGCGCTTCGACATCGGTAAACAGGCTGCTGGCTTGCGGCATGTTTGACTGGGCTCGGCTCGGCCTGGACTCAGTGTGTTTTCTTGGGAATGCTGCTGATCTTGACGGCGTGCGTGCTGGGCGTCTCGTCGGTAAAGCGAGGCCGTTCTTCCAGGGTGCGGCCGGTGAGTTGGGCGAGCTCGGCTTCGCGGCTGGAAATCACCACCAGACAATCCTTGATGCCGAGGATGGTGGCCTCGGACAGCGGGCTGGGGTTGCCGTCGCGCGGCGCGGTGTCGCGCACGATCGAGGTCAGGGTCTTGCGCATCATGCGCATGATGCGCTGTTCGTCGTGCAGGGCTTTTTCATTGTCCATGGGAAGGATCCAGAGTGCGGCAAATGGGCTGACATTGTCGGCGCCGGACGGAGCGCAGTCAACGCAAGGCCCTGCCGGGGGCGGGGATATTGATTCGGTCTGGTGAAATTTGAAGTGGCATTGAATGCTGGCTTGCCCAGGCTGGGCGAGGCAGCGCGGGAGGCCGAATCAATAGCCATTTAAAACAGTGTTTTATTG
>JBAVFD010000052.1:0-21365 GCA_049588075.1 Thiobacillus sp.
GAATGCGATCAGGTGCGCCGGATGCGCGAGCAGGAATTTGAGATCAGGCCGCGAAGTGGTCATAGCCGGTTCGATCGTAAGAGAGGGGCTGGCCGTCGACGTCGATGAGCGTGAGCCCGGACTCGGCGGTGATGCAGCCGATGCGCGTGACCGTCACGTCCGCCGACAGTGCGGCGGCCTGCACCGCGTCGCGCTGGTGGGCAGGGGCGGTGAAGCAGAGTTCGTAATCGTCGCCGCCCGCCAGCACGCAGTCGCGCGCGACGGCTTCGTGCAAATAGGATTGCACCACAGGCAGCGTCGGCAGCGCGGCGAATTCGAGTGCGGCGCCGACACGCGAACGTTCCAGAATATGACCGAGGTCGGCCAGCAGGCCGTCGGAAACATCGATCGCGCTGCTGGCGATCCCGCGCAACCCGATGCCCAGCGCCACGCGCGGCGTCGGCAGATACAGCGCGGGCAGCACGCGGGCGGCGTCGATCTGTTCCATGAACAGCCGCCCTTGCCGGTAGGCCAGCGCCAGCGCCGCCGAGCCGATGACGCCGGACACCCAGATGTCGTCGCCCGCCCGGGCGCCGTCGCGGCGCAGCGCCTGTCCCGGCGGCACTTCGCCCAGCACCGTGATGCTGAGGGTGAGTGCGCCGCGCGTGGTATCGCCGCCGACCAGTTCGATGCCGTGCTGATCCGCGATGCGAAAAAAACCGCGTGCGAACGCCGTCAGCCAGGCGTCGTTTTGTTCCGGCAACGCAATCGACAGGGTCGCCCAGCGCGGCGTCGCACCCATCGCGGCGAGGTCGGACAGATTCACCGCGAGCGATTTGTGGCCGATGCCGGCGGGGCTGTCCTGCGGCGAGAAATGGCGGCCTTCGAGCAGCATGTCGGACGACACCGCGAGCTGCATCCCCGGCGTCGGCGCCAGCAGCGCGCAGTCGTCACCCACGCCCAGCACCGCGCCGGGGGTGGCGCGGGTGAAGTGTCTGGCGATGAGGTCGAATTCCATGTGGGGAAGCGGTGAACGGCGAGCGGGGAGCGGTTGCCGCTCACCGCTTACCGCCTGCTGCTAGTTCTTGTTCCGCGCACTCTCGATCTCCACCGCACGCACGTCCTGCGCCAGCTTGTCGAGCACGCCGTTGATGTACTTGTGGCCGTCGGTGCCGCCGAACGACTTGGCGAGTTCCACCCCTTCGTTGATGACGACGCGCATCGGCACGTCGGGGCAGTACAGCAGCTCGTAGGCGCCGATGAGCAGGATGCCGCGCTCGATCGGCGACAGCTCGGTGAGCTTGCGGTCGATGAAACGGCCGATATGCGAGTTCAGCAGGTCTTCTTCCTTGAGCACGCCGTAAAGCAGGATGCGGAAGTAGGCTTCGTCGGCGCGCTTGAACTGTTCGTCCTCGGCCAGGTTGGCGGCGATCAGGGTGACGTCGGCGCCGCCCACCAGCCAGGCATAGATGCCTTGCAGGGTGAACGAACGGGCGAGTTTGCGGGACCCGGCCATCTCAGAGACGCTTCAACAGGTTGGCCATTTCCACCGCCACGCGCGCACCGTCGCGGCCTTTTTCGGCCATGCGCTTGTGCGCCTGTTCTTCGGTATTGACGGTGAGGATGACATTGGCGATGGGCACGCCGGTTTCCAGTTGCACGTCGAGGATGCCGCGTGAGGATTCATTGCAGACGATCTCGAAATGATAAGTGTCGCCGCGCACCACCGCGCCGATGGCGATCAGCGCATCGAAGTTGCCGGACTGCGCCATTTTTTGCAGCGCCAACGGGTGTTCCAGCGCGCCGGGCACATCGACCAGCAGCACGTCGTCCCGGGCGACGCCGAGCCGGTCCAGTTCGGTTTCGCAGGCCGACAGCAGACCTTCGCAGATGTCCTTGTTGAAACGGCTCATGACGATGCCGATTTTGAGTCCCTTGCCCTGGTAGACGGGGTCGATTTCGGAGATGCTGCCGCTGGTTCCCATGTTCGTGTCCTTGGTTAAGCTTTGTCGAGATAGCCGGTGACTTCCAGCCCGAAGCCGTCCATTGCGGGCATCTTGCGCGGGCTGGCCAGCAGTTTCATTTTGCCGACGCCGAGATCGCGCAGGATTTGCGCGCCGATGCCGTAGTCGCGCAGGTCGTATTTGCGGTCGGCAACCGGTGCCGGATTGATGCGATGCAGCAGCGCATCGGCGGTTTCCGGCCGATGCAATAAAACCAGCACGCCGGATTGCGATTCGGCGATGCGTTCCATCGCCCCCATGATCGGCCACGAGTGGCCGCCGCCGGTGACGTCGAGAAAATCCATCACCGACAAGGGCTCATGCACCCGCACCAGCGTTTCCTGGTCCGCATGGATTTCACCCTTGACCAGCGCGAGGTGGGTTTCGCGGGCGCTGGTGTCGCGATAGGCGATCAGGCGGAACGCGCCGTACACCGTCTGGATCAGCCGGTCGGCGGCGCGCTCGACCAGGCTTTCGGTCTGGTTGCGGTAATGGATGAGGTCGGCGATGGCGCCGATTTTCAGGCCGTGTTCCTGGGCGAACGGCACCAGATCCGGCAGCCGCGCCATGGTGCCGTCGTCTTTCAGGATTTCGCAGATGACCGACGCCGGTTCCAGACCTGCCAGCCCGGCCAGGTCGCAGCCGGCTTCGGTGTGCCCCGCGCGCACCAGCACGCCGCCGGGCTGCGCGCGCAGCGGGAAGATGTGGCCGGGCTGGATGATGTCGGTTGCCTTGGCGTCGCGCTTCACCGCGGCCTGGATGGTGACCGCGCGGTCGGCCGCGGAAATGCCGGTGGTCACGCCCTCGGCGGCCTCGATCGACACGGTGAACGCGGTGCCGTGCGGCGTCTGGTTGTCGCTCACCATCTGCTTGAGACCGAGCTGGCGGCAGCGATGATCGGTCAGCGTCAGGCAGATCAGGCCACGTCCGTATTTGGCCATGAAGTTGATCGCATCCGGGGTGGCGAACTCGGCGGCCATCACCAGGTCGCCCTCGTTTTCGCGGTCTTCCTCGTCGACCAGCACGACCATGCGGCCGGCTTTCAACTCTTCGATGATTTCAGGGGTGGAGGCGAGGCTCATTAATCTTTGTCCGTTGTTTGGGTAAATAAGGAAAGGCGCTCGACATAGCGCGCGATCATGTCGACTTCCAGGTTGACGCGGCTGCCTGCGCGCAGATGCTTGAGCGTCGTCATGTCCAGCGTGTGCGGGATGAGGTTCAGCGCGAAGCGCGCGCCCTCCACCGCATTCACCGTCAGCGACACGCCGTTCACCGTGATCGAACCCTTGCGGATGATGTAGCGCGCGAGCTCGCGCGGCGCGTCGATTTCCAGCAGATGCGATTCGCCCACCGGCACGAAGCGGTGCACCGTGCCGACGCCGTCGACATGCCCCGACACCAGATGGCCGCCGAGCCGGTCGGCCAGCCGCAGCGCCTTCTCCAGATTGACCTCGGCGCCCGGCACGAAACCTTCGGTGCAGCGCAGGGTTTCGGCCGAGACGTCGACGCTGAAGCTGTCGGGCGTCAGCGCCACTGCGGTGAGGCACACGCCGTTGACCGCGATGCTGTCGCCCAGAGCGACGTCGGAAAAGTCCAGCCCGCCGCCGGTAATGACCATGCGCGCGTCGGCGCCGCGGGCTTCGTATTCGTGGATGCGGCCAATGGATTGGATGATGCCGGTGAACATGCGGATAAAGGCCTGCCAGTAAGACCCGGCATTGTAGGCGTTTAGACGGGGTGGGAGAACCCCGGCCGCACCCGGACGGGTTCGGCCGGACCTTGCCTTTTATCAAGATAAGCGGGTCTTCAAGTTGGTATACTGGTCGAATTATGTGGATTAAAAGACCGGCATGACGACGCCCCGATCATTTGCCATTCGTGGCCACCCCCTGCTGCCCATTGTCCAGGGCGGCATGGGGGTGGGCGTGTCGGCCCACCGACTGGCGGGTGCAGTGGCGCGGGCGGGGGCGATGGGCACGATCGCCAGCATCGACCTGCGCCATCACCATGCCGATCTGTCGGAGCAGGCTAAGCACTGCCGCGACAAGGACGAACTGAATCGGCTGAATTTGATTGCGCTCGACCGCGAGATCAAGGCCGCGCTGGAGATCGCGGCGGGCCACGGGCTGGTCGCGGTCAACGTGATGAAGGCGGTGGACGCATATCCGGCCCTCGTGCGGCAGGCGTGCGCCTCGGGCGCGCAGGCGATCGTGATGGGTGCGGGCTTGCCGCTCGACCTGCCGGAACTGGCCGAGGGCTATCCCGACGTCGCGCTGATCCCGATCCTGTCGGATGCGCGCGGCGTCGCCATCGTGCTGAAAAAGTGGGGACGCCTGAAGAAATTTGGGAGCGGCGGCCGCCTGCCGGACGCCATCGTGATCGAGCATCCGCTGTACGCAGGCGGACACCTCGGGGCACCGAACCCGGCCGATCTTGCCCATGCCAAATTTGATTTCACCGAAGTGCTGCCCGGCATTTTCAAGCTGTTCGACGACATGGGCATCGCGCGTGGGCAGATTCCAATCATCGTCGGCGGCGGCATCAACAGCCATGAAAAACTGCTGGCGGCGCTGGCGCTGGGCGCGAGCGCGGTGCAGGTCGGCACGCCGTTCGCCGTCACCGTGGAAGGCGACGCCCACCCCAACTTCAAGCGCGTGCTGCTGGATGCGAAGCCCGAGGACATCGTCACCTTCATGAGCGTGGCCGGGCTGCCCGCGCGCGCGGTAAAAACGCCGTGGCTCGCCAATTACCTCAAGCGCGAAACCAAACTGCAGGCGGTGGCCAAGGCCGACCCCAAGCGCTGCGCCATCGGCCTGCACTGTCTGACGCAATGCGGCCTGCGCGACGGCCTCGAGCAAGCCGGACAGTTCTGCATCGATTCGCAACTGGTGGCGGCGCTCAAAGGGGACGTCAACAAGGGATTGTTCTTCCGCGGCAGCGAAAGCCTGCCGTTTGGCAGCGAGATCCGCACCGTGCAGGAACTGATCGACTATCTGTTCACCGGCGTGAAGCACGAGTTGATGGAGACTGCTGCGGCGTGAGCGCGCTCACCGACCGCATCCACACGTTTGGCCGCGCCATGCTGGAGCGGCATGGCGAGCGGGTGCACAAGATCGCGCTCGACGCCGGCTTCACCTGCCCCAACCGCGACGGCAGCAAGGGCATCGGCGGCTGCACCTTCTGCAACAACAAATCCTTTGCGCCGGGCGCGCGCGACCCGGTTCCGCCCGCCGCGCAGTTCGACCGCGCCCGCGGCCGCATTGCGCGGGGCACCGGCGCGCGCCGCTTCATCGCCTATTTCCAGGCCTATACCAACACCTACGCCCACGTCGACGAGCTGCGCGCACTGTACGACGCCGCGCTGGAAGCGCCCGACGTGATCGGGCTGTCGATCGGCACGCGGCCAGACTGCGTGCCGCCGCCGGTGCTGGATCTTCTGGCGGAATATCGCGAGCGCGGCCACGAGGTGTGGCTGGAACTCGGCCTGCAGTCGTCGTTCGACGCCACCCTGGAGCGGGTCAACCGCGGCCACGGCTTCGCCGAATACGAAGCGGCCACAAAGGCGGCACGCGCGCGCGGCATCCCGGTGTGCTGCCACCTCATCGTCGGCCTGCCGGGCGAGGACGCATCGCACAGCCATATCAGCCTCGACCGCGTGCTCGAGGTCGGCGTCGACGGCCTCAAGCTGCATCCGCTGCACGTGGTGAAACACACCCGGCTGGCGATCGAGTGGAAGCGCGGCGAATACGCGCCGCTGGCCGAAGCGGACTACGTGCGCATCGCCGCCGACCTGATCGAGCGCACGCCGTGGCAGGTGGTGTACCACCGCGTCACCGGCACCGCTTCGCCCGACATCCTGCTGGCGCCCGCGTGGTGCGCAAAAAAGTGGGACATTTTGAATGGCATCGCCAACGAACTGGCGCAGCGCGACAGCCGCCAGGGCGCGCGTGCGGGCCATCTCTGGAAGGGAGAATTGCATGCCGCTTGACCTGATCTGCCCGGCCGGCAGCCTGGTGTCGCTCAAGGCCGCCATCGACCACGGCGCCGACGCGGTCTACATGGGCTTTCGCGACAACACCAACGCGCGCGCCTTTCCCGGCCTCAATTTTGACGAGGCGCAGGCGGCGGAGGGACTGCGCTACGCGCACGACCGCGGCCGCAAGGTCCTGCTCGCGCTCAACACCTATCCGCAGCCCGACAGCTGGAGCCGCTGGACCGATGCGGTCGACCGCGCGGCGAAGCTCGGCATGGATGCGGTGATCCTCGCCGACGCCGGCCTGATGCGCTACGCGGTCAAGCAGCATCCGCAACTGCGGCTGCATCTGTCGGTGCAGGGATCGGCCACCAGCTACGAGGCGGTGAATTTCTACCGCGAGCATTTCGGCATCCAGCGCGCGGTGCTGCCGCGCGTGCTGTCGCTGCCGCAGGTGGAAAACGTGGTGCAGCACACCGACGTCGAGATCGAGCTGTTCGGCTTCGGCGGCCTGTGCGTGATGGTCGAGGGGCGCTGCCTGCTGTCGTCGTATTGCACCGGCGAATCGCCCAATACGGCGGGCATGTGCTCGCCGGCGAAGGCGGTGCAGTGGACGGACACGCCGAGCGGGCTGGAGTCGCGCCTCAACGGCGTGCTGCTCGACCGTTACGGCAAGGACGAAAAGGCCGGCTATCCGACCCTGTGCAAGGGACGCTTCGCAGTCGGCGGCGAAACCTATTACGCCATCGAGGAGCCGACCAGCCTCAATACCCTCGACCTGCTGCCCGAGATGCTGAAGATCGGCATCGCCGCCATCAAGATCGAAGGCCGCCAGCGCAGCCCGGCCTACGTGACGCAGGTGACGAAAGTGTGGCGCGCCGCCATCGACGCGGTGAAGCAAAACGCCGACAGCTTCAAGCCCACGCCCGCCTGGCAGGCCGAGCTCAACAAACTGTCGGAAGGGCAGAGCCACACGCTCGGCGCCTATCATCGACCCTGGAAGTGAAGCCGCCATGAATCTGAGTCTCGGTCCCCTCCTCTACTACTGGTCGCGCGACGACGTCCTCGCCTTCTACGCCGAGGCGGCCAACTGGCCGGTGGCGCGCGTGTATCTGGGCGAAAGCGTGTGCTCGCGCCGCCACCTGCTGCGCCTGGCCGACTGGCTGGACCTGGCGGGGCAAATCGCCGCCGCGGGCAAGGAGGTGGTGCTCTCCAGCCAGACGCTGATCGAGTCGGAGTCCGACCTGAAGACGCTGCGCCGCATCGTTTCGGACGGCCGCTTTGCGGTCGAGGCCAACGAATGGGGCGCGGTGCGGCTGCTGTCCGAGGCGGGCGTTCCCTTCGTCGCCGGGCCCACGCTCAATGTGTACAACCACGAGACGCTGGCCGTGCTCGCCGGGCTGGGCGCACAACGCTGGCTGCCGCCGGTGGAAATGTCGCGCGCCACGCTGGCCGCCCTGCTCGAACGCGTGCCGGCCGGCATCGAAACCGAGGTCTTCGCCTACGGCAAGTTGCCGCTGGCGTATTCGGCGCGCTGCTTCACCGCGCGCCATTTCAACCTGCCCAAGGACGACTGCCAGTTCCGCTGCCTCGATTATCCTGACGGCCTGCCGCTGTCCACCCGCGAGGGCGCAGCCTTCCTCACGCTCAACGGCATCCAGACGCAGTCCGCCGGTGTTTACAATCTGATCGGCGAACTGCCCGCCCTGCGCGAACTCAACATCGCCAGCCTGCGCCTGTCGCCGCAGTCGCGCCACATGGGGCGCGTGGTCGAAGCCTTCCAGGGGGCGCTGGCGGGCGAGGCCATCCCTGCCGATTTGACACGCTGCATGCCAGGCGCGGCGGTCGACGGCTACTGGCATGGCCGCGCTGGCCTCGAACAGAGCAGGGAGATGCCCGCATGATGATCACCCGCAGGCTGGAATTCGACGCCGGCCACCGCATCCCCCATCACGCCAGCCAGTGCCGCCACCTGCACGGCCACCGCTACGTCATCGAAATCACCCTCTCCGGCGAGATCATCCGTACCGAGGGCGCTGCGGAACAAGGCATGGTGATGGACTTTTCCGACGTCAAAGCCATCGCCAACCGAGTCCTGATCGATCATTGGGATCATGCCTTCCTGGTGTACCAGGGCGATCATGCCGTGGTGGAATTCCTGGCGTCGCTCCCCGAACACAAGACCGTCGTGCTGCCGGTGGTGCCCACCGCAGAAAACCTCGCCGCCGAAGCGTTTCGCCTCCTCGACGCAGCCTATCTCGACACCTACGGCAACCAGCTTCGCCTGCAACGGGTGCGGCTGTACGAAACCCCCAACAACTGGGCTGACGCAGTGCGCTAACGCCCGTCCGTCCTGAGCATTGGAGCCATCATGCTGAACCTTGCCGTGCCGTCATCCCTGAGCACCCTGATTGCCCGGCTTCCGGTCGCGCCGCCCAGCCTGGCGTTTTCAGTGGCGGCCAACCACCTGCTGTGGCCCGCGCTGAAAACCCTCGACTGGCAACCGCTGGTTGGCCGGCGCTACGCCATCCGCGTCAAGGATCTCGGACTCAGCCTGCGCTTCACCGTCAGCCAGCGCGGATTCGCGCCGGACAGCGGCGCGCCCGACCTCACCATCAGCGCCACCGCCCGCGACTTCCTGCTGCTGCTCAGCCGGCGCGAAGACCCCGACACCCTCTTCTTCAGCCGCCGCCTGGTGAGCGAAGGCGACACCGAACTCGGCCTCACCGTCAAAAACCTGCTCGACGCCCTCGACCCTGAGCTGGTGTTGCGCCGCCTGCCCGCGCCGCTGGCGCGCGCAGCACAGCGTTGGATGGCGGCTTAGACGCCGCCTGGAAACCATCGCCAGCGGGCGCAGAAGATTGATAAAACGTATGGGCTGTTGCTCGGTTGCACCCTGGTCGACGCGGCCATTCTTAAGACGCCATGGAATTAAGACAAAGCAGTCTGATTTCGTGTAAAATTTTCACTCTCGCGAAAAAAACACCTCGTCATGTTGATTTAATTTAATCAGCAAGACTGGATTGCCCGGGGATTAGCTATCACCTCCTCAAGGAGAAAAGATGATGAAATTGTCAGGTTCTGTATTGGAAAACACTGGGTTGCATGTAACCAAAATAGGCTTCTTGATTGTCGCTGCATTGTTCCTTTCTATCGATGCTCGATTGGCTTTTGCGGCGAGTTGGTCCGGAACATCGGTAATTTCTCCTACTCTTCAACCGGATCCGAGGGGCGGCTCACAAATCAACGACGTTGCCGTCAACACCAGCGGCCTTACGGTAGCAGCATGGGACCAGTACAACTTTTACACCCCTGTTTCTGCCAGCGTCGGCATTGCCATCCAATCCGGGGGACGGTGGGGGGCGCCCTGTACATTCTCCGGCACTGCGATCCCCAATCCGACTGCCGATGGGAATCCGGGGAGAGCTGACAACCTCCCCTGCGCGTCAACGTCGTCTGGCACCACGAGCTATTCCATGACCCCGAAAGTCGCTGTTGGCACCGACGGTACGATAGCGGTCTCCTGGGCATATCAAGATGCTGCCCTGCCAGGCCAGAAGGTCCAGGTTGCGGTCAAACCGGCGGGCTCGACTAGCTGGACAGGCTACACGTTGGCGACTTTTACGCCCGGTGGGGTCTCGATCACCCGCTCGGTTCCGGTTGCCGTCGACGCCAGCGGCAACGTGACCGCCGCGTGGAATATGTGGGACGGCACGCGCAACGTGGTGCAAGCTGCCACATTGCCGTCTGGCGGCAACACCTGGTCGGCAACGAGCACGCTCTCCGGTCCGGGGCACGATGGACTCTATTTCAGTCTGGCAGTCAATGCACGGGGCGATGCAGGGGTTACCTATTCGCTTTCACCCTATAGCACGTATTCGACAGGAACCGCTGCCTACTACGTGTCGCGCAACCCTGACGGTAGCTGGAGTACGCCGGTACAGATATCCGAAACGCTCATGTCGTGGGTGGGTTATGTGGTAAGCCCGCAGGTTGGACTCGATGCCAACGGACTCGCAACAGTGATTTATATGGGCAATAGTTTGGAAGCTACACGCCAGCTAACTGACGGCTCATGGACTCCCCCAGTCACCATTGTTCAGTCAAATGTCAGTGGGGCATCCTATATGAGTGCCGATTTGGCTGTGGACAAGAATGGCGACGCGCTTGTCGCACTCTCAATTTTCGATCCAACGGTCAACGTCGATCGAGCTTCAGTATGGGTAACTCAAGGTGATCCCATAGGCAACTGGACGCCACAACAGCGTATCACTGATCCAACCATACCCGTCGATGCATACGCAACGCGTGTTGCTGTTTCACCTGACGGATCACTGAAACTTGTTGGCTGGATTGACCACTACCACGGCACAGCTCAAGTCGCCCAATGGAATGGGTCAGTGTGGAACACCATCAGTATCGGCCAGGGAGCAGCCTTCTCCGCATCTCAGGAAGTGCTGAGTCTGGATGCCGTCTCCGGAACCGTAGCGAGAGCTGTCTGGAAGAGTTCAACCAAGAAAGGTCCGAAGATTATGGCCACAAGCTTCCGCTAAAAATTGGTGTATGGCGTAGAGCAAGTAGTAATTTGCTTTTAATCAAATTGTCTAGGTATCAAGAAAGTGAGCGACGTATGAAACAAGTCTTATCTTCCGGAGTCGTTGCGTTTGCGGCTGTTACCGCACTCAGTGGATCGGCTTGGGCGGCTACAACCATACAAGTCGGGGCAAGCGGCAAAACCTACGCATCTGGCGTGGTGAAATGCGCCGCCAATCTGGTAGGTGAGCAATCGGCGGTAGTAGAAGCGGGGCTCTTCAACCCGACAACCAAGGCGCACGGCACCGTGTCGCTCAACGGCGCCCCTGTGGCAGACATCACGAGCCTTAATCCGTCCACCAACGTCTGGCTCGCCGATGGCAACAACACGGTAGTTGTGGCGCTCAATAAAAAAACGGCTGATAGCTATGCGTTTACCGTACAACCGGGTATGTGCGCCCTGCCAGACACCTCTGGCAATACGTTCAGCCCCGACGGCATGCTGGAATACGCCGCCAGCGGGAAGTCATACGCTACCGTGACACCCGGTTGCGCATTGAATGGAAACACCGGTCGGGCGCAACCCTATGTCAACCTGTTTGATAACGGCACTTACATGCTCAATGTTTCCGTCAACGGCATACCGCTAACCCAGCTAAGCGCAACCCACCTCCATACGCCCGTCTTTCTGAGCGCTGGCCAGAACGTAATCTCAGCAGCGAATGGTTACGTATCCGTTGATTATTATGTTCGCGACGGTGGCGATGGCACCTGTACATTACCGTAGCGCGCAATGCGTCATATAGGGAGATGACTCCTTTAGCCCCTGTTTTGGCATGCCATGAGGGAATTTGAAGTGCCAGTTCTTCTGGGGCGACACCAGGCTGTCAGGATTCTGCGCAAGTCCTGACTCACAAGCTTTCTATCCAAATGACAAGGGATTTTTCCGTGAGCAAACGAACATACCTCGCATCTGCAATGGCAACAGCAGTTGTCTTGCTGTCCCAGTCTTCTGCCCAGGCTGTCACGACGACGTTTTTCGACAGCAGCCAGATCGCCACTCTGGTCGAGACGGGGCTCACTTTTGATACGATCAGTAGCGAGGGGTATCTGTTCACCTACACGCTCGACAAATATTGGACGGGTGGCACATCTAATCCCCCCGGTCGGTTTGTGACTGTGACTTGGCCAGATGGCGTGCAGGCACAGGCTGTAACAACCGCCGGCCCAACGACAACGACAGGCCCAGCACAAATCACAATCCAGCGCGTCGACGGCAATGTATTTGACGTCACCACATTTACCGCTAAGTTGTTGGCGAATACTTACGGTGCAGGTGGAGCAATTGAAGTCATGCCGAAAATAAACGGCGAAGACGCCTTGGCTAACCCGGTCCCGTTCAACGCAACCGGTTACTACGGGCAAAGCTTCACCTACGGCGAGGGCAGCACCAGCCTGTTAAGCGGTGCCGATTCCTATACATTCAGCCTTTACGTCGACTTTGCCCTGACTGGCCTGACCCTCGTCGACGCAAGTGTCCCAGTTCCTGAACCCGAAACCTACGCCATGCTGCTGGTTGGCCTGGGGCTGGTGGGGGGTGCGGTCCGCCACAGAAAACAAGCAGAAGCCTGAGATGTAGATATTTCAGGATAGGAACGGGAGCTGCGGCTCCCGTTTTTCTTGGCTGTCCTTGTTGTATGGACGTCTGTTTTGGCCTAAGCACCAAACATTCTATGAGGTTGCCCTGTCTGACCGAAACGGGTCTCACCCAGCCATCACAACCCCAGCCGCTGCCAGATCGTCGTCGTCGGGCCGGCCTGGTTCATGGTGTAGAAGTGCAGCCCCGGCGCGCCGCCCGCGAGCAGGCGGTCGCACAGGTCGGTAATGACATCCAGGCCGAAGGCACGAATCGACGGCAGGTCGTCGCCGTAGGTTTCGAGCTTTTTGCGCAGCCAGCGCGGAATCTCCGCGCCGCAGGCGTCTGAAAAACGCGCCAGTTGCACGTAGTGGCCGATGGGCATGATGCCGGGAACGATGGGAATGGCGACGCCCAGCGCGCGGGCATCGTCGACGAAGCGGAAGTAGGAATCGGCGTTGAAGAAATACTGGGTGATGGCCGAGTCCGCACCAGCATCGACCTTGCGCCGGAAGTTGGCAAGGTCGTCTGTCCACGAGCGCGCCTGCGGGTGAATTTCAGGATAGGCGGCGACTTCGATTTCGAACCAGTCGCCGGTTTCCTTGCGGATGAACGAGACCAGTTCGTTGGCGTAGTTGAATTCGCCCGCGTCCATGGTGCCGGACGGCAGATCGCCGCGCAGGGCGACGAGGTGACGAATGCCCTGGCTTTTATATTCGTTGAGAATCTCGCGGATGTTCGCCTGGGTGGAGCCGATGCACGACAGGTGCGGCGCGGCCTCGCTGCCCGATGCCTGAATCTCGCGCACGGTTTCGAGCGTGCGGTCGCGGGTGGAGCCGCCCGCGCCGAAGGTCACTGAAAAAAACTTGGGTTTGAGTTGCGCCAGTTGTTCGCGGGTGGCGCGCAGCTTCTCCGCACCTTCCGCCGTTTTGGGCGGGAAGAATTCAAAACTGAAAGTACGTTCGGTCATGCTTCAACCTCTTTTGCCAGGGATGAGCGCGGACAGCGCCCAGGCGATCACACTGTACAGGATGGCGCCCAGCACGGCGGCGACAAATCCGTGCACCTCAAAGCCGGACAGCATGTTGCCCGCCCACCAGAACAGCAGCCCGTTCAGCACAAAATAGAACAGGCCCAGCGTCAACAGCGTGATGGGCAGCGTGAGCAGGACCAGCAGCGGGCGCACCAGCGTATTGAGCAGGCCGATCACCAGCGCAGCCAGCATGGCCGAGCCAAAGCTGGTGACCTGAATGCTGGGCATCAAATACGCCACGCCCAGCAAGGCCACGGCATTCAGTACCCAAATCAGCAAAATGCGCACGCTGTTCTCCCTCAAATCAATAACGGTAGTGGTCGGCCTTGTAGGGGCCGTTCTTGTCCACGCTGATGTAATTGGCCTGATAGTCGGTCAACTCGGACAATTGCGCGTTGAGTTTTTTCAGTTGCAGGCGCGCAACCTTTTCGTCGAGATGCTTGGGCAGGGTGTAGACGCCGACCGGGTATTTGCCCGAATCGCGCTCCTGCCACAGTTCCATCTGCGCGATGGTCTGGTTGGCGAACGACGACGACATCACATAGCTGGGGTGGCCGGTGCCGCAACCCAGGTTCACCAGCCGGCCTTTGGCGAGCATGATGATGCGTTTGCCATCCGGGAAAATGATGTGGTCGACCTGCGGCTTGATTTCTTCCCACTGGTATTTTTCCACGCTGGCGACGTCGATCTCGTTGTCGAAGTGGCCGATGTTGCAGACGATGGCCTGGTCTTTCATCTTGGCCATGTGGTCGTGGGTGATGACGTGGAAGTTGCCGGTGGCGGTGACGAAAATGTCGGCCTTGTCGGCAGCGTATTCCATGGTCACCACGCGGTAGCCTTCCATCGCCGCCTGCAGCGCGCAGATGGGATCGATCTCGGTCACCCACACCTGCGCGGACAGCGCGCGCAGCGCCTGTGCCGAACCCTTGCCCACGTCGCCATACCCCGCGACTACCGCGACCTTGCCGGCGATCATCACGTCGGTCGCGCGCTTGATGCCGTCGACCAGCGATTCGCGGCAGCCGTAGAGGTTGTCGAACTTGGACTTGGTCACCGAGTCGTTGACGTTGATCGCGGGGAATTTCAGCTCGCCCTTGGCGTGCATCTGGTACAGGCGATGGACACCGGTGGTGGTTTCCTCGGTCACGCCCTTGACGGCGGCGAGGCGCACCGAATACCAGGTCGGGTCGGCGGCCAGCTTGGCCTTGATCGCGGCGTAGAGCACGCGCTCCTCTTCGCTGGTCGGGTTGGCCACCACGCCGAGGTCCTTTTCGGCGCGCGCGCCCAGATGCAGCAGCAGCGTGGCGTCACCGCCATCGTCGAGGATCATGTTGGAGTAGCCACCATCGGTCCATTCGAAGATGCGGTGGGTGTAATCCCAGTAGTCTTCCAGCGATTCGCCCTTGACCGCGAACACCGGGATGTTGTCCTTGGCGATGGCGGCGGCGGCGTGATCCTGGGTCGAGAAGATGTTGCACGACGCCCAGCGCACCTGCGCGCCCAGCGCGGTCAGCGTCTCGATCAGCACCGCGGTCTGGATGGTCATGTGCAGCGAACCGGTGATGCGCGCGCCCTTGAGCGGCTGCGCGGCGGCGAATTCCTCGCGGATCGCCATCAGGCCGGGCATTTCGGTTTCGGCGATGCGGATTTCCTTGCGGCCCCAGTCGGCGAGCGACATATCGGCAACAACGAAATCGGTGAAGTGGGTATTGGCTTGGGCGTTCATCACGCCTCCTTTCTGTTCACAAAAAAGAAAACGTGAGCGCCGTTGAAAGGAAGCGTCCTGAGCCTGGCGGGTGAACCGTCGCAGCGCTCCTCAGAACCGAGGCGGCATTCTACTCCCGGAAGTGCGAAATGCCGAATCAGAAGCGCGATTTCCCATGCCACCGAGGTGACGCTCGTTTGTCGGCATTCTTTACATCCGCCCTGGCAACGCCCCACGCACTGAGAGTAAGCCATTGTTTTAACTGGCCAACGAAGGGACCGTCACGGCGGGAACAGTTATTGCGTGCCTGCACCTAGACCGTGCTTACTGGTCAATAATTCGCGCGAAGACGCCCGACAAATCCTACAAACGAAGGGGGAGAAAGAATGAAACACGCCACAAGGATGCTGGCAGCGATGGCCTTGGGCTGCTGCATGCTCAACAACATGGCGCATGCATCAATTATCAAAAGCATGACGATCGAAGAAATTGGCGTTGTTTCAGGTGGGCTGGGAACCTCCGCGGTTTCCAATCGGGGCGGGGAGTTCTTTGTCTTCGGCGGGCCCGCCGACTCGGGCTTTGGCAGTGCCGGCAGCCTCGATGGCGCAATCATCATGGGGCAGGCCCAAGGCGTGAACGCTTTCACCCCCGGCTTTACTCTTTACAGTGGTCCAGCCTTACCGCACACATTGAACGGCGCGCCAAGCGGATCGATAACGGGCGGGACCATGACGCTGGATTTGTCCGGCTGGGGGACACGGTGGGTCAATATTGAGTTCGTCTTGTTCCCGGATGCCGGCACCTTGCTCACGTCGGTCTCACAGTTGGACGCAAGCCATTATTACTACACAGCAGATTGGTCCCATGTCATCACGTCCGCTGAGGGCACGCCGTTTACAGGTATTTCGACAAGTTGGCACCTTGAGGGTATCGCGACGGTGCCTGAGCCCAGCACCCTCTGGCTGTTTGGCGCGAGCGCATTGGGACTCATCTTATCGCGCTGTCGCAAACACGCGTAAACCCCGACGCAAGAAATGCAAAAAGAGCCGGAATTCCGGCTCTTTTTGCATTTCTGTTTGAATGAAGTCTCGTGTTTACAAACCCGCCGCCGCCTTCAGCGCCGCCGCCTTGTCCGTCACTTCCCAGGTGAAATCCGGCTCCTCGCGTCCGAAGTGGCCGTAGCTCGCGGTCGCGGTGTAGATCGGGCGCAACAGGTCGAGCATGTTGACGATGCCCTTGGGGCGCAGGTCGAAGTGCGCGGCGATGAGTTCGACGATCCTGGCTTCGGGGATTTTGCCGGTGCCGAAGGTGTCGACCATCATCGAGGTCGGCTTGGCCACGCCGATGGCGTAACTGATCTGCACCATGCACCTGTCGGCCAGACCGGCGGCGACGATGTTCTTCGCCACGTAGCGCCCGGCGTAGGCAGCCGAGCGGTCGACCTTGGACGGGTCCTTGCCGGAGAATGCGCCGCCGCCGTGCGGCGAAGCGCCGCCGTAGGTATCGACGATGATCTTGCGGCCGGTCAGGCCGGCGTCGCCCATCGGCCCGCCGACGACGAAACGCCCGGTCGGGTTGACCAGATAGCGCGTGTCGGCGGTGAGCATGGCTTTCGGCATCACCGGCTTGATGATTTCCTCGATCACCGCCTCGGTCAGCACGGCGTGCGAGACTTCGGGGTGATGCTGGGTCGATAGCACGACGGTGTCGATGGAATGCGGCTTGCCGTTGACATAGCGGATCGACACCTGCGATTTGGCGTCCGGGCGCAGCCACGGCAGGCGGCCGTCCTTGCGCAGCTCGGACTGGCGCTGGGTCAGGCGATGCGCGAGGTAAATCGGCATCGGCATCAGCACCGGGGTTTCGTTGCAGGCGTAGCCGAACATCAGCCCCTGGTCGCCCGCGCCCTGGTCGAGAAACAGCCCCTCGCCTTCGTTCACGCCCTGCGCGATGTCGGGCGACTGCTTGCCGATGGTGACCAGCACCGAGCAGGTGTTGTAGTCGAAGCCGATCTCGGACGAGTCGTAGCCGATGCGCTTGATGGTCTGGCGTGCGATCTGGTTGTAGTCGATTACCGCCGTGGTGGTGATCTCGCCGGCGATGACGCACAGGCCGGTGGTCAGCAGCGTTTCGCAGGCGACGCGCGCGCGTTTGTCCTGGGTTAGAATCGCGTCGAGCACCGCATCCGACACTTGATCCGCCATCTTGTCGGGGTGCCCTTCGGACACCGACTCAGACGTGAAAATGAAATCCTTTTGCATGACAGCTCCTGTTGTCCCGGTTACTGACTGCGTAACCGGCTCAGGGGACGAACAGAGCGGCGACGCTTTAGCTGTATTTGTATCCCGCCCGCAAGTTGTCTTCGTTAACACGGCGGCTGCCGCATTGTGCCGCCCATCCGCCCCGGTCGTCAATCCATGATGTTCCTGCTCAAACTGCTTGCTCGCCTGCCGCTGCCCGTGCTGCATGCTCTGGGCATTGCCCTGGGCTGGCTGATTTACTGGGCGCCCGGCCGCCATTCCAGACGCATGCGCGACAACGTGTTCGACAGCGGCCTGTGCGCGCCCGGGCGCGATTGCCGCCGCCTGCTGCGCCAGAGCATCGGCGAAGCAGGCAAGGCCATCATCGAGCTGATTCCCGTGTGGCTGCGCCCATACGAAAAGGTGCTGAAGCTGGTCAAGGGCACCAGCGGCTGGGAACACATCGACGCCGCATTATCTGCAGGCAAGGGCATGATCATGTTGTCACCGCACATCGGCTGTTTCGAAATCACCAGCCTTTATTTAGCCACGAGCCACCCCTTGACCGCCATGTACAAACCCCCGCGCAAGCAGGTGCTGGCTGAGCTGATGCTGGCCGGTCGCCAGCGTGGCCAGGCAATGCTGGTGCCGACCGATCTGTCCGGCGTGCGCGCGCAGCTGGCGGCGCTCAAGCGCCACGAAGCCATCGGTATCCTGCCCGACCAGGTCGCCACCGGCGGCGACGGCGTATGGGCGCCGTTTTTCGGCCGCCCGGCCTATACGCCGACGCTGGTCAGCAGCCTGCAGCGCAAGACCGGCGCGCCGGTGTTCTTCATTGCCGCAGAACGCCTGGGCTGGGGACGCGGCTATCACCTGCATATCTTTCCAGTGGACACCCCGCTGCCGGAGGACAAGACTGCCGCCGCCACCCGCATCAACCAGGGCGTGGAGGCCGTGGTGCGGCGTTTCCCGGCGCAATACCTGTGGAGCTACAACCGCCACAAACGCCCGGGGGGCATTGCGCACCCCGATGATCCGCCGGAAGCATGAAATCCGCTTCAGCCACGAACCTGCTGCGCCCTGGGCTGATCCCGGTCTGGCTGGGGATCGGCGTGCTGTGGCTGCTGCACTGGCTGCCCTTGCCGCTGCAGGCGGCCATCGGCAACAGCCTCGGCTGGCTGCTGGCCCTGCTGCCCGGCAAGCGGCGGCACATCGGCGCCACCAATCTGGCGCTGTGCTTTCCCGACACGCCCGAATCGGTGCGCCGCCGCTGGCTGCGGCAAACCTTTCAGGCCTCGGTTCGCGCCGCCCTCGAGCACGGCATCCTGTGGTGGGGGTCGGCGGCACGGGTGCGCCGCCTGATCCGCATCGACAATCCCGAAGCCGCACGCGGCGACGGCGTGCGCCCGGTGATCTGGCTGGCGCCGCATTTCGTCGGCCTCGACATGGGCGGCGTGCGCCTGACCATGGATCAGACCATCGTATCGATGTATGCGCGCGCCCAGAATCCGGTTGCCGACCATTACATGCGGCACGGCCGCACCCGTTTCTCCGACATTGTCCTGATCGAGCGCCACGAAGGGATCAAGGCCACGCTCGCTGCGATCAAGCGCGGGCTGCCGTTCTACTACCTGCCGGACCAGGATCATGGCCGCCTCAACGCCGTGTTCGCGCCCTTCTTCGGCATCCCCGCCGCCACCGTGTCGGCGCTGCCGCGCCTGGTCAAACTCACCGACGCACAGGTGATCCCGGTCATCACCCGCCAGCTGTCCTGGGGACGTGGCTACGCGCTGCGCTTTTACCCGCCGTGGGACGATTTTCCGAGCGGCGATCTGGAAGCCGATGTCACGCGTATGAATGCGTTTATCGAAGACCGCGTGCGCGAAATGCCGCCGCAGTATCTGTGGCTGCACCGCCGCTTCAAGACGCGTCCGGTAGGCGAAGCCAGTCTGTATGAATGAAATCACTCTGCATCGCCTGACGCGGCAGGAGGTCGACGCCGTCAGCGCGCTGGCGCGCAAGGTGTGGCAGGCAACCTATCCGGCGCTGATTTCGCAGGCGCAGATCGACACCATGCTGGATGACCGTTACGCGCCCGACCGCATCCTCGCCCAACTGGACGATCCGCAGCACGCCTGGTGGGTGGCGCAGCAGGATCAGGCATGGGTCGGCTTTGCCCATGCCTCGCTGGACGGCGGCGCATGCAAGCTCGACAAGCTGTACATCCATCCGGACAGCCAGCGCCAGGGTATCGGCGCCGCCTTGCTGGGCGCCGTCCAGACCTGGGCCCGGCAGCGGCAGGCCCGTCGCCTGTGGTTGCAGGTCAATCGCGGCAACACCCGCGCGATCGCGGCCTACCGGAAATACGGCTTCCGCCTGGTCGAATCGCGCGTGTTCGACATCGGACACGGCTTTGTAATGGACGACCACGTGATGGAGCAGATGCTTTGAGCTTTGCCAATCCCAACGACGCCACCCTGCGCGCGCTGCTGGATCGCGTCCAGACCATTGCCGTGGTCGGCCTTTCGCCGCGGCCCGCGCGGCCGAGCTACCGGGTCGCGCAGGCGATGCAGCGTTACGGTTTTCGCATCGTTCCGGTGCGGCCGCTGGTGGATGCAGTGCTGGGCGAAAAGGCCTACGCGACGCTCGCCGACATTCCCTTTCCGGTCGACCTGGTCGACGTGTTTCGCGCCGCCGAGCACGTGCCCGCTATCGTCGAGCAATGCCTGGCGCTACACTTGCCATCCATCTGGATTCAGGAAGGCATCGTCGCCGATGCTGCCGCACAACGCGCGCAAGCGGGCGGCATGACGGTGGTGATGGATCGCTGTCTGCTCAAGGATTACGTGAGACTCAATACTTGAAAAATGGATACCCCCAAGGAATGAACCTCCGCTTCACCAAAATGCACGGTCTCGGCAACGACTTCGTCGTGTTCGACGGCATCAACCAGACCGTTGCGCTCACGCCCGAGCAATGCCGCCGCATCGCCGACCGCCACTTCGGCGTCGGCTGCGACCAGATCCTGCTGGTCGAAAAATCCACCCGCGACGACGTCGATTTCCGCTATCGCATCTTCAACGCCGACGGCGGCGAAGTGGAGCAGTGCGGCAACGGCGCGCGCTGTTTCGTGCGCTTCGTGCACGACCACCAGCTCACCGACAAGACCGCGATCCGGGTGGAAACCGCGTCCGGCGTGATCGAACCGCGTTTGCTCGACAATGGCCAGATCACGGTGAACATGGGGGCGCCGCGCTTTGCGCCGGCCGATATCCCGTTTGCCGCCAGCGCCGAAGCGCTGACCTACCCGCTCAAGGTGGGGTCGCACACGCTTGAAATCGCCGCGCTGTCGATGGGCAATCCGCACGCGGTGTTGCGGGTGAACGATCTCGACAGCGCGCCGGTGGACATACTCGGCGCGGCGATCGAAGCCCATCAGCGCTTTCCGCAGCGGGTCAACGCCGGTTTCATGCAGGTGCTCACCCCGCACGACATCCGCCTGCGCGTGTTTGAACGCGGCGCAGGCGAAACCCTGGCCTGCGGCACCGGCGCCTGCGCGGCGGCGGTCGCGGGCATTCGGCAGGACCGGTTGAAAAGCCCGGTCAGCGTGCACACGCGCGGCGGCGATCTGATCATCGAATGGGCGGGCAAGGATCAACCGGTTTTCATGACCGGGCCCGCCGTCACCGTATTTGAAGGAGCAATTGAAATCGAATGAACATGCAACCCACCCCCCCGGACAAACAGGCCATCGCCGACTTTCTGGCCCAGCACCCGAATTTCTTCAACGAATTTCCCACCCTGCTGGCCGAGCTGAACATTCCCCATCCGCACGGCACCCACGCGGTGTCGATGAGCGAGCGCCAGTTGATTTCCATGCGCGACAAGGTGCGCATGCTGGAAAACAAGCTGGCCGAGCTGATCCAGTTCGGCGAGGAAAACGATGGCATTTCCGACAAGCTGCATGCGCTGACCCTGGCGCTGCTGGCAGCCATCACGCCGCTGGACATCGTCGCGGCGCTGGCGCTGCATCTGCGCGAAGGCTTTGCGGTGCCGCACCATGCGCTGCGCGCGTGGAACCTGCCGAGTGACAGCGTGCCCGGCCTCAGCGACCCGGTGTCGCAAGCGGCGCGCGACAGCATCAGCGCCATGGCGCTGCCAGTATGCGGCGTGCTGGCCGTGGATGAGGCGATCAACTGGTTTGGCGAGGTATCGCCGCACCTGCGCGCGTTTGCCTGCATTCCCCTGCGCGTCTCTCATACC
>JBAVFD010000053.1:0-5621 GCA_049588075.1 Thiobacillus sp.
AGAGCATCCCTGGCAATGGCGGCGCCGCATTCGACGCCGCGGTTTCCGACGATCTGCTGGCAGGTCAGCGCGGCAAGGCGCTGATCCCGACCAACACCAACAATCTGGATGGCGCCGTGTACGACAACACGGCAAACGATCTGGTCACCGGCTACAACCTGGTGGACGGGGGTTCGCTGGCCAATAATGCCGGGCTGTCCACCATGATCCAGAATTCAGGCAATAACGTGCTGATTCAAAATGCCGTGATCCTGAATATCCAGATGCAATAAAAAGCAGGCCATGCGCACTATCGCTTTGTTCTTGCTGGCTGCACTGCTCGCGGTGCCTGGTGCACAGGCGGGCATGGTGGACATTCCGGGCGTGGGTTCCGGCTCGTTCAATGTCAGGACGATGAGCATGAAGGAGCGGCAATTCCGCTACACCGTGCGCCAGCAATACGATTTCAGTTGCGGCTCTGCCGCGCTGGCCACCCTGCTCACCCACCACTACGGCGACCCGGTCAAGGAAGATGCCGTGTACAGCGCCATGTGGGAGGCGGGCGACCAGGCCAAAATCCGCAAGGAGGGCTTCTCCATGCTCGACATGAAGCACTACCTGGAGTCGCGCGGCTATGCGGCGGAAGGCTACAACGCCAGCCTGGAAAAACTGGCCAATGTGGGGGTTCCCGCCATCGTGTTGATCCGCGATGGGCGCTACAACCATTTTGTCGTCGTCAAAGGGGTGCGCGACGGCAAGGTTGCCTTCGGCGATCCCGCCCAGGGTGCCCGGGTCATGGAACTGGCTGAATTCGAACGCATGATGATCAACCACATCGTGTTCGTCATCAACGGGCATGCCTCCCAGGTGGTGTTCAACAACCCGAAGGACTGGCGCGTGCGCGAAAAAGCCCCGGTCGGCATCGCTGCCACCGGCCCGAGCGACCTTGCCAACTCCACCCTGCTGCGCCGGCCGCCGGGCGATTTCTGAGGAGAGGGATGATGCCGGACTTACGCTGGTTTATTTTGCTGCTGGCCCTGTTGTCTGGCGGGCTCGCGCATGCATCGTATTCCTTCGACGGCGCGCCGCGCGCCAGCGACGAGGAGCTTGACCTCATGCGCGGCGGATTCGTCGTCAGCTGGAACGGCCTGGAATTCTTGATGCCGTTTGCCATCACCGGCATCGAGCGCCTGACCCAGGTCGGCAACCAGACCTACATTAACGGCGAGCTGATGTCCCCCAGGCTGAACCCGCAGGCACTCATTCCCCTCTCGCAAATGAACCAGATCAGCGTGGGCGTGCAAACCCGGACTTCCGACCTGGCATCGAGTGGGTCGGGCGGGACAGGTGGCGCCCCGACTGGTGGCAGCGCGGCAGGGATCGGCCCGGCAAGCACCGGCGGGAGCCCGGCAGCCAGCAGCACGGCAGACGCGGGCAAGGGCTCGGCAACGAATGGTGTGATCGGTGCCGGCTCTTCGGGTACGCAGGTGACCGCCAATGGCTCGCTCATCGTCATCCAGAATGGCTCGGCCAATGCGGTTGCGCTGCCGCCCAACATTTCGCTTGATTCGCTGGCTACCTTTATCCAGAACTCGGTGAACAACCAGGTCATCCGCAACATCACGACCATGAACATCACCATTGAAGCTCAGATGCTTGCCGCCCAGGCACGGCTCAATGCCATCCTCAACCAAAGCTTGAACGGTTTGCATTAAGGAGGATGCAAACGATAACAGTGCAACAAAAAGCCAGGCATCTGCCTGGCTTTTTGTTGGGTGGGGGGGCTGCGTCAGAACTTGATCGGGATGCGCAAGGTCATCGTGGTGTCCGGCGTGTCTTCGGTCAGCCCGGCGCCTATCGTCAGGTTCAGGTTGGCGCTCTTGTTCAGGCGATAGGAAAACGTTGTCTGCAAGGTGCCCAGTTGCACCACAAGCGTCGTGGGTACCCCAAGCGAATTTGTTGGTTCATGGCCATCGAACGTGGATTTGCCGATCCAGGTGTGCTCGTAACTCAGGCTGAACGAACTGCGTTCGTTGAGCGACAAGCCCATGCCGAAGTTGAGGCCGACGCTGTCGCCCGGATCGACTTCGCCGATGGTCTGGGTGCCGACCGTTTCATTGACATCCCGTTTGATGTTCCAGGTGTAATTGATGCCGCCGAAGAACACCACCGGATCAGACGGCAGCACCCCGCTCAAACTGGGCTGCAGGCTGTAGAAGCCGGAACCGGTCGCAAGCTCGGTGGGAAGGTTGGTGAGCGGGTCGTAGCCGACCGAGTAGATATCCTTGCCGGTGCGGCTTTTGAAGCGCAGCCCGGCGATATAGAAGGCGCCATCGTCCCTTGGCGCATTGAGCTGATAGCGCGCCGCCAGTTCGACATCCCCCAGCCCGTTGCCGTTCGAACTGTATAACTGATCTTGCGAGGAGGCGGTAATGGGGCGCGCCATCGTGTCGTCGGTGCGATAGATATAGGGCACACGGGCTTCGACCTCGAATCGATCGGTCACCCCGTAACGTCCCCCCACATTCGCGATCCAGTTGGTGCGGTTGGCGCGGCTCACGTTGATTTCGCCGATCAATACGGCATTCAGCACGCTGAAGCCGATGACAGACAGGCGATCCGACGAATCGTAGGCGTATTGCAGATACGGGTCGAAAACGAAGGTGCCCTTGGGCGTCATGATGCTGGGCTCGGTAAACAGGTTCACCGCGTCCAGGACGTTATCCACGCGCTCGGCGGCCGTATCAGGCCCGCGGCCGCGGTACATCGACGGCTCGGCCTGGGCAACCTGCTGCGGGTTGATATTCACCGGCATGCCCAGTTGAGCCTGCATCGCTTCGATGCTGCGCCGGGTTTCAGCCAGCGATTGTTTCTGCTGCTCCAGCTTTTTCAGTTCGGTTTCCAGCAGTTGCTGCTGCTCGGTCAGTTTTCTGGACTGTTCCGTCAACTGCTGGCGCAGGCTGTCGATATCCGCCTGTTCCGGTGCGGCGGCCGCCACATTGCAGAACTGGGCGGCGGCAAGCACGGTTCCCGCACCCAGCAAGGCCCGTGTTCTCCATGAAGTGCGCTTGAACGCTGAAAGCTGTTGTTCCATGTATTTCCTCCTGTTTGGATGGCTGAGCCGGTTGCGGCAACTCTATGAATAGTCGCTGATATTTATTATTCAACCGTGGGTGCGCGCACAATCGGGTGCCCGCGTCCGCGAGCATACGCCTATCCCCGGCAACTCAAACCCCCAACCCGGCGCAGCCAGCCAGCATTCGCCCTGACGCTGCGGCATCCGGAGCGCTAATGAGCGGGTGTTGCTGCCGCTGCGCGTGTAGGCTCCAGCACGAACGCCTTGAATGCCTGCGCTGCCGGCGACAGCCGTTTGTCGGCGCGGTGGACGATGTACCAGTGACGCATGATGGGGAAGCCCTCGACCTTGAGCACGACGAGGCGCTTGAGCGCCAGCTCCAGTTCCAGGGTTTGCAGCGACAGGACGCCCAGCCCCAGCCCGGCCTGAACCGCGTGCTTGATGGCTTCGTTGCTGCTCATTTCCATGCTGGTGTGGATGTCCAGCCCCTTGGCGGCGAAGAAGCGTTCCATCGCACCGCGCGTGCCCGATCCGGCCTCGCGCACCAGAAAGGATTCGGACGCCAGCTGGGCGACCGGGATTTTTTTCTTGCGTGCCAGCGGGTGGTCGGCAGGGGCGATGATGCCGAGCGGATTGGTCATGAAGCGCGTGGCTTCCAGACCCAGGCCGTCGGGCACCTGACCCATGATCGCCAGATCGATTCGGTTGACGGCGAACTGGCCCAGCACCGCCGCGCGGTTGGAGACGTCCAGATGAATCGTCACCTTGGGATAGTCGCTGCGAAAGCGCGCCAGCAGGCCGGTGGCAACGGGATTGGCGGTCGAGGTGACGGCGAGGTTGAGACGGCCGCTTTCCACATCGCGCAATTGCGCCAGATTGGCCTGCAGGTCGTCGAGCCGTGCGGTGATGCTCTGGCTGGCGTACAGCACTTCGCGCCCGGCGTCGGTGAGAAAGATCTTCTTGCCGAGCTGCTCGGTGAGCGGCAGGCCGAGGATGACCTCGATGCCCTTGACCTGCATCGACACGGCAGGCTGGGAAAGATGCAGCTCCTCGGCGGCGCGCGAAAACGACAGGTTGCGCGCGACGGCTTCGAAAACGCGGAACTGGCGCAGGGTGAGTCGACGCATATTTAATGTATAAGCTTAACGATATGGTTTTAATAATAACAATTTAATATTAATTATATAAACCGATCCGTATAGTCCGCCCCTGTCGGTTTCAGGGGTGTCGCGCCTGAGGCCTTGTTTATCTACCGAAGGAGCCAAGCAATGGATCAGTCCGCACGTTACGCCGACCTCAGCCTCAAAGAAGCAGACCTCATCAAGGGTGGCAAGCACATCCTCGTCGCCTACAAAATGAAGCCGAAGCCCGGCTTTGGCAGCTACCTGTCCTGCGCGGCTCACTTCGCAGCCGAGTCCTCGACCGGCACCAACGTCGAAGTCTCCACCACCGACGACTTCACCAAGGGCGTCGACGCGCTGGTGTATTACATCGACGAAGCCACCGAAGACATGCGGATCGCCTACCCGATCGAGCTGTTCGACCGCAACATCACCGACGGCCGCATGATGATCGTGTCGTTCCTGACGCTGGTGATCGGCAACAACCAGGGCATGGGTGACATCGAGCACGCCAAGATTCACGACTTCTACATGCCAGAGCGCGCCATCCAGCTGTTCGACGGCCCCTCCAAGGACATCTCCGACATGTGGCGCATCCTCGGTCGCCCGGTGGTGAACGGCGGCTACATCTCCGGCACCATCATCAAGCCGAAGCTGGGTCTGCGTCCGGAGCCGTTCGCGGCTGCGGCCTACCAGTTCTGGCTGGGCGGCGACTTCATCAAGAACGACGAACCCCAGGGCAACCAGGTGTTCTGCCCGGCCAAGAAGGTGTATCCGCTGGTGTACGACGCGATGAAGCGCGCCCAGGACGAAACCGGCCAGGCCAAGCTGTTCTCCGCCAACATCACCGCTGACGACCACTATGAAATGTGCGCCCGCGCCGATTTCATCCTGGAAGCCTTCGGTCCGGATGCCGACAAGGTTGCGTTCCTGGTCGACGGTTTCGTCGGCGGCCCCGGCATGATCACCACTGCCCGCCGTCAGTACCCCAACCAGTACCTGCACTACCACCGCGCCGGTCACGGCATGATCACCTCGCCGTCCGCCAAGCGTGGCTACACCGCGTTCGTGCTGTCGAAGATCTCGCGTCTGCAGGGAGCCTCCGGCATCCACGTCGGCACCATGGGCTACGGCAAGATGGAAGGCGAGAACAGCGACAAGAACATCGCCTACATGATCGAGCGTGACGAGTGTCAGGGTCCGGTCTACTTCCAGAAGTGGTACGGCATGAAGCCCACCACCCCGATCATCTCCGGCGGCATGAACGCACTGCGTCTGCCCGGCTTCTTCGAGAACCTGGGTCACGGCAACGTCATCAACACCTCCGGCGGCGGTTCCTACGGCCACATCGACAGCCCGGCCGCCGGCGCGATCTCGCTGCGTCAGTCGTACGAGTGCTGGAAGTCGGGCGCCGACCCGATCGAATACGCGAAAGAGCACAAGGA
>JBAVFD010000054.1:0-17555 GCA_049588075.1 Thiobacillus sp.
CTGATGATGGTCCTATCAAAATCATCGGCAATGCTACGACCACGCCCCCTCAATTTACCCAAACCTAGCGTCACCTTGATTCTCCAGACATAACAGGGAAGGAGCCCCCCGCTTGTTTTTATCGGCCGGTACACACAAACATTTAGACTTGATCACGCATCCACCGCGCCGCGTCACGCGCGAAGTAGGTCAGCACGCCGTCCGCCCCCGCCCGCTTGAATGCCAGCAACGCTTCCAGCACGCAGGCACGCTCGTCGAGCCAGCCATTTTGCACAGCAGCTTTCAACATGGCGTATTCACCACTGACCTGATAGGCATAAGTCGGCGCGCCATAGGCATCCTTGACGCGCCGGATCACGTCCAGATACGGCATGCCCGGCTTGATCATCACCATATCGGCACCTTCCTGCAGATCCATCCCGACTTCCCACAAGGCTTCGTCACTGTTGGCCGGATCCATCTGATACGTATATTTATTGCCTTTGCCCAGATTGGCTGCGGAGCCGACGGCATCGCGGAACGGGCCATAAAAGCTGGAGGCGTATTTAGCAGCATAGGCCAATATCCGGGTGTGAATTTGGCCTGCGCCTTCAAGCGAAGCGCGCAGGGCAGCCACCCGGCCGTCCATCATGTCGGACGGGGCGACCACGTCGGCACCGGCCTGGGCATGAACCACCGCCTGCCGGGCCAGTACGGCCACTGTCTCGTCGTTCATCACATAGCCGCTGGCATCGATCAGGCCATCCTGACCATGACTGGTGTAAGGGTCGAGCGCAATATCGGTGATGATACCCAGTTCGGGGAAACGGTTTTTCAGTGCGGCCACCGTGCGTGGCACCAGACCATCCGGGTTGAGTGCCTCTTCCGCTCCCAGGGTTTTCAATCCGGCATCGATCACCGGGAACAATGCCAACGCGGGGATGCCCAGTTGCACACATTCCTCGGCCACCGGCAACAGCAAATCAATCGATAGCCGTTCGACACCGGGCATCGACCCAACCAACTCGCGCTTGTTCTGTCCATCCAGCACAAATACCGGATAAATCAGATCACTGGGTGTAAGTGTGTGCTCACGCATCAGATTGCGGGAGAAGGCATCGCGGCGCATACGGCGCATGCGCCGGGCTGGAAACTGGCCAAATGGGAGGGTCACAAACATCTCCAAAAATTTACATGCAGGGGTGGAACTATTGCGACGCGCTGCTTCTCTATGAAGCAGACGGTCTTGCATCGTCTCCCGCTTCTCCTCCCTGAGCGGGTGCCTTAATCCTTTAAGGCATTTTTGCCCCGATCCTTCCCTTGGTCGGGGCTTTCTTTTTTTGGGTGCAGTGCGCCCAGTTATCCGGTTGGCTGTGCATCCCGCTGCTGCGCCTCGGCAAGCCAGGCTTCGACCAGGGCCGCCGCATCCTCGGCACCCAGGCGTGACAAGCTGGAAAACAGCTGCACCGAGACGTTGCCCAAAGCCGCGAGTTCCTGTTTGACGCCGCGCAGCGTCAGCACCTTTTCGCTATTCGACAGCTTGTCCGCCTTCGACAACAGGATATGCACCGGCTTGCCGGTGGGGGCAAACCAGTCGAGCATTTGCCGGTCAAGCGGCGTGAGCGGGTGACGCGCATCCATGATCAACACCATGCCGGCCAGCGCCTCTCGCTCCTGCAAGTAACGCGACAGCAGCCCTTCCCATTTCGCCTTGACGGCGGGCGGCACTTTCGCATAACCGTAGCCCGGCAGGTCAACCAGATAGGTGTCGGCATCCAGCTCGAAAAAGTTGATCAGCTGCGTGCGGCCGGGGGTTTTGGAGGTAAACGCCAACCGGTTTTTTCGCGTTAACAGATTGATAGCGCTCGATTTTCCCGCATTGGACCGTCCGGCAAACGCAATTTCAGCGCGGCTGTACGGCAGGTCGCGCAGCTGCGCGACCGAGGTATGGAATTGAGCACGATTAAGCACAGGCTTGGCAGTCATATTAGTTGCCGCTAAACTACCCGCTTCACCAAATTTTGCAATCCCCAAATTTTGCAATTCTCAGGTTTTGCAAGCTTCAGGAGCTTTAGATGAAATTCGTCGTCTCTCTGGTTGCCACACTGGCCGCCACCTCAGCTTTTGCCAACGCACCTGCCGCACCCGCTGCGGCCAAAGGCGACCCCAAGGCGGCAGAAACCATCGTCAATCAGGTATGCGCCGGTTGCCACTCGGTGGACGGCAACAGCGCTGTTGCGACCAACCCCAAACTGGCCGGCCTCAACGCGGAATACATCAACAAACAGCTCACCGATTTCAAATCGGGGGCACGTAAAAACGCCATCATGTCCGGCATGGTGGCCAGCCTGACTCCGCAAGACATGCTGAATCTGGCCGCCTATTTCAGCGCCCAGCAGCCCAAGCCGGGCACCTCCAAGGATCAGGCCCTGGCGCTCCAGGGCCAGAAAATCTTCCGCGGCGGCGTGCTCGGCGCGGGCGTGCCGGCCTGTGCTTCCTGCCACGGCCCACAGGGCAAAGGCATTCCCACCCAGTTCCCGCGTCTGTCGGGTCAGCATAGTGACTACATTTACACTCAGTTGAATAACTTCCGTGTCGGTGAACGCTCAAATGACGCCGCCAAGATGATGCGCACCATTGCCGCCAAGATGACCGATGCCGACATGAAGGCTGTGGCTTCGTATATTCAGGGGCTGCGTTAAACTTATCCGACTTGCCTGAGTCTACGAAAGGGTGACGTAAGTCACCCTTTTTTACTTCTGATCGTAATGAACACCGCTCCCCATTCCTTCGGCAAATCCCTGTTCGAACTGCTGAGCTCGATGCGCTTTGCCATCAGCCTGCTGTCGATCCTCGCGGTCGCCTCCATTATCGGCACCGTGCTGAAGCAGGCCGAGCCGTACAGCAACTACATCATCCAGTTCGGCCCGTTCTGGTTTGATGTATTTGAAAAACTGGGCTTGTACGACGTGTACCACGCCGCCTGGTTTCTGCTCATCCTGACTTTCCTGGTCAGTTCCACCAGCGTCTGCATTTATCGCAACGCGCCGAATTTCGTGCGCGAAATGAAAAGCTTTCGCGAGCACGTCAGCGAACAATCGCTCGCCGCATTCAAGCACAAGCATGAAGCGGCG
Organism: Thiobacillus sp.; assembly: GCA_049588075.1. Lineage (GTDB taxonomy): Bacteria > Pseudomonadota > Gammaproteobacteria > Burkholderiales > Thiobacillaceae > Thiobacillus. Next base: position 3,114 of record JBAVFD010000054.1, read on the forward strand.
ACCGCACACGCGCCCGAAGCACTCGCCGCCAGCGCGCAACGCTACCTCGAAGGCCAGGGCTACACGGTAAAAAACCTGCCGCGCGAAGACGGCGTATTGCTCGCCGCCAAGGCCGGCAGTTGGAACCGCCTCGGCTATTTGCTGGCGCACTCGGCCATTGTGATGATCTGCATCGGCGGGCTGATGGACGGCAACCTGATATTCAAGGTGCAGCAGCTGCTGGGCTACAAGAAGATCGAGACGCGCGACATCCCGCAAAGCCAGGTGCCGGCGATTTCGCGCCTGACGTCGTCCAATCCGTCGTTTCGCGGCAGCGTGCAGATTCCCGAAGGCTCCAGCGCAGATGTGGTTTTTCTGAATGTCGCCGACGGCTATCTGGTGCAGGAATTGCCTTTCACGGTAGGGCTGAAGAAATTCCGCATCGAGCACTACACCACCGGCCAGCCAAAAAACTTCGAGAGCGACATCGAATTGTTCGACCGTTCCGGCAAGAAGGTCAAGGAAGCAACGATTGCCGTCAACCACCCGCTGATTTACGACGGCGTCGCGATTTACCAGGCCAGCTTTGCCGACGGCGGCACCCGCCTGACGCTGCGTGGCTGGAACTTGTTCTCACCGACGGCCTCGTCCTTTCCCGTCGATGGCACCGTGCAGCAAAACACCAAACTGACCAGCGCAGCGGGTGAATACACCCTCGAATTCACCGATTTCCGCCCGTTCAACATCGAAAACACGGGCGACGCCGCCGCGCCGTCCCGCGACACCATGAGCGTACTCGGCGGCAGCCCGGTCAGCGATAAAAAACAGCTGCACAACGTCGGCCCGAGTTTCCAGTTCAAGCTGCGCGATGCGCGCGGCCAGGCGCACGAGTTCAGCAACTACATGTTGCCGCTGCAACTCAACGACCGCTGGTACATGCTGTCCGGGGTGCGCGAATCCCCGAACGAAGCTTTCCGCTACATGCGGATGCCGCTCGATGCCAACGGCGATATCGACAGCTTCATGCGACTGCGCGGCGCACTGCTGAATGCGGAACTGCGTCCTGAAATTGCCGCCCGCTTCGCCCGCCAGGCGCTGCCGCAAAAAGCCTGGGGCACCGAAATCGAGAACAAGCTGAAGTTCAGCGCGACACAAATGCTGGCTTTGTTTGCCGAAGGCGGTTTTCAATCGCTGGGGCGTTTCATCGAGGAAAAGGTCCCCGCGGCCGAGCGTGAAAAAGCGGCAGGCACCTATCTGCGCATTCTCGAACTCTCCGCCTTCGAGGCGCTGCAAATCGCCAATCGCCAGGCCGGGCTGCCCGCGCCCAAGTCCGATGACGCCACCGGCTGGCTGGTGCGCGACAGCCTCAACAGCGTCTCCGACATGTTCGCCTATGGCGCGCCCATCTATCTGCAACTGATGCAGTACGATGAGGTCAAAGCCACGGGCCTGCAACTCACCCGCTCACCCGGGAAAAACGTGGTCTACTTCGGTTCGCTGCTGCTGACGCTTGGCGTATTCTTCATGCTGTTTGTACGTGAACGCCGGGTGTGGCTGCGCATCAAGCCGGGGCACGCGCTGCTGGCGATGTCCTCGGCCAAGCAGACCATCGATTTCGAAAAAGAATTTTCTCAACACTCGCAAGCACTCGATGTGCTGGTGAAGCCGTCTTAAATCAAGACACCCGGAGACCCCCCATGGAACTCGCACTCAACCAACCCGCTCCGCTGTTCAAGCGCCTGTCGCTGTTCGACTGGCTGTTTGCCGCCATCGTCACGACGAGCGCCCTGTTTGCCCTGGCGCGCTTCGGCGAATTCATGGACGTCTATGAAAAAGGCATCCTGCTGGCGGCGATCCCCGCGCTGACAGGATTCGGCTGGTTCTGGAAACCGTTCCGCCGGTTATTCATCGCGGTCGGCCTCATCAGCCTGTTCGCCATCAGCCAGTATCACGGCGATCTGGCGCGCATGGAACAGGCGTTTTTCCTCAAATACCTGATCTCCAGCCAGGCCGCGATCATGTGGATGTGCGCACTGTTCGTCCTGGCCACGCTCACCTACTGGGCGGGGCTGCTGTCCCGCTCCGAATTCATCATGAAGACCGGCAGCGCCCTGACCTGGTCTGCCATCGCCCTGGGGTTCGTCGGCCTGATGGTGCGCTGGTACGAGTCCTACCTGATCGGCGCCGACGTCGGCCATATCCCGGTGTCCAACCTGTACGAAGTGTTCGTGCTGTTCTGCCTCTTCACCGCGATGATGTATCTGTATTACGAAGCGCGTTACCAGACCCGGCAGCTCGGCGCCCTGGTGCTGCTGGTGATTTCGGCGGCGGTCGGCTTCATCCTCTGGTACACCTTCGACCGTGGCGCACACGAAATCCAGCCGCTGGTGCCCGCGCTCAAATCCTGGTGGATGAAGCTGCACGTGCCGGCCAACTTCATCGGCTACGGCTCGTTCTCGCTCTCCGCGATGCTCGGCGTCGGCTACCTGCTGGCTTCGCGCGGCATCCTGGCGAGCCGCCTGCCCAAGCCGGAAGTCATCGACGACATGATGTACAAGGCCATTGCCATCGGCTTTGCCTTCTTCACCATCGCCACCATTCTGGGCGCGATGTGGGCTGCCGAAGCCTGGGGCGGCTACTGGAGCTGGGATCCGAAAGAAACCTGGGCGCTGATCGTGTGGCTGAATTACGCCGCGTGGCTGCATATTCGCCTGGTCAAGGGCCTGCGCGGGCCGATGCTGGCATGGTGGGCGGTGGTGGGGCTGCTGGTCACCACCTTTGCTTTCCTCGGCGTGAACATGTTCCTGTCGGGGCTGCATTCCTACGGCACGCTGTAAGACGGGTGTCGCAGGGCGGCTATGGACAAGCGGCTGTTTTACGCCCTCCCGTTGGCGCTGGCTGCCCTGACAGCGGGCATCTGGCTGGCGCAAACGCGCTATGCGCCGCAGGCGCCGACAACGTCCACCGCGACGCTGTGGCAACTCAGCTTTCCGGACGCCCAAGGCCACCCCCAGCCCCTGTCGCAATGGCGCGGCCAGGTGCTGGTGCTGAATTTCTGGGCCAGCTGGTGCGCACCGTGCCGCGAGGAGCTGCCGGATTTTGCGGCTCTGCGCGCGCAATTCCGGCCACGGGGTGTCGAATTTGTCGGCCTCGCCATCGATAATTCCACCAACGTTGCGCAGTTTTTGCAGCATCAGCCGGTCAACTATCCGATCCTGGTCGGTGAGGGGGCAGCCAGCAATCTGGCGCGGCAACTGGGCAATCCGAGCGGGGCGCTGCCTTACACGATCGTGCTCGATCGCGACGGCAACATCGTGATGAAGCACCTTGGGCGGCTGCCGCGCGCGACACTCGAAGCCGCACTAGGCAAAATCGCTTCATAGATGCGATTTAGCGTCAATATCTGGACAATTCACCCCCATTTACGGCAAACTTGCCGCCATGACGACTAAACGAACCGGCCGCACCACGGCCAAATCGGTCTCCAGTCTGCGCCCGAATATTTTGGTTTTGCACGGCCCCAACCTGAATCTGCTGGGCAGCCGCGAACCCAAGCATTACGGCATCGCCACGCTCGACGATATCAATCGCGGGCTGGTCAGCCGCGGGGAAACCGCCGGCGCACACGTCGAAACCTTTCAGCACAACCACGAAGGTGCGCTGGTCGATCGCATCCACCAGGCCAGCCGCGACCACATCGACTTCATCGTCATCAACGCGGCGGCCTACACCCACACCAGCGTAGCGATTCGCGACGCGCTGGCGGCGGTCGCCATCCCCTTTGTCGAAGTGCATCTTTCCAATATTTACGCGCGCGAATCCTTCCGCCACCACTCGTATATGTCCGACCTCGCGGTCGGCGTGGTGTCCGGTCTGGGCGCGCACGGCTACGAACTGGCGCTGGAATACGCGCTGCGTCACCTACAGGACAGGACTCCCCATGGATCTCAGAAAACTGAAAAAGCTCATTGACCTGGTCGAAGCCTCCGGCATCGCCGAGCTGGAAATCACCGAGGGCGAAGAAAAAGTCCGCATCGCCAAGAGCATTGCCGGCGCGCCGATGATGATGGCGGCACCGCAACAGCACTACATGCAGGCGGGGGCTCCGGCCGCGGCGCCGGCTGTTGCCGCGGCGGCACCCGCCGAAGACGCGGTGCCCGAGGGACACATCGTGCGCTCGCCCATGGTCGGCACGTTCTACCGCGCCCCCGCGCCCGGTGCGAAAAACTTTGCCGAAGTCGGCCAGAGCGTCAGCGCAGGCGACACGCTATGCATCATCGAAGCGATGAAGCTGCTGAACGAAATCGAAACGGATCAGGGTGGCGTCATCAAGGCCATCCTGGTCGAAAACGGTCAGCCGGTGGAATACGGCGAACCCTTGTTTGTGATTGCCTGAGAGGGATTCAGGAGTCATGTTTGAAAAAATCCTGATCGCCAACCGCGGCGAAATCGCCCTGCGCATCCAGCGTGCCTGCCGTGAAATGGGCATCAAAACGGTCGTGGTGTACTCCGAAGCCGACCGTGACGCCAAGTATGTGAAGCTGGCTGACGAATCGGTATGCATCGGCCCACCGCCTTCCGCACAAAGTTATCTGCATGTGCCGTCCATCATCGCGGCGGCGGAGGTCACCGACGCCGAAGCGATCCATCCCGGCTACGGTTTCCTGTCCGAGAATGCCGACTTTGCCGAACGCGTTGAATCGTCCGGCTTCGCCTTCATCGGCCCGCGCCCGGAAAATATCCGCCTGATGGGCGACAAGGTCACCGCCAAGCAGGCGATGATCGAAGCCAAGGTGCCATGCGTGCCGGGTTCCGAGGGTGCGCTGCCGGAAGACCCGGACGAGATCATCAAAATTGCCGCCAAAATCGGCTACCCCATCATCATCAAGGCCGCGGGCGGCGGCGGCGGGCGCGGGATGCGGGTGGTGCACACCGAGGCCGCGTTGCTGAACTCGGTTGCCATGACCAGTTCCGAGGCGCAAAGCTTCTTCGGCAACCCCATGGTCTACATGGAAAAATTCCTGCAGACGCCGCGCCATATCGAGATCCAGATTCTCGCCGACGAGCACGGCAACGCGGTGCATCTGGGCGAGCGCGACTGCTCGATGCAGCGCCGCCACCAGAAGGTGCTGGAAGAAGCCCCCGCACCCGGACTCGACCCCAAGCTGCGCGACAAGATCGGCGAACGCTGCGCCGAAGCCTGTCGCAAGATCGGCTATCGCGGCGCCGGCACCTTCGAGTTCCTGTATGAGAACGGCGAGTTCTATTTCATCGAAATGAACACCCGGGTGCAGGTCGAACACCCGGTCACCGAACTCATCACCGGCATCGACATCGTGCAGACGCAGATCCGCGTCGCCGCCGGCGAAAAACTGCCGTTCAAACAGAAGGACATCCAGTTCAGGGGCCACGCCATCGAGTGCCGCATCAATGCCGAACACCCGGTCACCTTCGTTCCCAGCCCCGGCAAACTCACCAACTACCACGCCCCCGGCGGCCCCGGCATCCGCGTCGACTCGCACGTCTACCACGGCTATTACGTGCCGCCGCACTACGATTCGATGATTGGCAAGCTGATCGCCTATGGCGACACCCGCGACCAGGCCATCGCCCGCATGCGCGGCGCGCTGATGGAAATGGTTGTTGAAGGCATTCAGACCAACATCCCGCTGCACCAGATTCTCATGCACGACGCCGCCTTCATCGCCGGCGGCACCAGCATTCATTATCTGGAGCACAAGCTGGCGGAGGAAAAGGAAGCCGCAGGCAAAGAGTGAGCAGCCAGCGGTGAACAGCACGCTGCTTACCCCTTACCGTTTACCGCTCACCACACATGCCCTGGCAATCCGTCCGCATTCTCGTTGATTCCAAACAGGCCGAGCCGCTGTCCGATGCGCTGATGGAAGCCGGCGCGCTGTCGGTGTCGCTGGAGGACGCCGATGCCGGGACGGCCGACGAAACGCCGCTGTTCGGCGAACCGGATTATCCGACCGCCGAATTGTGGGCGCACAGCGTCGCGGTGGTGCTGCTGGAAGCCGACGCCGATGTGGCCGCGACGCTCGCGGCAGCCGCCAGGCTGGCCGGAATCACGGCACCCACGGATTACACCGTCGACAATGTGGCCGACGAGGACTGGGTGCGGCTGACCCAATCGCAGTTCGACCCGATCCCGATCTCGCCACGCCTGTGGATCGTGCCGACCTGGCACGACGCACCCGACAGCAGCGCCATCAATCTCAAACTCGACCCCGGCCTGGCGTTCGGCACCGGCAGCCACCCGACCACCCGGCTGTGCCTGCGCTGGCTCGATGAACACCTGAGCGGCGGCGAAACCCTGCTGGATTACGGCTGCGGCTCCGGCATCCTCGCCATCGCCGCAGCCAAGCTCGGCGCGGCCCGGGTCGACGGCGTCGACATCGACGCGCAGGCGGTCACCGCCTCGCGCGACAACGCCGCGCTCAACGAGGTCACCGCACATTTCTGCCTGCCCGGCGAACTCGCACCCGGGCAGTACGACATCGTCGTCGCCAACATCCTCACCAACCCGCTCAAGGGCATGGCGCCGCTGCTGGCGGGACGCGTGCGACCAGGCGGGCGACTGGTGCTGTCCGGCATCCTCGCCGAGCAGGCCGGCGATGTCATGGCGGTTTACCGTGAGTGGTTTGCGTTCGATGTGCCCGCCCTCGACGAAGGCTGGGTGCGGCTGTCCGGCATTAAACAGTGACGTTCCGCACCACCTGCCCGCAATGCGCCAGCGTGTTCCGCCTCGGTGCCGATCAGTTCGGCGCCGCCCAGGGCTGGGTGCAATGCAGCGTGTGTGGCGCCGCCTTCGATGCGCGCCCGAGCCTGCTGATGGAAGACGGCTCACCACTGCCTCCGGTCGAGCCCGAAACCGTTGCAACCGCCCCGTTGCCGGAAGCCACGCCCGCTGCCGAGCATGAAACCCGCGAGGCGGTGCCCGCCGCGATCCCCGCCGGCGAGGAAACGTCTGCGGCCGCCCCCGACACGGAGGACGCGGAGGAAACGACGGCCGCAATCGCCATCCACGGGATCGCCCAGCGCGAAGCCTCGCTCGACCTGCCCTCGATCATCCTCATCGATCCCGACATTCCGGTGTGGGACGACACCGGTCCATTGCCGCAGATCTACCCAGCCCCCGCTTACCCTGCCGCGACCGCCGAGGGTGCCTACCCGTCCCCGCCGACTGCCGCCGCTACGCCGACCCTGCCTGCCGCGCACATCGAATATGCCGCGCCGATGCCCGGCACGGCGCGCATCCCGTCCGCGCCGCGCCGCATCAAGCCCTGGGTGTGGGCCATGGCCAGCGCGCTGTTGATGGTGCTGCTGCTTGCGCAAACCACCTACTTTCTGCGCGACACGCTCGTCAGCCGGTTGCCGCAGACCCGCCCCGCATTCGAGCAGGCATGCGCCGCGCTCGGCTGCACCCTCTCGCTGCCCAAAAATCTGGCGCTGCTGCAGATCGTCGGCTCCGATCTGCAAACCGAAGCCGGCGGGCGACTGAAACTCGTCCTCACCCTCGGCAACCGCGCCGACCACGCCCAGACCTGGCCGGTGTTGTTGCTCACCCTGACCGATCAGCGCAACCGCCCGCTGGCGCGCCGCAGCTTCGCGCCCAGCGAATACCTCGGCGATGCCGAACGCATTGCCGCCGGCATTCCGCCGCGCAGCGAACAGCCGCTGAACCTGCCGCTCACCGTGAACGGCCTCGCGCCGATGGGCTTCGACTTGCAGCTAAGCTATTGATCCGGCTCAGGTAACGCGCAAGGCTGGTCGGCCTGAAGCTTCTTCGGTATAGTGCGCGTTCCCGTTGCGGAAGAGTGCATGCAACGCATGCCGCCGAAGGCGCAATTCACCCGGAATCGCTCAGGCAAAAGGACCGCAACGAAAGGAACACTCTGGAGAGCGCAGTCACTGGTTTGAACACCAGCGAAGCTGCCACCGAAGGGGCAGCGGCCACAGGATCCAGCATCCACTGGCCGTAATCTCTCAGGTACCAAGGACAGAGGGGTGGAGCGCAACCGCGCCCCACCCTTTTTTTATTTTTGGTGCCCCATGTCCACACTCAAACACACGCCGCTCAACACCACTCACCGTGAACTCGACGCCAAAATGGTCGATTTCGGCGGCTGGGACATGCCGGTCAACTACGGCTCGCAACTCTCGGAACACCATGCGGTGCGCAGCGGCTGCGGCCTGTTCGACGTGTCGCACATGCTGCCGCTCGACATCAAGGGCGCCAACGTGCGCGCCTTCCTGCGCCGCCTGGTCGCCAACAACGTCGACAAGCTGCAGGTGCCCGGCAAGGCCTTGTACTCGTGCATGCTCAACGAATCCGGCGGCGTGATCGACGACCTCATCATCTACTTCATGGACGAGAGCTGGTTCCGCCTGGTGGTCAACGCCGGCACCGCGGAAAAAGACCTCGCCTGGATGGAGAAATGCAACGCCGACTGGGGCATGGGACTCAGCCTCACCCCGCGCCGCGACCTGGCGATGATTGCAATCCAGGGCCCGCACGCGACGCAGGCACTGAACCACGCGCTCCCCGGCGTCGACAGCATCACCGCCGCCCTCAAACCCTTCAACGCCGCCGCCATGGGCGAGATGTTCATCGCCCGCACCGGCTACACCGGCGAAGACGGCTTCGAGGTCATGGTGCTGGCGAAATCCGCGCCCTTCTTCTGGAAGGCGCTGATGGAAGCCGGTGGCCAGCCGATCGGCCTCGGCGCGCGCGACACCCTGCGACTGGAAGCCGGGATGAACCTCTATGGCCAGGACATGGACGAAACCACCTCGCCGCTGGAATCGGGACTCGCGTGGACGGTGGACCTGAAGACCGAACGCGACTTTGTCGGCCGCGCCGCGCTGGAAAAGAGCGAAGTAACCAGGCAACTCGTCGGCCTGCTGCTGCTGGATAAAGGCGTGCTGCGCAGCCACCAGAAAGTGCTGACCAAAAACGGTCCCGGCGAAATCACCTCCGGCACGTTTTCGCCTACGATGGAAAAGTCCATCGCCCTCGCCCGCATTCCGCTCGGCATCGCCCCGGGCGAGGAAGTCGAAGTCGAGATCCGCGACAAGAAACTGAAAGCCAGAGTGGTGAAATATCCGTTCGTGCGCAACGGCAGGATCCTGATTGAAAGCTGAACCGCGCAGGACGAGAAACTGATCGTTCGGCGCAGTTGGAAACATATTTACCTGGAGCAAACCATGAGCATCCCCGCAGACCTCAAATACACCCCCTCCCACGAATGGGTGCGCGTCGAAGCCGACGGCACGCTGACCGTGGGCATCACCCACCACGCGCAGGACCTGCTCGGCGACATGGTGTTCATCGAAAACCCCGCCCCCGGCCGCAGCCTTGCCAAGGGCGAGGAATGCGCGGTGGTCGAATCGGTGAAAGCCGCGTCCGACGTCTACGCCCCGGTCGCCGGCGAAGTCATCGCCGCCAACAATGACGTTGAATCCAGCCCCGAAGCGGTGAACAAGGATGCCTACGCCGCCTGGATGTTCAAGCTCAAGCCTGCCAACGCGGGCGATGTCGGCGAACTGCTCGACGCGGCGGCCTACCAGAAACTGGTGGAATCCGAAGCCCATTGATTTTTTCATCCGCGCTGGGCGCGAACGGATGCGAAGAAAAACTTCGCAGGTCTTCGCGTCCTGTATGCCCTCCGGGTATTCGCGGATAACAAGGTTTTAACCATGCCCTTCATCCCCCACACCGAAGAAGACGTCTCTGCCATGCTCGGCGCCATCGGCGCCGCCCGCATCGAGGACCTGTTCGACGAAATCCCGCCCGCGCTGAAAACCGGCAAGCTGAGGGACGTGCCCGACGGCCTGCCCGAAATGGCGGTGGCGCGGCTGATGCAGGAACGCGCGTCGGCCGACGGCTTCTGGTCCAATTTCATCGGCGCCGGCGTCTACGAACACCACATCCCGGCGGCGATCTGGCAGATCACCACGCGCGGCGAGTTCTACTCCGCCTACACGCCGTATCAGGCCGAAGCGAGCCAGGGCACGCTGCAGCTGATCTACGAATACCAGACCATGATGACGCGGCTGACCGGGCTCGACGTGTCGAACGCGTCCTTGTACGACGGCGCATCGGCGCTGGCCGAGGCGGTGCTGATGGCCGTCCGTTCGCACAAGACCTCGCGCCGCGTGCTGGTGCCGAAGACCGTGCACCCGATCTATCGCCGCGTGGTCAACACCACGGTGAAGAACCAGGGCATCGAACTGGTCGAGCTCGACTACGACCCCGCGACTGGAAAAATCGTGCTGCCGGCCGACCCGGGCGCATTCGCCGGACTGGTGATCCCGCAGCCCAACTTCTTCGGCGTGCTGGAAGATGTTCACGCGCTGACCGACTGGGCGCATGACAAGGGCGCGCTGGCGATTGCGCTGGTCAACCCGACCACGCTCGCGGTACTCGAAGCGCCCGGTCTATGGGGTACCAAAGGCGCCGATATCGCGGTGGGCGAAGGCCAGCCGCTGGGCGCGCCGATGGCTTCGGGCGGTCCTTATTTCGGTTTCATGTGCTGCCGCCAGGATTTCGTGCGGCAGATGCCGGGGCGCATCGTCGGCCGCACAATCGACCTCGACGGCAAGCCCGGGTTTACCCTGACCCTGCAGGCGCGCGAGCAGCACATCCGCCGCTCCAAGGCCACCTCCAACATCTGCACCAACCAGGGTCTGGTGGTCACCGCTGCCACCCAATACATGGCGTTGCTGGGACCGCAGGGCCTGGCCAAGGTGGCTTCGGTCAGCCACGCCCACACCGTGGCGCTGGCCGACAAGCTGGCGGCGATTCCCGGCGTCACCCGAGCCTTTGCATCGCCGTACTTCCACGAAGTCGTGCTGAAGCTCAACGACAATGCGAAGGACGTACTGCGTGCGCTGCGCGCGCAGGGCATCCTCGGCGGGCTGGACATTTCAGGCTGGTATCCCGAACTCGGCCAGGCGATCCTGGTGTGCGTCACCGAAACCAAGACCGCCGCCGACCTCGACCACTACGCGCAGCAGATGGAACGCATCCTGTCGAAGCGGCGCGAAGCCCCGCCGTGTGCGTACAAGAGCTAGCTGGAGCCAACCATGAGCGATGTAGTACGCGACAAGCAATTCTGGGATCTGGCCGACTCGTTCATTCAGCTGGCCAATACCCAGCTCAACGAGACGAAGCCCAGCCGGGTCAGCGCGGCTGCGCTGTTCGCGGCGGCACGATTCAATGCCTTCGTCATCACCGCGGCATCCGGAAGCAAGGCGGAGTTCATTGCAGAGAAGGAAGCTGCAATCGCCTATTTCCTGCAGCAATACGAAGCCATGCTGCGCGAGAATCTGGACGAGCACCTGGCTCGCTACGACAAGCCCAGCAGTTAGTGGGCACGGAGTGAATCGGGTGCAATCGTTGCTGCGCCCGACATTTGATTGATTGATTCAAGGAGAGCAAACATGGCAGTGACTCTAGGCGGCACCCCCATCGACGTCGCAGGCACCTTCCCCAAGGTCGGCGACACCGCGCCCGACTTCAAGCTGGTCAACAAGGACCTGGCCGACGTCTCGCTGGCCGATTTCGCCGGCAAAAAGAAAATCCTCAACATCGTGCCCAGCCTCGACACCCCGGTGTGCGCGACCTCGACCAGGAAATTCAACGACGCCGCGGTCGGCAACACCGCCGTGCTGATCATCTCGGCCGACCTGCCGTTCGCGATGAACCGCTTCTGCGGCGCCGAGAGCACCAACAACGTGACCACGCTGTCGACCATGCGCGGTGCCGAGTTCATGAAGAACTACGGCGTCGCCATCACCAGCGGCCCGCTGTGCGGCCTCACCGCGCGCGCCGTGGTCGTGCTCGACGAGAACAACAAGGTGCTGCACGCCGAACTGGTGCCCGAGATCAAGCAGGAACCGAACTACGACGCCGCGCTGGCTGCTTTGAAGTAATTTTCGTCCACGAAGAACACGAAGGAAATCTTCGTGCTTCTGGATAACCAGGTTTTCGAACATGCTGATATTTGACCATTCCCGCCGCGGCCGCACTGCCACCGCCCAACTGCCCGCTGCCGCGGGCAGCCTCGACGACCTGCCCGCCGCGCTCCGCCGCAAGGACGCACCGGCCTTGCCGGAAGTTTCCGAGCTCGACGTGGTGCGCCACTACACACGATTGAGCCAGCTCAACTTCTCGATCGACACGCAGTTCTACCCGCTCGGTTCGTGCACCATGAAGTACAACCCGCGCGCGTGCAATTCGCTGGCGATGCTGCCGCAGTTCCTGGCGCGCCACCCGGCGAGCCCGGACGAGACCGGCCAGGGCTTCCTCGCCAGCATGTTCGAGCTGCAGGAAATGCTGAAGGACGTCACCGGCATGGCGGGCGTATCGATGGCGCCGATGGCCGGCGCGCACGGCGAATTCGCCGGGGTGGCGATGATCCGCGCCTACCACGACGCGCGCGGCGACGCCGCGCGGCGCGAGATCATCGTGCCGGACGCGGCGCACGGCACCAATCCGGCAACCGCGACGATGTGCGGCTACACGGTCAAGGAAATCCCCACCGATGCCACCGGCAGCGTCGACCTCGCCGCACTGAAAGCCGCCGTCGGCCCGCACACCGCCGGCCTGATGCTGACCAACCCGTCGACGCTCGGCGTGTTCGAGAAGACCATCGCCGACATCCAGAAGATCGTGCACGACGCCGGCGGCCTGCTGTATTACGACGGCGCCAACCTCAACGCCATCCTCGGCAAGGTGCGCCCCGGCGACATGGGCTTCGACGTCATCCACATGAACCTGCACAAGACCTTCTCCACCCCGCACGGCGGCGGCGGACCGGGCGCGGGTCCGGTGGGCGTGGCCGAGCGGCTGCTGCCTTTCATGCCGATTCCGCTGGTGCTGAACGACAACGGCCTGTACCGCCTGGCAACTGAAATCGATCTGCCGCAATCCATCGGCCGCCTGTCGGCCAACATGGGCAACGCCGGGGTGCTGATGCGTGCCTACATCTACGCGCGCCTGCTCGGCGGCGAAGGCATGCACCGCGTCGCCGAATACGCCACGCTCAACGCCAACTATCTGATGGCGCGGCTGCGCGAAGCCGGTTTCGATCTCGCCTTCCCCGAGCGCCGCGCCAGTCACGAGTTCATCGTCACGCTGAAAAAACTCAAGGACGCCACCGGCGTGTCGGCGATGGATTTCGCCAAGCGCCTGCTCGACTACGGTTACCACGCGCCGACGACTTATTTTCCCTTGCTGGTGCCGGAATGCCTGCTGATCGAGCCGACCGAAACCGAAAGCCGCGAGACGCTGGACGGCTTTGTCGACGCCATGATCAAGATCAAGCACGAAGCCGAGACCAGCGCGGCGCTGGTGAAGGGCGCGCCCTACAGCCTGCCGGTGCGGCGCCTGGACGACGTCAAGGCCGCGCGTGAACTGGATCTGGCCTACAAGCCGTCGGCATGACCGAACCCATCAGCCCGTACAAGGGCAAAACCGGCCTGCGGCGCTTGCTGAACGCAAGCCGCTACACCTGGGACGGACTCTGCGCTGCATTCAGGCACGAGGACGCATTCCGCCAGGAAGTGCTGCTGGCGCTGCTGCTGATTCCGCTGGCGTGGTATCTGGGGAAAACCGGGGTGGAACGCGCGCTGATGATCGCCGCGGTGCTGGGCGTGCTGGCGGTCGAACTGCTGAATTCGGCGCTGGAGGCGGCGGTCGACCGCATTTCGCTGGAGCACCATCTGCTCATCAAGCGTGCCAAGGACATGGGCAGCGCGGCGGTGATGATCGCACTGGTGAACGTGGTGGTGGTGTGGACATTGGTCCTGCTGGGCTGAAGCTGAAACCAAAAAACATGCCAATTTCGCGCCACCCCTAAAGTTACAGCGTTCTTGGCCGGAATACAGGGGTGTCCCCTTTATTCAGCGTCTGTGTGAAACTCAAACCCGTCTGTCTCCTGCTGTGCCTGTGCCATGCCGGTTCCGCCGCAGCGCTCGGGCTGGGCGAAATCAGCGTGCGCTCGTTCCTCGGACAGCCGCTGCACGTGACCGTCGCCCTGCAGGACATCACCCCCGCCATCGCAGCGGACTGTTTCAGCCTCGACGCCAGCGCGGGGAGCATCCTCCCGCCGCCGCGTGCGCAGTTGAGCATCGAGCAGGCGGGCACACAGACGCTGCTGCACATACGCACCTCGCAGCCCATCAACGACCCGGTCGCGCAGTTTGTGCTGGTATCCAGCTGCGAAGCCCGCCTGCAACGTGATTACGTCGTGCTGCTCGACCCGCCTGCACAAGTGGAAGCGGTCAGCGTCCGTGAGGGACCCGCCGTGGAACAAACGGCAGCGGCGCCCATCACAACGCCGGCACCGGCACCCGCGGGCTCGCACCGGCCGCACTCCGTCAAACGTGCCCCCGCTGTTACCGCCACCGCCCGGCCGTCTGCCGCCGCTCCACGCC
>JBAVFD010000055.1:0-42543 GCA_049588075.1 Thiobacillus sp.
TGTTGAAGGTTTTCTCGTCGCGCGGGGTGTCGTCGTCGCCCAGCAGCGCGCGCGCGGCGATGGCATCGATCAGCGCCGCGCGCAACTGTTCGGCGCTGCCGAAGTGACGGTATTTCATGGCCAACGCGGTTTCGCGCGACAGATCCTTGTCGAGCTGCTTGAACTGGGCGGCCAGCGCGATCCGCAGCAGCCGCACCACGCCGCGCCGGGTTTCGCCTTGCGCCGCGGCGGCCGTGTCAAGCAGACGCAAGTCAACGCTGTCGCCCGCATCCACCAGCGCCGGATAGCCCACCAGTTCGCGGCCGCCGCGCTTGAACTTCATCTGCTCGGGCAGGTCGCCGAAATTCCATTCGGTGAGTCCGCTGCGTTCGAAGGGGTTGTCCTCTGCCCCCCCGCCGTAGGTGATGCGCGCTGCGCCACCCAGCTGCTGGCGCAGCGCGGCAAGGTCACGCCCGCTGGCAAGCTCCTGTCCGCTGTCGTCGCTGATGCTGAAATTCATTTTCAGGTGCGCAGGCAAGTCGCCCGACCACTCGTCGGGATGGATGTCGACGCCGGTTTTTTTGCGGATATACGCTGCCAGTGCGCCGGTCAAAGTGCGCTCGCCCGGGTTCTCGACACTCAGAAACGCCGTCACCGTATCGGGCAACGGAATCAGCGGGCGGCGCTTGTCCTTGGGCAGCAGCTTCAGCAGCGCGGTGAGTTTTTCGCGGATGAGGCCGGGCACCAGCCAGTCGACCTGCGCCGGCTCGATGCGGTTGAGCAGGTACAGCGGCAGCTGCAGGGTCACGCCGTCGAGCGGATGGCCGGGCTCGAAGCGGTATTTGAGCGTGCACGCCACGCCGTCGACCCGCATGGTTTCGGGGAACAGCGTGTGATCCGCGCCGAGGCCTTCGCCGAGGATGTCCTCGCGCTGCAGGTACATGATTTTCGGATTCACGGCCTCGGCTTGCTGCCGCCATTTCTCGAAGGCCGCGCCGTTGTGGATGCCGGCGGGGATGCGCGCGTCGAACACGCGGAAAATGCGCTCCTCGTCCAGCCACACCCCCGACTTGCGCGCCTTGTGTTCGAGGTCTTCGATTTCCTGGATCAGCGCGCGGTTGTGCGCCAGCCACTTCGCAGCGGTGTCGTATTCCCCCGCCACCAGCGCACCGCGTATGAACAACTCGCGCGACAGCTCGGGGTCGATGCTGCCGTAATGAATCTTGCGGCGCGGCGCCAGGGTGATGCCGTACAGGCTGACGCGCTCGAACGCCACCACGCGCGCGCCCTCCTTCTCCCAGTGCGGCTCGATGTACATGCGCGTCAGCAGATGCTGTCCGGCCGCCTCGATCCACTCCGGCCGCACCTCGGCAACGGTGCGCGCAAGCAGCCGCCCGGTGTCGGTCAGCTCGGCCGCCATCACCCACTTCGGGCCCTTTTTCGCCAGCGCCGAGCCGGGATGGATCGACAGCTTGATGCCGCGCGCACCCTGATAATTGCCCTCGCCCGCCCTGGCGCGACCCGCGCCTTCACCTGGTCTGGCGCGCGCCTTGACGTCGTCCGACCTGAAACCGATGTTGCCGAGCAGGCCGGTCAGCAGCGCCTGATGAATCACGTCGTAGCCCGCGGCTTTCTCGTTCTCGCGCAGCCCGAGTTCGGCGACCTGGGCATGCAACTGGCCGTGGATGTCGCGCCATTCGCGCATCCGTCGCGGCGACAGGAAATGGTCCTGCAGCAGCGTCTGCAGCTGGCGGTTGGTTTTCTTGTGCTGCACCTGCTCCTCGTACCAGCGCCACAGCTTCAGCCAGCCCATGAAATCCGAGCGTTCGTCGGCGAACAGCTTGTGCTTCTCGTCCGCCGCCTGCGCCCGCTCCATCGGCCGGTCGCGCGGATCCTGCACCGACAGCGCGCTGGCGATGATCAGCACCTCGTTGACGCAACGCTGCTGTTCCGCCGCCAGCAGCATGCGCGCGATGCGCGGGTCGAGCGGCAGCTTGCCGAGCTTCCTGCCGATCTCGGTCAGCCGCCCCTGCTCGTCCAGCGCGTGCAACTCGGCCAGCAGCTGATAACCGTCGCTCACCAGCCGCGAACTCGGCGGATCGATGAAGGGAAAGCCCACCACGTCGCCCAGACCGAGCGTCTTCATGCGCAGGATGACGCCGGCCAGCGACGAGCGCAGCAGCTCGGGATCGGTGAAGCGCGGACGGTTGGCGAAGTCGGCCTCGTCGTACAGGCGGATGCAGACGCCGTCGGCGACCCGTCCGCAGCGTCCGGCGCGCTGGTTGGCCGACGCCTGCGACACCTTCTCAATCAACAGCTGCTCGACCTTGTTGCGCGCCGAATAACGCTTCACCCGCGCCGTGCCGGGATCGATCACGTAGCGGATGCCCGGCACGGTGAGCGAGGTTTCCGCCACGTTGGTCGCCAGCACGATGCGCCGCGACTGGTTGCTTGGCTTGAAAATCGCGTCCTGCTCGGCCACCGACAGGCGGGAAAACAGCGGCAGGATTTCAGTGCCCGGCGGATGGTGTTTTCTTAGTGCTTCGGCGGTGTCGCGGATTTCGCGCTCGCCCGGCAGGAACACCAGGATGTCGCCGGAGCCGAGACGCGCCAGCTCGTCGGTGGCGTCGAGAATGGCAGTTATATCGCTTTGGGCATCACGTTTGCTCCCTCCCCCGCTACGGGGGGAGGGTTGGGGAGAGGGCTTGCGTGCCTCCGTGTCGTCTTCGCGTTCAATCGGCCGCCAGCGGAGTTCCACCGGATACATGCGCCCCGACACTTCGATCACCGGCGCGCCGCCGAAGTGCTGCGAAAAGCGCTCGGCGTCGATGGTGGCGGAAGTGATCACCACACGCAGGTCGGCGCGTTTCTCCACCAGCGTTTTCAGGTAGCCCAGCAGGAAATCGATGTTGAGGCTGCGCTCGTGCGCCTCGTCGATGATGATGGTGTCGTAGCGACTCAGCAGCGGATCGCCCTGGCTTTCGGCCAGCAGAATGCCGTCGGTCATCACCTTGATCGCGGTGTCGTGGCGCACCTTGTCGGTGAAGCGCACCTTGTAGCCGACGATGCCGCCCAGCTCGCCGCCGAGTTCCTGCGCGATGCGCGCCGCCACCGAACGCGCGGCGATGCGGCGCGGCTGGGTGCAGCCGATCAGCTTGCCCGGTCTCAGCCCGGCCTCCAGGCACATCTTGGGAATCTGCGTGGTCTTGCCCGAACCGGTCTCGCCGCACAGGATCAGCACGCGATTGGCTTGCAGCGCGGCGAGGATGTCGTCGCGGCGCTGGCTGACCGGCAGGTCGGGATAGTGGATGTGCAAGGCGCTATTTATTCTGGATGTATTTGACGTCATCAAAGCTTTCGACCCAGCCCGGCCGGTACACCACCATCACGGTGATCACCATGCCGGTCGTGAACGCCTCGCCCCAGCTGATCAGCAGGGCATACGGCGTGTAATGCGTGAGCAGATAATCGAGCGGATACGCGCCGGCCAGCGCCATCAGTGCCGTGGTCGCCAGGCCAATCGCCGCCACCGACAGCGCCGCGCCGAAAAAACCGTTGCCCAGCACATAAATGAAAAAATGATTCGGCAGGTAACGGTCCAGCAGGCGGAACCCCCCCCAGCTCACCGCGGCGGGCAGCGCCGCCGTCAACAGCGCATCCAGGCCCAGCTCTCCCCAGCTGCCCCGGCCGAATACCGCATTCGCCAGCAGAATCAGCACGCCGGCAAAAGTGGCACGCCAGAACCCGAACATCAGCGCCAGCGCCGCCATGCCATACAAATGAAACGACAGGCCCGGCTTCACGCCGGCGCGGATCTGCCACAGCGCCAGCGCCAGCACTGTGGCGCCGAGAAACAGGTTCAGGCGCTGCGGGTCGGCCAGCTGCCGCCAGTCGCCCGACATCAGCCAGCGCCAGGCCAGGAATGCCAGCCCCAGCCCGCCGAGGAGATGAAATGATTCGGGGAGCACGGATGCAAACAGGGCGGGCGCGGTAAAATTCATGGGCGGATTTTACGCGATGCCGCTTCAACCCCGCCGCCACGAAAGTTCTTATGCCCGCCCTGCCCAACAAGCCGCTGTCCGACGACGAACTGGCCGCCTACGCCGATCTCATCCACGACGTGTCCGAGCGCGCCGACCTGCCGCTGTCGCTCGAAGGCATCGACGGCTTTACCACCGCGCTGCTGGTTGCGCCGCGCGTGATCGAGCCGGAGGAGTATTTCCCGGTGCTGTTCGGCGAACAGGGCATGAGCGTGTTCAAGGACGAAGCCGAACAACGCCTGTTCATGGACTGCTTCAACCGCCGCCGCAACGAAATCGCGCGTGCGCTGGCCGCCCCGGTGGAAAACCTCGCCGACCCCAAGGCGCTGGTGCCGCTGATCATGGACTGGGAAGGCCTGCTGAGCGAACTGCCCGCAGCCGAAGCCGCTGAAGTCCGGCAGGACATGCCGGCCTACGGCCAGCTGTGGGCGGCCGGTTTCCTGATCGTGGTCGAGCACTGGGAGGACGACTGGGCGCTGCCGGAAGACAGCAAGGACGAAACCTTCGTCGACGCCTGCCTCGACCCGTTCTACGCGCTGATCACCCCGGAAGCCGACTGGACGCCCGCAGAGCGCAAGCTCAACCGCGACGAACACGTCGCCAGCGCCATCTGGGCCGCCTACGACCTGCGCGAATTCTGGCTCGACCGCGGCTTCGTCCCGCACGCCCCCATCCGCAAAGCCCCCGAACCCGGCCGCAACGACCCCTGCCCGTGCGGCAGCGGCAAGAAATACAAGAAATGCTGCGGCGCCGACGAAACCCTGCATTGATTCCGCAATTCACTGCCCCCTGCCAACCGCTCCCTGCTCGCCACTCAAAATGAACCTCGTCCTGTTCGACCTCGACAACACCCTGCTCGCCGGCGACTCCGACTACGAGTGGGGGCAGTTCCTCATCGCAAAGGGCGCGGTCGACGGCGCGCATTACGAAGCCAAGAACAAGGCGTTCTACGAGGACTACAAGGCCGGACGGCTCGACATCTACGCCTTCCTCGCCTTTGCCCTGCGCCCGCTGGCCACCCACAGCCGCGCGCAGCTCGACGCCTGGCATGCCGAATACATGGAAACGCGCATCAGGCCGATGATCACCCAGGCCGCGCGCGACCTGGTCAAGCAGCGCCTGAACGATGCCGACCTGGTTGCCGTGATCACCGCCACCAACAGCTTCGTCACCGGCCCGATCGCGCAGGAATTCGGCATTCCCCACCTGATCGCCACCGACCCCGAGGCCATCGACGGCCGCTTCACCGGCGAAGTCGCCGGCACCCCCTGCTTCCGCGAAGGCAAGGTCACCCGCCTCGAGCATTTCCTCGAAGCCCACGGCACCCGCCTCGACCAACTCGACGGCAGCTGGTTCTACAGCGACTCGCACAACGACCTGCCGCTGCTGGAAAAAGTCCAGCACCCCGTCGCGGTCGATCCCGACACGACGCTGCACGCCCACGCACTGGGAAAGGGCTGGCCGGTGATTTCGCTGCGGTAAGCCTGCACGCTCCACGAAGCCGGTTTCTCCGCCCGAAAGCCATTTCAGGCGTGGCCATTTCTTGATGGCATATTCGTACCAGTTTTCAATATAAAGGGAATAAACCGTATTTATCGCCCGTCTCCCTTGTTACGAGCCCCGGCTGAGGTTCGACAACCGTAACGGAGGAGAATCCAATGAAGAACCACAACCCAAGGGCGGGGCTGATCAAGCAATCCAGTGCCCACAAAATGCGTATCAAACAGCTGTGTGCGGTGATGGGACTTGCCACAGCGAGCCTGATTCCTGCGGCAGCGCTTGCCGGTGCCGGAACGGGCTCTGTGATCCTGATCCAGACCGGCGACATCCATGGTCACCTGGTGCCGCGGCCTAATTTGCGCAGCGACGAGATCGGCCACAGCATGGAAGGCGGCGTGGCCCGCATGTATACGAAGATCCAGGAAATTCGCGCCGGTGCCATTGATGAAAATGGCGTCGACCACTCGCTCCTGCTCAACACCGGTGATACGGTCCAGGGTTCCGGCGAAGCGCTGTTTTCCCGCGGCCAGGCCATGATCGACGTGCTGAACAACTTCGGATATGTGGCCCACGTCCCCGGCAACTGGGACTTTCTGTACGGCCCGGCCCGCTTCGAGGAGACCTTCAAGGGCACCGCAACCACCCCGCCCCTGGCCAACTGGAATGCCATGGGGGCCAACCTGTATTACACCAACCAGTTTGACGACAGCGCCGTATGCGGCGTGAAAGGGCTGGATCCCGCCACCAACACCCAGCGCTACCTCAAGCGCGTGTTGCCGACCTACATGATCAAGCAAGTGGGCAATGTGAAGGTCGGGATCCTCGGCTTCACCACGGCGCGCGCCATTGCCGCCATCAGCCCCAACGTGACCAAGAACTACCAGTTCACCGACGGCAAGACCGAAGTGCCGTGCTTCGTCAAAAAGCTGCGCGAGGTTGAGAAGGTCGATGTGGTCGTGATGATGTCCGAGATGGAAATGTCCCGTGATATCCAGATTGCCGAGACCCTCGCTCCCGCTCCGGACGTCATCCTCAACTCCGACATGCATGAGCGCACCACCACGCCGATCGACGCGGTGAACCCAGCCTTTCCCGACCACCACACCCTGATCGTCGAGGAAGGCCAGGACGGTACAGTGGTCGGCCAGCTGAAGCTGATGGTGAAAAAAGGCGTGATCACCGACATTAACTTCAAGCAGCACATCATCACTGACAGCATTGCCGAAGACCCGGTCATTGCCGCCAAGGTGACCGCTGCGCGCGCGCCCTTTGTGGCAGGACCTGACTTCGTGGCTGGCCAGACGGTGACAGTGGGGGGCAACACCACCATGCTGATGCGCCCGGTGGACGAGGTCGTCGCCTTCACCGAGGTGGGGCTGCACCGCTCCAACTTCGTGAATGAGGACATGCCCGGCGTGGTCGAGGGCACCTCGCACGACCTGATCGCCGACGCCATGGCTGCCATTGGCCAGGCCCCGTCGGCGTCGCTGCGCGGCTTCCGCTATGGCACTCACGTCCCGGCAGGCTGGCCCATCACCATGGAGGACATCTACCACTACATCCCGATCGCCGCCAAACTGGGCCGGACTCAAAAGGCTTGCGGCGCCGACCTGAAGTTCGCCATCGAGAATTCGATCGGCGGCACCTTCCATTCCGATCCCGGCCAGTGGACCGGTGGCTGGATGTTCGGCTACAGCGGCCTCACCATGGACGTGGACGGTTGCAGCGGCTTCATGGGTGCCACCCCGGTGAATCCGACGCCCATGACCATCCTCAACCGCACCTCCGCTCCCTGGAGCACCGCCCGCGGCACCAACATCAAGGTTGGCGGCGTGCCCATTGACGACCACCAGGTCTATGATGGCCGCGCCCTTGTCGCCGGCGCAGCCAATCCGAACTATCAGAAGTGCGTGGATATGGCTAACAATGCTGCTGACGGCTACACGGTCGCCGGCTACTGGTATGCGGAAGCCAGCACCACCATCAACAACTGCAACCCCTGCATCGGCCGCCAGATCCAGGTCGTGAAGACGGATGGCAGCATCGTCCAGGTCGCCGGCCCGGGTGCGCCCGCCACGCTGCCCAACAGCCTGGATGTGATGGACATCAGCGAGGCCGTGGTCAAGTACCTGAAGGTCAACCTGGGTGGAACGGTGACCGCAGCCAACCTGCCGATCCATCGCCTCACCGTGAAGCGTCTGCCGTCCATCAGCCCCCCCGGCTACGACTTCCCGATGATTCAACCGCTCAAGGGCGCCTCGACGGCAACCTGCCCGGAAACCCTGGCACCGTAAGCAAATAATAATTACACAAGCTCCTCATTTCAGCCCGGCGCAAGCCGGGCTTTTTATTGGGGCCTGCGGATTCAGCTTGGCGGCCCAACGCATCGCCCCCTGCCGCACGATCGTGCCGTCCCCCACGACTTGCCCTTGTAATCAAAGCCGGCTAACGTTTGACCCACCGGGGCTCGCGTCCCATCATCAGCGCAACACCCACGTCAAACAACCTGAGCAGCAACGTCCTATACAAACCCATGCCCCCATCATCCGACACCCTTGCGGACAGCATTTCCAAACAGCGCGAAGCGCTCAAAACCCTGTTGCGCGAACCCCTGGCGCAAGCTGCCCAGGCATGCAGCCAAGTCTGGGGCGACCGCCAGCGTCTGAATGAAGCCCTCGCCCAGGCATGGGCGCAGTTCCCCATCGGCAAGTACCTGTATGCCATGGACACCCAGGCCATCCAGATCAGCGACACCATCAGCCGCGACGGCACCGTGGCAATCGACCTCGGACGCAACCGCGCCGACCGCCCCTACATGAACGAGCGCGTTCCCAGCGCAGGCTTCCTGCTGTCGCAGGCCTACATCAGCCAGCGTGCCAAGCGCCCCTCGCTCACCGCCATCCAGATCGTGCGCGACGCCCAGGGCCGCGTGCTCGGCTTTGTCGGCGCCGACTTCGACCTGCGCAACCTGCCGCTGACCAACCAGCTCTACGAAGAACCCACCCACTGGCGGCAAATCAAGGGCGACCCCGCCATCCGCGGCACCGTGTTCCACCAGACCCGCAGCGACAGCCAGATGGACATCCATCTCGACACCGTGCTGGGCGTGCTCGAAGAACTGATGACCGAACGCGGCGTGTTCCACGTCATCCTGCACTTTTCCAGCAGCCGCGCCGTCATCTGGCTGTTCGACGACCCCTACCGCTACCGCCTGCTCGACATCGACGCGCTGACCGATCCCAACACCTGCCTGGCCTACCCCAAGCGCAGCTACCCCGCCGACGCCCTGATTCCGCGCGACCGGATCCGCGCGGTGCTCAAGGGCCTGCGCGAGCTGCGTTTCATGGACGAAATGTTCTACCTGCGCAGCGGCACCCTCAATATCTTCAACGGCGTCGTCGGCCTCACCTTCTCCTGCGACGGTTCGCATTACCTGCCGTGGGACGAATTCCTCAGCAAGGGCTACGACTTCTGGGCCAGCGGCAAGGCGCTGATTTAGCCGGGGCCACCCGACAGCAGGCATATCCCTGCTGGAAGCAGCTTGAATCCAACGCCTCCCTCAGCGGATAATGCGCGCTTAACCTGAATGGCCCGCTTTGGAAACCTACCTCCTCATCCTCATTTCCACGGTGTTCGTGAACAACATCGTGATGGCCAAGATTCTCGGCCTGTGCCCGTTCATGGGCGTGTCGAAGAAACTGGAAGCAGCCATCGGCATGGGGCTGGCGACGACCTTCGTGCTGACGCTGGCGTCGGGCGCGAGCTACCTCGTCAACGAATATCTGCTCGGCCCCGAGCTGTTCTACCTGCGCACGCTGTCGTTCATCGTGGTGATCGCCGGGATCGTGCAGTTCACCGAGATGTTCATCCATAAATCCAGCCCGGTGCTGTATCAGGTGCTGGGGATTTATCTGCCGCTGATCACCACCAACTGCGCGGTATTGGGAATCCCCCTGCTGAATGCGCAGGAACAGCACGGCTTCATTGAATCGCTGTTTTTCGGTGCCGGCGGCGCGCTCGGCTTCACCCTGGTGCTGATCCTGTTTGCCGGCATCCGCGAACGGCTGGAGACATGTGACATCCCCGCGCCATTCAAGGGCTCCAGCATTGCGATGATCACCGCCGGCCTGATGTCGCTGGCCTTCATGGGCTTTTCCGGATTGGTCAAGTAATGCTCGCTGCGATTCTGGTGATGGTCGGCATCGCCGTCGTGACCGGCCTGATCCTCGGCTGGTCGGCCATCCGCTTCAAGGTGGAAGGCAATCCGCTGGCGGAAAAGATCGACGCCATCCTGCCGCAAACCCAGTGCGGCCAGTGCGGTTTTCCCGGCTGCAAGCCTTACGCCGAAGCCATCGCCAAGGGCGAGGCCGACATCAACCAGTGCCCCCCGGGCGGCGAGGAAGGCGTGAAAAAGCTGGCCGATCTGCTGGGGATCGAAGCCAAATCGCTGGATGAAAGCCACGGCACGCCCAAGCCCAAATCGGTGGCCTTCATCGACGAGCAGACCTGCATCGGCTGCACCCTGTGCATCCAGGCCTGCCCGGTAGATGCGATTGCCGGCGCGGCCAAGCAGATGCACACCATCATCGCGGCCGAATGCACCGGCTGCGAACTCTGCCTGCCGCCCTGCCCGGTCGACTGCATCTCGATGGTGCCGATTGCCGAGGACCTGCCGCACTGGAAGTGGAAGCATCCGCTGGTTGAGATCAAAGCAGCTGAACTGAAGCGCGTCGCATGAGCAGAGAGCCTCGGAACGTGCGAACGACCGCGAATGCGCGCAGCCCCCGACGCGATGAACAATGTCCGTCCACCTCCCTGCCGGAGAGGGGCGTCGCATGAGCCGCGAACTGTTCACCTTCAAGGGGGGTATCCACCCGCCGGAGCACAAGGACGAATCGACGGGCCGCCCGATCCACCCTGCGCCGCTGCCCAAAAAACTGGTGATCCCGCTGCGCCAGCACATCGGCAACCCGGCCAAGCCCGTGGTCGACGTCGGCGACCGGGTGCTGAAAGGCCAGATGATCGCGGCGGCCGACGGCACCGTCTCGGCGGCGGTGCATGCATCCAGCTCGGGCATCGTCCGTGCCATCGACATGCAGCCGGTGCCGCATATTTCCGGCCTGCCCGACCGGTGCATCACGATCGAAACCGATGGCCGCGACGAATGGATCGACCACGCGCCGCTCGATTACCAGGCGATGGCGCCGGCCGATCTGCGCATGCATCTGCGCGACATGGGCCTGGCCGGACTGGGCGGCGCGGTGTTCCCCAGCGCGGTCAAGCTCGACCCCGGCGCCACGCAAACCTGCCCCACCCTGATCATCAACGGCGGCGAATGCGAGCCGTGGATCACCTGCGACGACATGCTGATGCGCACCCACGCCGACGCCATCCTGCAGGGCGTGGCAGTGATGCGGCATCTGCTGGGCAGCACCGAAATTCTGGTCGGCATCGAGGACAACAAGCCCGAAGCCATCGCCGCGATGCAGGCCGCCGCAAGTCAGCTCGACTTCGCGGTCGAGGTCGTTGCCGTGCCGACGATCTACCCCGGTGGCGGCGCCAAGCAGCTGGCCGAAGTGCTCACCGGCAAACAGGTTCCCATCGGCAAACGTTCCACCGATGTCGGCCTGCAGGTGTTCAACGTCGGCACCGCGTATGCGGTTGCCCGCGCAGTGCATCACGGCGAGCCGCTGATTTCGCGGCTGGTCACCGTCACCGGCCATGTGCTGCGCCCCCAGAACGTCGAGGTGCTGATCGGCACCTCGTTCGACACGCTGATCCAGGTGGCGGGCGACCGCGACAACAGCACCGGCGTGCTGATGGGCGGGCCGATGATGGGGATGCCGGTGCCGAATACGGACGTGCCCGTGGTCAAGGCCACCAACTGCATCCTGGTCAAATCGGCCGAACTGTTCCCGCCGCTGCCGCGTGCGCTGCCGTGCATCCGCTGCACCCGCTGCGCCGATGCCTGCCCGGCCTCATTGCAACCACAGGAGCTGTTCCGCTTTGCCAAGGCGGGCGACTTCGGCCGCGCGCAGGAATACCACCTGTTCGACTGCATCGAATGCGGCTGCTGCAGCTACGTCTGCCCCAGCCACATCCCGCTGGTCGATTTCTATCGTTACGCCAAAAGCGAAATCTGGGCGCACGAAAAAGACAAGCGCGCCTCCGACCTGGCGCGCGAGCGCCACGAATTCCGCCTGTTCCGCCAGGAGCGCGAGAAAGCGGAGAAGGCCGAAAAACTCGCGGCCAAGGCGCAGGCCGCGCGGGCGCAAGCCGCGCTGGATCAGGCGCAGCGCACCGAACTCGCAGCCGCGCCTGCCGGCAAGGCAGAACCGGGCAGCGCCGCCCCCAGCGAAGCCGACGCCAAGAAGGCGCTGATCGCCGCCGCGCTGGCACGCGCGCAGGCGAAAAAGGCCGAAGCCACTCCCAGGAACACCGACAACCTGTCGCCCGACACCCAGCTTGAGATCGCGGAAATCGAAGCGCGCCGGGCTAAAATCCGCGAACTGGCGAGGAAACCGCTGGAATCCGAAGAGAAGACCTGATGCCCTCCCCATTCATACTTAGCCCCAGCAGCGTCACCCAGGTCATGGCCTGGGTGCTGGCCGCCTTGTTGCCCGGCATCGCGGTGTACGTCTGGCTGTTTGGCCCGGGGATCCTGATCACGTTGTCGCTCGCCACCGTCACGGCGCTCGCGGCCGAAGCGGCGATGCTGAAAGCGCGCGGCTATCCCGTCAAACCCTTCCTCCTCGACCTGTCCGCCGTCGTCACCGCCTGGCTGCTGGCCTTGTCGCTGCCTTCGCTGGCACCCTGGTGGCTGATCGTCACCGGCACGCTGTTCGCCATTGTCGTCGCCAAGCATTTGTACGGCGGGCTGGGGCAGAATATCTTCAACCCGGCGATGGTCGGCTACGCGGTGCTGATCGTGTCGTTTCCGGTGCAGATGACGCACTGGGCAGGGCCGGCCGAACTCGGGCCGACGCTCGGCTTCGCGCAAAGCGCAGCCGCCATTTTCGGCGGACTCGATGCCGCCACACTCGACGCGGTGACGATGGCGACGCCGCTCGACACGCTGCGCACCGGCCTGATTCAGCAGTTCACGGTGGACGAAGTGATGGTGCAGCCGATCTTCGGCCGCTTCGGCGGCACCGGTTTCGAGTGGCTGGCCTTTTCCTTCTGGATCGGCGGGCTGATCCTGTGGAGCAAGCGCATCATCAGCTGGCACATTCCCATGGCCTTCCTCGCGGGCGTCTGGCTCACCGCAGGCTTCCTGCATTTCTTCGATGCCGGACGCTTCGGCCCACCCTGGTTTCATTTCTTCGCGCCGTCGGTGGCGCTGTGCGCGTTCTTCATTGCCACCGATCCGGTGTCGGGCGCGACCACGCCGCGCGGCAAACTGGTTTTTGGCCTGGGCGCCGGCTTTCTCACCATCGTCATCCGCACCTGGGGCGGCTTCCCCGATGGCGTCGCCTTTGCCATTCTGCTGATGAACCTCGCCGTGCCGCTGATCGACCAGTACACGCAACCTCGCGTGTACGGCGAAGCCGTGGTCAAGCGTGGCGGTGAAATGAAAAAAACCGCGAGCGGGACACACGAGGGACCGCGCACGTGAGCTTCAGCGTCGCCAGCCGCAATGCGCTGCGCACCGGCACCATCCTGTTTGTCTTTGCGCTGGCCGGCACCGCCCTGCTGGCATTCACCCACGACCGCACCGAGCCGACCATTGCCCGGGGCCTGCAAGCCGAGAAACTCGCGCTGCTGAGCCAGGTGCTGCCCACAACGCTGTACGACAACGACCTGTTGGCCACCCAGCAAAGCGTGCCGCCCGACGACCTGCTGGGCACCCGGAAAGCCTCGTCACTCTGGCTGGCACGGCGCGGTGGCCGGTTCAGCGGCGTGGTGCTCGAAGCCGTCGCGCCCGACGGTTACAGCGGCGATATTTTCCTGTTGATCGGCATCGACGCGAACGGCAGCGTCAGCGGCGTGCGTGTCACCGCCCATCATGAAACGCCGGGGCTGGGCGATTACATCGATCATGCCAAGAGCGCGTGGATCGATCAGTTTGTCGGCAAGTCGCTGCTGAAACCCGAGCCCAAGCACTGGAAAGTCGCCAAGGACGGCGGCGCATTCGACGCCCGCGCCGGTGCCACCATCAGCCCGCGCGCGGTGGTCAAGGCGGTGAAAAGCGCGCTCGATTATTTTGCACGGCACCGCGCAGCCTTTGCAGCGCCGCCTGCTTCCGGGGAGACCAAGCCATGATCACGATGACCGAAATCCGCAGCCTGTTTCACAACGGCCTCATCAAGCAGAACACCGGGCTGGTGCAACTGCTCGGCCTGTGCCCGCTGCTGGCGATCAGCAACAACGTCATCAACGCGGTGTCGCTGGGGCTGGCCACCACGATGGTCATGGCGGCTTCCAGCGGTGCGGTGTCGAGCGTGCGCCACTTTGTGCCGAACGAAATCCGCATTCCGGTGTTCGTCCTCATCATCGCCGCGCTGGTCACCGTGATCGACCTGGCGATGAACGCCTTTGTGCATCCGCTGTATCTGGTGCTGGGCATTTTCATTCCGCTCATCACCACCAACTGCATCGTGCTGGCGCGCGCCGATGCCTTCGCCGCCAAGAATCACCCGCTGCACAGCGCGATCGATGCGATCGCGATGGGCTTGGGACTCACGCTGGTGCTGGTGGTGCTGGGCGCGATCCGCGAACTCGCCGGCAAGGGCACGCTGTTCTCCGGCATCGATCTGGTGTTTGGCGCGGCAGCCAAAAGTCTGGTGCTGCATGTGCTGCCCAACTATCAGGGATTTCTACTGGCCATTCTGCCCCCCGGCGCTTTCATCGCACTGGGCCTGCTGATCGCCGCGAACAACTGGAAAAAAGCGCGCGTCGCCCAACGCGCCCGCTCGTTCGCCCTCGCCCACGCATGAAGCCGCCGCTGAAAAAGCGCGTGCCCAAACCGCGCAACCCGTATGTTGCTCTGGCGATTCAGCGTTGTGCGGGCGAGCATGAAAAGCCGGCGAGCGCGAAGCGGCAGGCGGAGAAAGTCGCGTTGAAGAAAATGCTTGCAACCGGTTCATTCGAGAAACATCAATAGCGCTGCGTTTTTCCTGAAAGCCATCATGCATCCTGTCCTGGTATTTCGACATTCCGCCACTGAAGGGCCGGGTTATTTCACCACGTTCCTGGATCGTCACGGCATCCCCTGGCAGCTGGTGCGCATCGACGCGGGCGACGCCGTGCCCGAGAGCCTTAATGGTGTTTCCGGGTTGTGCTTGATGGGCGGCCCGATGAGCGTGAACGACGACCTGCCCTGGATCGATTCCGAGCTGGCGCTGATTCGTCAGGCGGTCGCGGCCGATATTCCGGTGATCGGCCACTGCCTGGGCGGACAATTGATAGCGAAAGCACTGGGGGGGACGGTCGGCGTCAATCCGGTGAAGGAAATCGGCTGGGGGGATGTCCGCGTCACTGACGCCGACGCCGCACGCCCCTGGCTGGGCGATGCTCCCGCGCCGATGCTGGCGTTTCACTGGCACGGCGAGACCTTCAGCCTGCCGCCGGGCGCCACGCGCATTCTCGACAGTGCCTGGTGCGCCAACCAGGCCTATGTGCTGAACGGCCGCCACATCGGCATGCAATGCCATGTCGAGATGACGCCAGAACTGATCGCCAGCTGGTGCGACCACGGCGCGGCCGAGATTGCCGCCAGCAACAGCCCCGGCGTGCAGTCGCCCGGCGCCATTCAGGCGGATATGCTCGCCCGCACTGCGCAACTCCACCAGCTGGCGGACAAAATTTATTCCCGCTGGATTCAAGGGCTTAGGCAATAAGCGCTGGCCCGCACCGAGAAGCCTCTGGACAGCCGCATCGCGCGGCGTAGGATAGCGGCGGAGTCATTTCAGCCTCAAAAGCACCAACTGAATTAACGGAGAACTTATGCAAAACGTCGACTACACCAATTTCGACTTCGGCGAACGCCTGAACGGTTTCATCCACGAAGTGATGAATTACGGTGGCGCGCCCCGCACCGAAGCCGACCTCACCGAAGGCCAGAAGGTCTTTGTACGCGCAGTCAAACGCGAAATGGTCAAATACGCCGACCCCAATCGTCACGGCTACCCGCATAACCTGCTGGAACAGATGGAATCCTTCACCCGCACCATCGGCGACCTGCACAATTCCTATTTCGATTCGAGCATGCGCAAGGTCAGCGACTGTCTCTACAACCGCTGGAAAATGCTCTACGAAGAAACCAAAAAACTCGCTGCGGCCGGCGCCGACACCAAACCTGCCTGGGTTGACGTGATCAAGACCGAACAAACCGACATGCCCGCCTTCTTCGACGCTTGAGATTTCGCGCATAAGCATCTGATCCAGAACAATTTAGCCCGGTCAAACCGGGCTAAATTTTTTGCGGAAACGCAATATCAAACCCGCTTATCCTCAAATAAAAATAAAGCATTATTCAGCCGCCAAGCCCGGTGCTATGCTCCTCCGACTTAAATAACCCCATCACGTCTGAGGAGACAGCATGTCCAAACTGGTACGCCCCCACGGCGGCGGAGAACTCAAACCCCTGCTGCTGACGGGCGCCGCGCTTGTCGCCGAGAAAGCCCGCGCTGCCTCGCTGCCCAAAGTCAAGATGAGCTCGCGCGAAACCGGCGACCTCATCATGATGGGCATCGGCGGCTTCACGCCGCTGGATGGCTTCATGACCAAATCCGACTGGCAGGGCGTGTGCGACGGCTACAAGATGGCGAACGGCCTGTTCTGGCCCATCCCCGTCACCCTCTCCACAGACGACGAAGGCATCCGGGATGGCGACGATATCGCCCTGGTGGACGGCGAGTCCGGCGAGATCATGGGCACCATGAAGGTGACCGACAAGTACACCATCGACAAGGCCCACGAGTGCATGCAGGTCTACAAGACCACCGACCTCGAGCACCCCGGCGTCAAGATGGTCATGGCCCAGGGCAAGTACAACCTGGCCGGCCCGGTCAAGGTTCTGTCCACCGGCACGTTCAAGGAAGAATACGGCGAGCAGTTCATGACGCCGGCCGAGACCCGCGCCAAGTTCGAACAGATGGGCTGGAGCAAGATCGCCGCCTTCCAGACCCGCAACCCGATGCATCGCTCGCACGAATATCTGGCCAAAATCGCCATCGAGACCATGGACGGCGTACTGGTTCACTCGCTGCTCGGCGCGCTGAAGCCGGGCGACATTCCCGCCGAGGTGCGCTCCGAGGCGATCAGCGTGCTGGTCGACAACTACTTTGCCCCCAATACCGTGATCCAGGCCGGCTACCCGCTGGACATGCGCTATGCCGGCCCGCGCGAAGCCCTGCTGCACGCGCTGTTCCGCCAGAACTACGGCTGTTCGCACCTGATCGTCGGCCGCGACCACGCCGGTGTCGGCGACTACTACGGCCCGTTCGACGCGCAGAAGATCTTCGACGAAATTCCCAAGGGTTCGCTCGAAACCGTGAACATGAACATCGACTGGACCTTCTGGTGCAACAAGTGCGGCGGCATGGCCTCGCAGCGCACCTGCCCCCACACCAAGGACGACCGCATCCTGTTGTCCGGCACCAAGGTGCGTTCGATGCTGTCGGAAGGCCAGGACCTGCCAGTCGAATTCAGTCGCCCCGAAGTCGCCAAGGTGCTGCAGAAATACTATGCTGGTCTGTCTGCCGAACAGAACGTCAAGATCGAGTTGAAAGGCCACTCGGCCGCGTGATTTTTTCCTGATCGGCATGCGATGTTGATCAGGACAAGGGTTTTAGGACACGAGCCTACCGGAAGCGGATTCGCGATACGCCCCGGCCAAGGACGGGTTCAGTTCTAATCGGACCGCGACGTACGCGGATTGTTAGCTAACTTTAGGAGACTGTAATGCCAACCTATGTTCGTACCGACAAGTGCGACGGCTGCAAAGGTCAGGATAAGACCGCTTGCATGTACATCTGCCCGCACGATCTGATGAAGCTGGACAAGGACGGTTCGGAAACCGGCCACGCCATGCGCGCGTTCAACCAGGAACCCGAGCAGTGCTGGGAGTGCTATTCCTGCGTGAAGATCTGCCCGCAGCAGGCCATCGAAGTCCGCCACTACGCCGACGTCGTGCCGCTGGGCGGCATGGTGCAGCCGCTGCGTGGTTCCGACTCCATCATGTGGACCATCAAGTTCCGCAACGGCGTGCTGAAGCGCTTCAAGTTCCCGATCCGCACCACGCCCGAAGGCTCGATCGATCCCTACGGCAACAAGCCCATGCCCAAGATGGCTGATATCGAATCCACGGGTTCGTTCACCCGGGACATGATGGGTGGTTACCGTGCCGGCAACCCTGCCGAACTGATTCGCAAGTAATTTAGAGAGGTAAACGAAATGGCTGGAGAATTTGGTAATCCCACAGTAGTCCAGGAGGAAGTCGACATCCTCCTGATCGGCGGCGGCATGGCTTGCTGCGGCGCCGGTTACGAAGTCATGCGCTGGGCAGACGCCGCCAAGGCCGAGCTGGGCATGGATCTGAAAATCAAGCTGGTCGACAAGGCTGCCATGGATCGCTCCGGCGCCGTGGCGCAGGGTCTGTCCGCGATCAACACCTACATCGGCTCCGAGCAGGATCCTGCCGACTACGCCCGCATGGTCTCCAACGACCTGATGGGCATCACCCGCGACGACCTGGCCTACGACCTGGGCCGCAACGTGGATGATTCCGTGCACCTGTTCGAAGAATGGGGCCTGCCGATCTGGAAAACCGACGAAAACGGCGAGCGTCACGACGGCGCCCAGGGCATGACCCCGCTGAAGGACGGCGGCAAGCCCGTGCGTTCCGGCAAATGGCAGATCATGATCAACGGCGAATCCTACAAGTGGATCGTTGCTGAAGCCACCAAGAAGGCGCTCGGCATGGATCGCATCGAAGAGCGCATCTTCATCGTCAAGCTGGTCAACGACAAGAACGACCCGAGCCGCATCGCCGGTGCCGTCGGTTTCTCGACCCGCGACCACAAGGTTGTCGTGTACAAGGCCAAGGCGATTCTGCTGGCCGCCGGTGGCTGCGTGAACATCTTCCGTCCGCGCTCCGTCGGTGAAGGTACCGGCCGCGCCTGGTACCCGGTGTGGAACGCTGGCTCCACCTATGCGATGGCTGCCGAAGCCGGCGCCGAGCTGACCATGATGGAAAACCGCTTCGTGCCCGCCCGCTTCAAGGACGGTTACGGCCCGGTCGGCGCCTGGTTCCTGCTGTTCAAGGCCCAGGCCGTCAACGCCTACGGCGAAGTCTACATGGTGAAAAACAAGGAACTGCTGAACGACTACCCTCCCTACGGGCAGGCAGCCGTGCCCGCATCGTGTCTGCGTAACCACCTGATGCTGAAGGAAATGAAGGAAGGCCGCGGCCCCATCTACATGGACACCGTGACCGCCTTGGCAAAATTGCGTGAAACGCTGACCCCGCGCGAAGTGAAGCACCTGGAAGCCGAAGCCTGGGAAGACTTCCTCGACATGTGCGTCGGCCAGTGCGGCATCTGGGTGGGTGAGAACGTCGAGCCGGAGAAGAAAAACTCCGAACTCATGCCGACCGAGCCCTACCTGCTGGGTTCGCACTCCGGTTGCTGCGGCATCTGGGTGTCGGGTCCGACCGATCTGGGTGCACCGACCACCGAAACCCACGCCGATGCGGGCAAGATTCCGGCTCACCTGCCCAAAGGCTGGAGCTGGGGCTACCGTTCGATGACTACGGTCAAGGGTCTGTTCACCGCTGGCGACGGCGTGGGCGCATCCGGCCACAAGTTCTCCTCCGGCTCGCACGCCGAAGGCCGCATGTGCGCCAAGTCCATGGTCAAGTACTGCATCGATAACAAGGATTGGAAACCCGAACTCGACACCTCCGTCGAGCAGCTGGTGGAAGAAATCTACAAGCCGGTGCGTACCTACCTCGAGCACAAGGACTACACCACGGCGATCGACGTCAACCCCAACTACATCACGCCCAAGATGCTGCAGTTCCGTCTGCAGAAGATCATGGACGAGTATGTTGCCGGCGTCGCGACTTACTACACCACCAACGCCAACATGCTGGGCGTGGCGGAAGAAAAGTTGAACATGCTGAAGGAAGACGCCGAGAAGATGCGTGCGAAAGACCTGCACGAACTGCTCCGCGCCTGGGAAAACTACCACCGTATCCTGACGGCGGAAGCCCACATGAAGCACATCCAGTTCCGTGAAGAAAGCCGTTACCCCGGTTTCTACTACCGCATGGACAAGAACTTTGTCGATGAGGAAAACTGGCACTGCTTCGTGAACTCGGTCTATGACAAGAACTCCAAACAGTGGAACTGCTTCAAGCGCGCCCACGTGGATCTGGTCGACAAGTCCAAGCTGTTCAAGCCCGCTGCTCACTGATTCATCAAGTAAGCAGTAAACTCCGGGCGCCTTCACGGCGCCCGGTTTTTTTCCGGTTTCAATAACAGCAAGACAAGCAAGGTTGTTCAGCATTCAGTCGAAAGCGCGTACCCTACGCACTCCCAATTGCGTGTTGTTTGATTTTTGAAGTAAGGGACCAGGTCCCGCGAGGTAGCAAAATGAACGAAGATGAATTCAAAGACTTGATCGACGACTCCCCGTTTGCGGGCAGCCCGGTCAAACCCATCATGCTGGCGGAAAATGCGCAGTTGCAATTCCGCTGCCATCGCAACGTCAAATGCTGGAACGCCTGCTGCAGCAACATCGATATCCCGTTGACTCCATACGACGTCCTGCGCCTGAAAAAACGTCTGGATATGTCATCCGGCGACTTCCTCAAGCAGTACTCCATCCCGTTCGAGATGGACAAGGACGGGATGCCCGGCATCAAGCTGAATCCGGTCGAAGGCGGCACCGCCTGCCAGTTCATGACCCCCGAAGGTTGCGGCGTCTACGAAGACCGCCCGACTGCCTGTCGCTACTATCCGGTCGCCTTGATGACGATGCGCCGCTCGGACGAATACGTCGATCGCAGTGCCTATGCGCTGGTGAAGGAACCACACTGCCTCGGTCACTTCGAAGACAAAACGCAGACCATCGAACAATACCGTGCCGAACAAGGTGTGGTCGAATACGACCAGAAAGCCCATGCCTGGCGCCAACTGGTAGTCAAGCGCAAATCGGCCGGACCGGCCATCGGCAAGCCCACGCCGGTGTCGAATCAGTTGTTCTTCATGGCAAGCTACGACATCGACCGCTTCCGTGCCTTTGTCATGAGCCCGAGTTTCAATGACACCTACGATATTCCGGTCGAAATCATGGCGACGCTGATCGCCGACGACGAAGCCCTGCTCGACTTCGGCATGAATTTTCTGCGCCACGCCCTGTTCGGCGAAGAATTCGTCAAGCAGCATCCTGGGGCCTACGAAAAGCGTCTGGAACGCCGCCGCGCCCTGGCCGAGCAGAGTAAGGAAGCTGAATTCCAGAAGAAAATGGCGCTGGAAGACGAAAAATATTCAGGAAAAATTTGAAGTCATGCGGCATCTGATCATGCTTCTCGGGTGTGCGGCCAGCCTGGCCGCACCCACCATCGAAGCGGCCTCGTTAAACAAATGTACCGACGCGCAAGGCAGGGTGACCTATTCGAACCTGCCCTGCCGCAACGCACGCGAAGTCCGCTCGGTGGAAATCGATCCGACGCCGGTACCCGATCCGGTCAAGCCCCGCGCCGCAAAACCGCCACCCGTCCAGGCGGCTCCCGCTCCCACCCCGCAACCCAACGAATCCGCCACCCTCCATCTCAGCACCCAGTCCACCACGGGCAAACCCGCGCCACGCGCCTCCGCGCGTCAGTGCGACAGCCTCACCGACAAACTCGGAAAGGTGTTCGACAAAATGGATCAGGCGCGGCGCAATGGTTATACGCAGGAACAGATGAATAAATGGGATCAGGAAATCAAAGACCTGGAAGGTAAAAAACAGCAATCCGGTTGCTTCTGATTTTCTCCGCCATGAACGCACGCACCCTCGACCCCTCCCACCGCCTCATCGAAAAAGAGCCGTATTACGAAGCCATCGGCGACGAAATCCAGCTGTTCGAGGCGGCCTACCGGCAACAGATTCCGGTGCTGCTGAAAGGCCCCACCGGCTGCGGCAAGACCCGTTTCATGGAGCACATGGCGTGGCGGCTGAAGCGCCCGCTCATCACCGTGTCATGCCACGACGACCTCACCGCGTCCGATCTGGTGGGCCGCTATCTGGTGAAGGGCGGCGAAACCGTGTGGGTCGATGGACCGCTCACCCGTGCGGTGCGTTGCGGCGGCATCTGTTATCTGGATGAAATCGTCGAAGCGCGCAAGGACACCATGGTGGTGATCCACCCGCTGGCCGACGACCGCCGCAGCCTGCCGATGGAAAAACTCGGCCAGGTCGTCGAAGCGCCGCCTGAATTCTGCATGGCGATCTCCTACAACCCCGGCTACCAAAGCGTGCTCAAGGACTTGAAGCAGTCGACCCGGCAGCGCTTTGTCGCGCTGGAGTTCGACTACCCGTCTGCCACGCTCGAACGGCGCATTGTCGCCACCGAATCCGGTGTTTCCGAAGCGGTCGCCGACAGCCTCGTCCGCTTCGCGCAAATGACCCGCAATCTCAAAGGCAGCGGTCTGGAAGAAGGGGCTTCGACCCGCTTGCTCGTGCATGCGGGCAAGCTCATATCCGATGGTGTCAGTCCGGTGTCGGCGTGCAAGGCAGCAGTGGCGCAGGCGGTCACCGACGATGCAGACATGCTGAAAGCGATCCAGGAACTCTCCTCGTCCATCTTCTGATGGCGCAGCCACCGCTCACTTCCGTCGAGATGGAAGCCAGCCTCCACGCCTGGCTGGAAACCGAGTTCACCTATTTCAAGGTTGAGAAACTCGCCGCCGAACTGGCACAGCTCGCACGCGACGAGCAGGATTTCATCCTCGTCTGGATCCGCCGCATTGCCTCGACCCACATCACCCTGGCCTGGCAGTTTGGCCGCCGCGCCCCCGCGCTGTTACCACGCATGGAGCGCCGCATGCTCGAAGCCTGGGCAATCCATACCTGCGACGTGTTCGACCGCAGCGGCTTGCAGAACGCGCTCAGGGTGATGGAACAGGTCGACAGCTTCGACCCCACGCAACACCAGAACGACGCTGCGGGCGCGCTATTCGAGGACATCGCACCGGTGCTGGGCAATTTCGTCTGCGGCCTGTCCGGGCGGCGTCTGCGCATCGAGGAAGGCGATGCCGCCTGGACTGACGGCGAGCGCATCATGCTGCCGCCGTTGATCGCCACGCTACCCAACCTGGACGACAACTTTCAGCTCGCCAAAATCACCGTGGCACTGCTGTGGGCGCAAACGCGTTTCGGTACGCTGCGCATCGACCATGCAGCGGTCGCTGCCGAGTATGCCGACCCCGAACGCGCGCTCACCCGCCTTTACGCACTGGAAACGCTGCGGCTGAGCGCGTGCATTGCGCACGAACTGCCGGGACTGCACCGCCAGATGCTGCGCTTGCGCGCGCAGCTCGATCCCGAACTGCCCCCTGCCTGGCAGCGCTTCGAGACGGTGCTCGCCGCACACGATGCCACGCTGAACGACAGCCTGGCGTTGCTTTCCGCTG
Organism: Thiobacillus sp.; assembly: GCA_049588075.1. Classification (GTDB taxonomy): domain Bacteria; phylum Pseudomonadota; class Gammaproteobacteria; order Burkholderiales; family Thiobacillaceae; genus Thiobacillus. Next base: position 23,144 of record JBAVFD010000055.1, read on the forward strand.
CATATGAAGCAGCCGACTGCCCGCAGTGGAGCGACCAGGGGTGTTTGCGCCCGGATGCCATCGCCGCCGCCCGCGCCGAACGGCTGGACAAGGAAAAGGCGCGGCTGCGCATCAAGCTGACCGAACTGCTGGAAGAACACCGCGCCGCGCAAGCCGCGCCTGCCGCCGCCAACACACCGCCTGTGCTGGAAGTCGACCCACGCGAGGAAAACGGCCAGCTGGACTTCGATATCACCCTCGACGGCGCACTGCTCGCGCCGCCTGATGACGTCAAGCAACTGCTCATCTCGGTGTACCTCGATTTCGGCGAGATTCCGCCGGAATACCTGACCCCGGCGGGCGACGGTGAATATGACCCGAACCGCGTGTTCGACCAGCCGGAAGACCCTGACGCCGTATGGCAAGGCACTTATCATGAAAAAGGCGCCGAGCTGTACCCCGAGTGGGATCATGGCCGCCAGCATTACCGCAAGAACTGGTGCGTGATGCGGGAAAAAACCGTCACCCCGGCCTACGATGATTTCCATCGCGACACGCTGGCCAAACACGCCGGCGTGGTCAAACATCTGCGCAGGAAATTCGAGGCGCTGCGCGATGAAAACCGCCTCGACAAACGACAGACCCAGGGCGACGAAATCGATCTCGACGCGCTGATCGAGGCGCTCGCCGATGCCAGGGACGGCCGTGAAATGAGCGACCGTCTGTTCCAGCGCCAGCACCGTGCCGAGCGCAACATCGCGGTGGCGTTTCTGGTGGACATGAGCGGCTCGACCAAGGGCTGGATCAACGAGGCTGAGCGCGAAGCCTTGATCCTGTTGTGCGAAGCGCTGGAACTGCTGGGCGACCGCTACGCAATCTATGGTTTTTCCGGCACCACGCGCAAGCGCTGCGAACTGTTCCGCATCAAAACATTTGACGACGCCTACGACGACGAGGTGAAGGCGCGCATCTCGGGAATCCGCCCGCAGGAATACACGCGCATGGGTTTCGCCATCCGTCATGTGAGCAAGCTGTTGAATACAATCGAAGCGAAAACCCGCGTACTGGTCACGCTCTCGGACGGCCGCCCGGACGATTACTTCGATGTCTACCGTGGTGTGTATGGCATCGAGGACACGCGCATGGCGCTGCTTGAAGCCGCACGCACCAGCATCCATCCCTTTTGCATCACGCTGGATCGTGAAGCACGTGATTACCTGCCGCACATGTACGGCGCGGCGCGTTACATCATTCTGGATGACGTGCGACAATTACCGGTCAAGGTTACCGACATTTACCGACGCATCACGACATGAGCCTGGACGAACTCAAGGTAGGATATTTCTACAGCAATGGCGCCTATGGCCGCACCTGGGGCGTGCGCCAGCTGGCCGCAATCACCGCCGACTCCGAGACCGGCGAGACGGTGGCTCACTTCAAGGGAGTCGCCGGCACCTGCCGCCGCAAGAAAGGCCATTGCAGTCCGGCAGAATTCGCCCGCTGGGCGAGGTATCAGGTGACGTTGCAGGAAAACGACTGGAAGCGGGTGGGCGGCGACACGCCGTCGCCTGCCGAATCCCTGGGACTTTAAGCGGGGGCGGAATCCGCCGTCGGCTCATCCTCGACAGGTCTGGCCGCCTGCGTGCCCAGGTAGTCCATGATCGCATAGGTCAGCGCAGTGCAACCTGACCCATCCAGCGCCGAAATCGCAAACACCGGACCCTGCCAGTCGTAGTCCTTCACAAACTGCGCGACCACCGTTTTGCGTTCGGCTTCATCCACCATGTCGATTTTGTTCAGCACCAGCCAGCGCGGTTTGTCATAGAGCTGCTGGTCGTACTTGCGCAGTTCTTCGACGATGGCACGCGCCTCGCGCACCGGATCGCCGGCTTCCCAGCGCGGCGAAATATCGACCAGATGCAGTAACAAGTGCGTGCGCTGCAGATGTCGCAAGAACTGATGGCCGAGGCCTGCGCCTTCCGCCGCCCCTTCGATCAGTCCCGGAATATCGGCAATGACGAAGCTGCGTTCGCTGTCGACCCGCACCACACCCAGATTCGGTGCCAGCGTGGTAAACGGATAATCAGCCACCTTGGGGCGCGCCGCCGACACCGCGCGAATAAACGTCGACTTGCCCGCATTGGGCATGCCCAGCAAGCCCACATCGGCCAGCACCTTCAATTCCAGCGCCAACTCAAACTCTTCGCCCGGTTCGCCCAGGGTGTGCTGGCGGGGCGCACGATTGGTGCTGGATTTGAAATGCATGTTGCCGAGGCCGCCCTTGCCGCCTTTGGCCAGGCAGACGGTTTGACCGTTCTCTGCCAAATCGGCCACCACTTCCCCGCTATTGATATCGGTGAATACCGTGCCGACCGGAACGCGGATGGTCAGGTCTTCGCCGCCCTTGCCGTAGCATTGCGCGCCGCGCCCGTTTTCGCCCTTTTGTGCCTTGAAGTTGCGGGTGTAGCGGAACTCGACCAGGGTATTGATGTTGCAGTCCGCCACCGCAATCACGCTGCCGCCGCGCCCTCCATCGCCGCCGTCCGGGCCGCCCTTGGGGATGAATTTTTCACGGCGAAACGAGGCGCTGCCGTCGCCACCCTTGCCGGCCAGCACATATATTTTCGCTTCGTCGATGAATTTCATGCTCAATACTCCACAAACAAAAAAGCCCCATCCGGGGGACAGGGCTTTTTGGCGACCGTTTGGTCAGCTCAAGTCAACTCAGACCGCAACCGGCTCGATACGAACCATACGACGACGGGCTGCACCCTTGACTTCGAATTTGACCGTGCCATCGGCTTTGGCGAACAGGGTGTGATCCTTGCCGATGCCGACGTTGTCGCCGGGATGGAACTGGGTGCCACGCTGCCGCACGATAATGTTGCCTGCCAGAACCAGTTCGCCGCCGTAGCATTTCACGCCCAGGCGTTTCGATTCCGAATCGCGGCCGTTACGCGAACTGCCGCCTGCTTTCTTGTGTGCCATTTATGTGCTCCTTATGCGGTAATGCCGCCGATTTGCACTTCTGTGAAGTGCTGGCGATGGCCTTGACTCTTGCGATAATGCTTGCGACGACGCATCTTGAAAATCTTGATCTTGTCGCCACGCGCCTGGTTCAGCACCGTGGCCGTAACTGTGGCGCCGCGCAACATGGGCGCACCCATTTTGATGTCGGCACCATCGCCCACCATCAACACTTGGTCAAAGGTGATTTCGCTGCCGATTTCGGCTTCGAGCTTTTCAATTTTAAGTTTGTCGCCAGCGCACACGCGATATTGCTTGCCGCCGGTTTTGATGACTGCGTACATGGGGGGTCTCCAACCAATACGAACCCAGGAAAGCGCGAGATTCTAGCGGTGATCCCGCGACAAGTCAAACCATTCGACAAGTCATTTGAAGATACGCATAGCTGTGAAAAAGCCCGGTGGGACTGCTACCATTGCACGATTATCCAAATAACAAGCTTGAATAGCCTAAATCGTGTCCCTGGAGAGCCTTCAATCCTATCTGGCCGACGACATGCGTGCCGTCGATCATGTCATCCGCCAAAGCCTGTATTCCGATGTGGTGCTGATCCGCCAGGTTTCCGAATACATCATCAACAGCGGCGGCAAGCGGCTGCGTCCGGCACTGGTGCTGTTGTCGGCCGGGTGTTTCAATTACTTGGGACGTGCCCACCATGAACTCGCTGCGGTGGTTGAATTCATCCACACCGCTACCTTGTTGCACGACGACGTGGTTGACGAATCCGAACTGCGACGCGGCCGCGAAACCGCCAACGCATTATTCGGCAATGCCGCCAGCGTGCTGGTCGGTGATTTTCTCTACTCGCGCGCGTTTCAGATGATGGTCGCGGTCGACAACATGGAAGTCATGCGCATCCTGTCTGACGCCACCAACACCATCGCCGAAGGCGAAGTGCTGCAGCTCCTTAATTGCCACGATCCCGATATCGACGAAGAGAATTATCTGCGCGTGATCCGCTACAAGACCGCCAAGCTTTTTGAAGCCGCGGGCCGGTTGGGCGCCGTCATCGGCGGCGGCAACGAGAAGGAAAAAGAAGCGTTGGCACACTACGGCATGCACCTCGGCACCGCGTTCCAGTTGATTGACGACGTGCTGGATTACTCCGGCGACTTCCTTAAAACCGGCAAGAACATCGGCGACGACCTGGCCGAAGGCAAACCCACCCTTCCGCTCCTGTATGCCATGAAACATGGCAATCCGGAACAAGCTGCCAGCATCCGTCAGGCAATCGAACACGGCGGCCTCACCGAATTTCAAAGCGTACTTGCTGCAATCAATGATACGCGGGCCCTGCAGTACACCCGCGAAGTCGCGCGGCACGAAATTCAGGCAGCAAAAGCAGCAATTTCTGTCCTGACGGATTCAAATTCCAAATCAGCTTTGCTACAATTAGCGGCTTTCGCGGTTGAGCGTAGTTTTTAACCGCACTGTTTTTGGTTTCCCGGTAGTTCTTCAAATAGGGTGTTCGGACCACAATCCAATGCCCGCCATCTGCCTCGGGGTGTAGCTCAGCCTGGTAGAGTACTGCGTTCGGGACGCAGGAGTCGGAGGTTCGAATCCTCTCACCCCGACCATCTCCCATATACGAAGTTAACGCCATTGCTGTAAATGGCTGTACGCGCGTGGAAATCCGGCTCAAACACGAGGCCGAAATTCCTGGAAGATGCTGTGCTTATAATAGCCCCCACGCGGCCATCCTCGAGTTAACCTGCCGCCTCGAATCCAACTTGTACAGGAGCTAACCATGCAACAACAACTGGATGTGTTCGTCGCCTCGTTCACTGCATTCTGGACGCAACTGGCCGGGTTCGTCCCGCAACTGCTGGCCGCGCTGGTGCTGTTGTTTCTGGGCTGGCTGTTCGCCAACCTGGTGCGTACCGGCGTGATGAAACTGCTCGACGTGCTGAAATTTGACAGCCTGGCCGAAAAAACCGGCATCGAGGCCTTTCTCAAGCAGGGCAATCTGGACATATCGCTGTCGCGCCTGCTGGGCAAGCTGACCTACTGGATCATCATCTTCGTCGTCATCGTCACCGTGGCCAACAGCTTGGGCCTGCACATGGTGGCGGAGCTGTTCAACAAGATCGTGCTCTATATCCCCAACGTCATCGTCGCCATCCTGGTGCTGGTGTTCGGCGTGCTGGTGGCGCGTTTCATCAACCGCATGGTATTCGCCTATCTCAACAACATCGGCGTACAGGGCGCGCTGACGATCAGCACGCTGTCGGAATACGGGGTCATCATCTTCGTGGTGTTCGTTGCGCTGGAACAGTTGGCGATCGGCACCAATCTGCTCACCGCCGCATTCCAGATTGGCTTCGGCGCCATCGGTCTGGCGTTTGCGCTGGCGTTCGGCCTGGGTGGACGCGAGTGGGCGGCAGGGGTGATCAAGAAACTGACCGAGAAATAAGTTTTGAAACCGGACGGGCTGCAATAGCCCATCTTTTTCAACGCATGCGCGGCTTGCGCGTGTGTTTGTCCGGCACGCCGCGCATCTGTCGGCGTGGGCTGGGTGCCATTCCCGCCCATTCGAGCACGCGCGCAACCAGATCGTCGTCAAGCTCCGTTTTTTGGCCGCGGCGCAGTTGCGGCGGCAGGGCGATGGGGCCGAAACGTATCCGGGTGAGCCGCGACACGGTGAGGCCGAAATGCTCGAACAGCCGCCGCACTTCGCGCTTGCGGCCTTCCTTGATGATCACGCGGTACCAGCGGTTGGCGCCCTCGCCGCCCGCGGCGAAGCAGCTCTGCAGTTGCGCCGGGCCGTCCTCGAGCTCCACGCCCGCCAGCAGCTGCGCGATCATGTCCTCGGTCAGTTCTCCCAGTACCCGTACCGCGTATTCGCGCTCGACTTCGAAGCGCGGGTGCATCAGATTGTTGGCCAGCTCGCCCGAAGTGGTGAAGATCATCAGGCCATCGGTGTTGTAGTCCAGCCGCCCGATGGATATCCACTTGGCGCCGCGCAGCTTGGGCAGCGCGTCGAACACGGTGGCACGGCCCTTGGGGTCGTCTCGGGTGACGATTTCGCCTTCCGACTTGTGATAGATCAGGATGCGCGTGCGCTTTTCATCAAAGCGCAGGTAGATGCGGCGGCCGCTGACCTTGACCACGTCGCGCGGTCCGACCTTGCTGCCGATGGTGGCGGTTTCGCCGTTGACCTGCACCCTACCCTCGGCGATCCATTCTTCCATTTCGCGTCGCGATCCAATGCCCGCCGACGCCAGCGCTTTTTGCAGACGCTCGCTGGCCGCTTCGGGCGCGGTGGCCTGTTGCAGACGGCTCGCCGCACGTCCCATGGGAGCGGTGGGCGAACGGCGGATGGGAGATGCGGGGCGGGCCATATTCAGAGAATCTCGGTGACAACGCTGGTACGGGCGGTTTCGATGACCGCGCCAAACGTCTGGGGGACGTCATTGTCCAGCAATTCCTCGCGCAATTCAGGAATTAATGCAGTTTCATCCGGGGAGACCAGCTGGCCGAGCTCTTCCAGCGGCGGCAGTTCGGACAGCGTGCGCAGGCCGAGGTCGCTGAGGAAATGGCTGGTGGTGCCGAACAGCGTGGGGCGGCCGGCCACATCGCGGTGGCCGATAGCCTCGATCCAGCCGCGCTCTTCCAGCGTTTTGATGATGTTGGGGTTGACCGATACGCCGCGAATATCCTCGATATCGCCGCGCGTCACCGGCTGGCGGTAGGCGATGATGGCCAGGGTTTCCAGCACCGCGCGCGAGTAACGCGGCGGTTTTTCATTTTTCAGCCTCGACAGCCAGGGCTGCATCTCGGCGCGCGTCTGGAAGCGCCAGCCGTCCGCCACCTGGATCAGTTCCACGCCGCGGCCATGCCACTGCGCGCGCAATTCATCGAGCGCACGGCGCAGCACGTCGCTGGCCAAGCTCTGGTCGGACGAGTCCTGTTCGAACATGCGCTTGAGATCGGACAGCGACAGCGGTTCGACCGCAGTCAGCAGCGCAGCTTCCAGCACGACCTTCAAATCTTCGGGGTTGTCACTCGGTTGTAGATTCATGGAGCTTTACGTAAATGGGGGCAAACGGCTCGGCCTGCGTCACGTCAAGCAGGGTTTCCTTGGTCAGTTCCAGCACCGCAAGGAAGGTGACCACCAGTTCATGCACCGTCGACGCTTCCGGAAACAAGTCTTTGAACTCAACGAACTCGCCCGGCGTCAGCCGCTTCAGAATCCGGCTCATGTGCTCGCGAATCGACAGTTCCTGGCGACCGATGCGGTGATGCGTGCGGTTCTTCGCGCGCGACAAAATCGCCAGCCAGGCAGCGGCGAGTTCTTCCGGGTGCAGGCTCGGCAGACGCTTGGCTGCCGCCGGTAAAAACACGCTGACCGTATCGAAATCGCGCCCGGCCTGCGGCATGGCATCGAGATGCTGTCCGGCGAGCTTCATCTGCTCGTATTCCAGCAGGCGGCGCACCAGCTCGGCGCGCGGGTCATCGCCCTCGTTCGCCTCCTCGGCCTGTTGCGGTCGCGGCAGCAGCATGCGCGACTTGATGTCGATCAGCATCGCCGCCATCAGCAGGTATTCCGCCGCCAGTTCCAGCCGCGTCGCGCGCGCCGCCTCGACATAGGCCATGTATTGTCTGGTCAGCGCCGCCATCGGAATGTCCAGGACGTCGAGATTCTGGCGGCGGATCAGGTAGAGCAGGAGATCAAGCGGGCCCTCGAATGCGTCGAGAAAAATCTCGAGCGCGTCCGGCGGGATGTAGAGATCCTGCGGCAGTTCGGTGAGAGGCTCTCCGCGCACCTTGATGACAGGGGCGTGGGGCGTGTCGAGGGGCATCGGGTCGAGAAGCGCGGGGGCATGCATGCCGGACATTTTACCCGAGACAGCTCCCCTGCCCCCAATCAGGGATTACTGAACGCCACCTCCGCCACATCCTGGTAACGCTTGGCAAAATGCACCGTCAACCCTTCCCGAATGTGGTCGGGCAGCTTGTCGAAGTCGCGCCGGTTGGCGTCAGGCAGGATCAACTCGCTGATGCCGACACGGCGCGCGGCAATGACTTTTTCGCGGATGCCACCGACCGGCAACACCTGACCGGTCAGCGTCAGTTCGCCGGTCATCGCCAGAGGCCGGCTGATTTTGGCATTTTTCGCCAGGGAGAGCAGCGCGGTCGCCATGGTGACGCCGGCGCTGGGGCCGTCCTTGGGAGTGGCGCCTTCCGGCACGTGCAAGTGAACGAAGCTGGTATCGAAGAATTTTTCGTCGGCATGGTAGGCCTTGAGATGCGAGGCGACATAACTGTAAGCGATCTCGGCCGACTCTTTCATCACCTCGCCCAGCTTGCCGGTGAGCTTGAAGCCGCGGTTGAGGGTGTGGACGCGGCTCGCTTCGACCGGCAGCGTGGCGCCGCCCATGGCGGTCCAGGCCAGGCCGGTGACGACGCCCACGCCGCTTAAAGGTTTTTCACGGGTGAACACCGGTTTGTCGAGATAGGCCTCGACTTCCCTAATGCCGACCTTGATCGGCGTGGCCACGCCGCCGAGAATTTTGACTACTGCCTTGCGCGCGACCCGCCCCAGCTGTTTTTCCAGATTGCGTACCCCGGCTTCGCGCGCGTAACCCTCGATCACATGACGCAGCGCGCCTTCGCTGATAGTGAGCTGGCTCTTTTTCAACCCGGCACGGGTAAGCACGCGCGGCCACAGGTGGTGCTTGGCAATGGCGATTTTTTCCTCTGTAATGTAGCCCGACAGGCGGATGACTTCCATGCGGTCAAGCAATGCCGACGGGATGGAAAAGTCGTTCGCAGTACAGATGAACAGCGCCTTGGACAGATCGAAGCGCACATCGAGGTAGTGATCGAGGAAGTCGGCGTTCTGCTCGGGGTCGAGCACTTCCAGCAGCGCTGACGCGGGATCGCCCTGAAAGCTGGCGCCGATCTTGTCGATCTCGTCGAGCATGATGACCGGGTTGGCCGAGCCGACCTCCTTCAACGCCTGCACGAACTTGCCCGGCATGGCGCCGATGTAGGTGCGGCGATGGCCCTTGATCTCGGCCTCGTCGCGCATGCCGCCGACCGAGAAACGGTAGAACTTGCGCCCCAGCGTTTCGGCGATGGACTTGCCGATCGAGGTTTTGCCGACGCCGGGCGGGCCGATCAACAGCAAAATCGACCCTGCCATTTCGCCACGCATCGCGCCGACCGCAAGGAATTCGATAATGCGGTCTTTCACGTCATCCAGGCCGTCGTGGTCGCGGTCGAGTATCCTGCGCGCGTGGTCGAGATCGATCTTGTCCTGGGTGTGGATGCCCCACGGTAGCACGGTCAGCCAGTCGAGGTAATTGCGGGTAACGGTGTATTCCGGCGAGCCGGTTTCCAGCAGCGACAGCTTGTGCATTTCCTCGTCAATGCGTTTTTTTGCCTGCTCGGGCAGGGCCAGTTTGGCGATGCGCTCGTTGAAGGTATCGAGTTCGGCGGTCTTGTCGTCCTTGGCGATACCCAGCTCTTTCTGGATCGCTTTCAACTGTTGGCGCAGGAAAAATTCGCGCTGCTGATCGCTCATTTTCTCGTCGACCTTTTCACGGATCTGCGATTGCAGTCGCGCCACGTCGAGTTCCTTCTTCAGCAGCACCAGCACTTTTTCCATGCGCTTTTTCAGGCCAAACGCTTCCAGCACCTCCTGCAATGCCTGCTTCGACGCAGTGGTGAGGCTGGCGGCGAAGTCGGTTAATTGCGAAGGTTCGTTGGGACCGAAGCGGTTGAGGAAGAACTTGAGTTCCTCGGAATACAGCGGGTTAAGCGGCAGCAACTCCTTGATGGTGTTGATGATGGCGATGGAATACGCGCGGATTTCCCCGGAATCCGCCCTGCCCGGCTCGTTCGGATAGTCGACCCTGACCTTGTAGGGTGCGGTTTCAGACAGCCACTCGACGATGCGGAAACGCCGCGTGCCCTCGGCGATAAACTGCATCTTGCCGTCGGTTCTAACCGGATGATGGATGCGCACCACCGTGCCAATGGTTTTGAAATCGCCGCGCTTCACGTCGTCGGTGTTGTCGGGCTTGACGACCACCAGCCCCACCATGTGATGCGCAGTTTCGCCGATGGCTTCCACGGTCGTCAGCCATGGCGCTTCGTTCATCAGCAAAGGCAGGGTTTGTGCCGGGAAAAAGGGCTTTTCAGTCAGCGGCAGCAAATACAACTCGTCCGGCAGCGACGGGGCGGTCGGTAGCTGGCGTTCGTCGGGCATGACTTCGCCTTCAAGTGCAGGGTCGTTGGGCATGATGCGGGCGCAAGAAATTCAACCTGGGACCCTCAGTATCGGGGATGAAACAGGATATTCAAGCCGCAACGAACCCACTCCGCCTCCGAGTCAGGCGGGTCGCCCGCGCAACGCAGACGATCAGCTGCGCTGGTAGATGTCCTCGAAACGGACGATGTCGTCCTCGCCCAGGTAGGAGCCCGATTGCACCTCGATAATATGCAAGTCCAGCTTGCCGGGGTTTTCCAGCCGGTGCGACGTGCCCAAGGGAATATAGGTCGACTGGTTCTCGGTCAGCAGTGTCACGCTATCGCCGCAGGTGACGCGTGCGGTGCCGGACACGACTATCCAGTGCTCGGCGCGGTGATGATGCATTTGCAGGCTGAGTTTTTCGCCTGGCTTGACCATGATGCGCTTGACCTGAAAACGCTCGCCGTCATCGATGCCTTCGTACCAGCCCCAAGGCCGGTAAACCTGCTTGTGCACCAGATGTTCACAGCGTTTCTCGGCTTTCAGGCGATCGACCAGCTTTTTGACATCCTGCACCTGGTCCTTTTGCGCCACCAGCACCACGTCGGCGGTTTCCACCACCACCAGATCCGATACGCCCAGCAAAGCGACCATGCGGGTTTCGGCGCGAACAAAATTGCCACGGGCATTTTCCAGCATGACATCGCCGCGAACAGCGTTGCCATCGGCGTCTTTCTCGGCCACGTCCCACAGCGCAGTCCAGGCGCCGATGTCGTTCCATGCCATGTCGGCCGGCACCACGGCGGCGCGATGGGTATGCTCCATCACCGCGTAATCGACCGACTCCGAGGGACAGGCCTCGAACGCAGTCGGGTCGAGCCGCACAAAATCGAGATCCAGCGTGGCGGCATCCAGCGCAGCGCGGCTGGCATCGAGAATATCGGGGCGCAAGGCCTGCAGTTCGTCCAGGAAATCCCGCGCGCGGAACAGGAACATGCCGCTGTTCCAGAAATAGTCCCCGGAATCCACATATTGCTGTGCGGTGGCCAGATCGGGTTTTTCGACAAACGCCGCCACCTGGTGGGCGCCAACGCAATCTGCCAACGGTGCACCCTTGCGGATATAGCCATAGCCCGTCTCGGGCGTGGCGGCGACGATGCCGAAAGTGGTGAGATGGCCATTTTGTGCCGCCGTGGCGGCGCTGCGGATCGCCGCATGAAAAGCCGCGACATCCCCAATCAAGTGGTCGGCGGGCAGTACCAGCATCAGGGCGTCGGGGTCGTCCTTCGACAGCATCAAGGCTGCGACCGCGATTGCCGGTGCCGTGTTGCGTCCGACCGGCTCCAGCACAATGGCACGCGGCGTTGAGTCAATCTGACGCATCTGCTCGGCGATCATGAAGCGATGCTCGACATTACACACCATCAACGGTGCGCCCATTTCCGGCATGCCAGACAGCCGGCTGACCGTGTCCTGCAGCAGGCTGAAGTCACTGGCGAGCGGCAATAATTGCTTGGGCAACGCCGCACGAGACAAAGGCCACAGGCGGGTGCCCGAGCCACCGGAAAGGATTACAGGGTGAATAGTTGTCATGTCGTTTGAGTCATTGTGTTTGTCGATCGTGCTCGATTTTGCCACTACTCGGCAGCTTTTTTATTTCGAGGCCCAATTCCCTAAAGAAAATGCAAGCGTCACCGTTAATTTTTGTAATGCTGGTGCTGTATGCGATCACCGATTCACGCAAGCCGTCTGATCGATCCATGCAACACTTAAGTAGATTTCCCTTGTAGATTTCCCGGTACGGGGTTCATCCCCAGGCGCTCCTCCTCCTGCCACACCGGGTTTTTCGCGGCGCCTTTGGCGCCGCTTTTGTTTTTCAGGGTTAGGGTAGTTCGGGTTGAGGGACTTTGTATGGCGTCCGAATTGGGGTGGACATGGGCCGCGCATGGAAACCCGACCGATCGGCGATCAAATTGTGCGTGATTGCAAAACTGGAGACAACGCATCAGGGCTCAGTTGGAAATGCGCGCCTGGAGCGGCGCTAAATGCTGCATAACCCGGCCGGGTTCATGGGGTCGCAACTTGTTTCCTTGCCGGCGCCACCCCCGGTCGTCGCGAGCACCGCTCACACCTTATAGGCCTTCTTCAGCGAATGCTTTCGGTCCGGACGATTTGCGGGCTTCCCTAAGCGCTCTGGCCGCCCTTTCCTTTTGGGTTTCGTCAGCAAATGCTTTCGGTCCGGACGATTTGCGGGCTTCCATCAGGGCTTTGGCTGCCCTTTCCCTAGCCGCTTGCTCATCCTTCGCGTGCTGCGCCGCCAGACGTTGACGCTCGGCCTGTTGGGCAGCTTCCAGGGCTTGTCGTTGTTTACTTTCCTTGGCCGCGGCAGCGGCCTTGATGGCCTGCTGATGCGCCTGTTCCGCCTCGCGCTTGCGTTCTGCTTCCTGGCGCGCCTTCTGGGCTTCCAGGCGTGCGCGCGCCACTTTGAGATCAGTGCGCATCTGTTCTCCGGTATGACGGATGCGCTCGCTTGCTTTCGCCAAATCATCTGCTGAAACGGAAGGAGTTTCAGGCGTTGCCTTGCTCCTTCCGGTTTCAGCGGCATGGACAGAAAATGCCAGCACGCTGAACAGCGTGGCGGTGGCGAGATGTGATGCGTTGAGGTATTTCATACAGGTTCCTTCCGGCTAGACGAATGACTAGCAGGCGCCAAGCCTTCGTTTTTCTGACTTCATCAGCGTGAAGCCAGAAACTCGAAAAGGAACGTTCTGTGCCTGCCGTTATAAGACTGCTAACGGCCACACAGCTACAAATCTTGATGGGTGATTACAGATTACACAGGCACGGTCTCTTCAAATTCCAGGCAGACCTTGTCACTGGCATCAATATCGATCGTCACCCGCCCGCCCTGTGCCAGCTTGCCGAACAGCAATTCGTCCGCGAGCGCCTTGCGGATGGTGTCCTGAATCAGGCGCGCCATGGGCCGGGCACCCATCAGCGGATCGAAACCATGCTTGGCCAGATGCGCTTTCAAGGCGTCGGTGAACACCGCTTCAACTTTTTTCTCGTGCAACTGCTCTTCCAGCTGCATCAGGAATTTGTCGACGACCTGCAGGATGACCGGCTCGGTCAGCTGGGCAAACGGGATAATCGCATCCAATCGGTTGCGGAACTCTGGCGTGAACATGCGACGGATTTCGCCCATTTCATCCCCGCTTTCGCGCGAATTGGAGAAGCCGATCGACGCCTTGTTGAGCATTTCTGCCCCGGCATTGGTCGTCATGACGAGCACCACATTGCGGAAATCGGCTTTGCGGCCATTGGTGTCGGTCAGCGTGCCGTGGTCCATCACCTGAAGCAGCACATTGAAAATATCCGGATGCGCCTTTTCGACTTCATCCAGCAAAACAACGGAGTAGGGATGTTTGTTGATAGCCTCGGTTAGCAATCCACCCTGATCGAAACCGACATAGCCGGGTGGCGCGCCAATCAGGCGTGACACTGCATGGCGCTCCATGTATTCAGACATGTCAAACCGGATCAGTTCGACTCCCAGCACATAGGCCAATTGACGTGCGACTTCGGTCTTGCCTACACCGGTGGGGCCGGAAAACAGGAAATTGCCGATCGGTTTTTGTGGATTGCCCAGCCCGCTGCGCGACATCTTGATCGCAGAGGCCAGCGCATCGATGGCGGCATCCTGACCAAACACCACTGCCTTCAGATCGCGATCCAGTGTCTTCAGCGAATTCTTGTCGCCGGACGAGACGGTCTTGGGGGGTATCCGCGCGATTTTGGCGATGATGTCTTCGATCTCGCGTGGGGTGATGACGCGTTTTTGTTTCGACTTCGGCAGGATGCGCTGCGCGGCGCCCGCCTCGTCGATCACGTCGATCGCCTTGTCGGGCAGGTGGCGGTCGTTGATGTAACGCGCTGACAGCTGGGCTGCGGTCGTCAGCGCCGCTGCGGTGTATTTGACGCCATGGTGATCCTCGAAGCGCGACTTCAGCCCGCGCAGGATCGCCACGGTCTCATTGACCGAAGGCTCCGGCACATCGATCTTCTGGAAGCGACGCGACAAGGCATGATCCTTCTCGAACACGCCGCGATACTCGGTGTAGGTGGTGGCGCCGATGCAACGCAGCTGTCCGGATGACAAGGCCGGCTTCAGCAGATTGGAGGCATCGAGCGTACCGCCCGACGCCGCCCCGGCACCGATGAGGGTGTGAATCTCGTCGATGAACAGGATCGCCTTGGCATTATCGGACAGCTGCTTCAGCACGCCTTTCAGGCGCTGCTCGAAATCGCCCCGATATTTTGTGCCGGCCAGCAAGGCGCCCATGTCCAGCGCATACACCGTGCTTTGCGCCAGAATTTCAGGCACCGTGCCTTCGATGATGCGGCGCGCCAGACCTTCGGCGATTGCGGTTTTGCCCACCCCGGCCTCGCCCACCAGCAGCGGGTTGTTCTTGCGGCGGCGGCACAGCGTCTGGATCACGCGTTCCAGTTCCTGGTCGCGCCCGATCAGGGGATCGATCTTGCCGGCCAGCGCCTGGTTATTCAGATTCTGCGCGAAGCTATCCAGCGGCGAGGCGGCAGGCGCTTCGGCAGCGGCTTCCGCAGGCTCATCGGTACGCGGCGTTGGCTCGCTGTGCGGCGTTTTGGTGATGCCATGAGAAATGAAATTGACGATGTCGAGCCGCGTCACGCCCTGCTGGCTCAGGAAATACACCGCGTGGGAGTCTTTTTCGCCGAACACGGCCACCAGCACATTGGCACCGGTCACCTCTTTCTTGCCGGACGACTGCACATGCAGAATCGCACGCTGGATCACCCGTTGGAAACCGAGCGTAGGCTGGGTATCGACTTCGTCACTCCCCGCCACTTTGGGCGTGTGTTCTTCGATGAATGTACCGAGCTGTTCGCGCATGGCTTCGATGTTGGCGCCGCAGGCACGCAACACTTCCACCGCCGAAGGATTGTCCAGCATCGCCTGCAACAGGTGCTCCACCGAAATGAATTCGTGGCGCTTCTGCCGGGCTTCCATGAAAGCCATGTGCAGCGTAACTTCGAGTTCCTGGGCAATCATCTAACTTTCCTCCATCGTGCATTGCAGCGGATGCTGATGCTGCCGTGCGAAATCCACAACCTGCTCGACCTTGGTGTGGGCAATATCCTTCGGGTACACCCCACACACACCCACACCCTCAGTATGCACTTTGAGCATGATTTGTGTCGCCCGTTCTTCGTCAATACTGAAAAACTTCTTCAAGACATGCACCACGAATTCCATCGGAGTGTAATCGTCGTTCAGCAGCAAGACTTTATACAGCGACGGCGGCTTAGTTTTTGCCGCAATCGGTTCCAGCAGGGTCGTGCTTTCTCGCTTGGTTGCCATAGCCCGAATAAGCCTGAATTAGTAATCGTATTTTGAGGTGATGCGTGAATTTTTCAAGCCCGCCTTCAGTAGGGCTTATGGTACCCCCGCCAACCCCTCCCCTAATTCAAACCTGGGAGGGGGTTTTATTTGATGTGCTTTCGTCAAATCATGGTTGAGCCAACTTTTCACACCCCTCACAGATGCCTTGTCAATCCTCGGTTTTGACCAACCGCAGCACGTAGCAAACCAGAGCACTCGTGTAACATTGCCGTGATTAAATGTGCTCTTCAGTGCCAAGCTGTATTTTGAGCATGCCCGTCGACAAGGCATCAAATTTGCTTGCTTTATATCCGTATCAAGGTGTCATCAACCTGAGGACTGGCCGCATGTTTTCTGATTTTCCAACTCCTTCCCGGCAACACGGTTTCACTCTGCTCGAACTGCTGGTCGTGCTGGTCATTCTGGGGCTGCTGGCGGGCTATGTGGCGCCAAAATACTTCGCCCAGATCGGCAAGTCGGAAGTGAAAACCGCGAAGGCGCAGGTCGATGCGCTGGAAAAGGCACTCGATCAATACCGGATCGATACGGGCCATTACCCCAGCACCGAACAGGGGCTGGCCGCGCTGAACAGCAAGCCCGCAGACGAAGCGCGGTGGGACGGCCCCTATCTCAAGAAAGCGGTGCCCAACGACCCCTGGGGCAAACCCTATCAATACCGCATGCCGGGTGAACACGGCGAACTCGATCTGTTTTCCTTTGGTCGCGATGGCGCGCCGGGTGGCAGTGGCGAGGACGCGGATATCAACAACTGGTAAACCCAAGCCATGCGTTATCGGGTAAAAGCCCTGCGCCCCGACACCGGCGTGACCGCGCTGACGATGGAAGCGCTCGACGAGAGCGAGGTGGCCGCGCGTCTGCAGCGCGAAGGCGCACAGGTGCTTTCCATCGTGGCCGAGCGCGGCAACTGGCTGGCAGCACGGCGCGCGCGCTTTCCCTTGCTGCTGTTCACGCAGGAGCTGATCGCCCTGCTGGATGCCGGCCTCACGCTGACCGAAGCGCTGGAAACCCTGGCCGAAAAAGAGAGCCGGCCCGAGTCGCGCCAACTGATTGATCGCCTGCTCGTCGCCATGCGTGAAGGCCGTCCCTTTTCGGCCGCCCTCACCGCGCAAGCCGATGCATTCCCACCCTTGTACGCAGCCACCGTGCGCGCCGCCGAAAGCACCGGCGACCTGTCACCCGCACTCGCCCGCTATGTGGGTTACCAGAACCAGATCGATACGGTGAAGAAAAAAGTCCTGTCGGCGTCGATTTACCCGATGTTGCTGATCGCTGTCGGCACGCTGGTGATCGGCTTTCTGCTCACGTATGTGGTGCCACGTTTTGCCTCGGTGTATGCCGACTCCGGGCGCGACCTGCCGTGGATGTCGCAAATGCTGTTGAGCTGGGGCGAGGCGGTCGGGGCGCACGGCGGCTGGATCGCGCTGGGGGTTGCGGGTTTGATTGCCAGCCTGGTGCTGGCACTGGCACAACCCGCCACCCGTGCCGCACTCACCCGCCTGGCCTGGCGCATGCCGGCCATCGGTGAACACCTGCGCACCTTCGAACTGGCCCGGTTTTACCGCAGCCTCGGCATGTTGCTGGTTGGCGGCATCCCGATTGTTTCCGCGCTGGGCATGGTGTCGAACCTGCTCTCGGCGCATCTGCGCAGCGGGGCGACGACGGCGATCGAAGCCATGCGCCGCGGCGAAACCATCTCGGCCGCATTTGCCCACGGCGGCCTGACCACGCCGGTGGCCGCCCGGCTGCTGCGCGTCGGCGAAAAAAGCGGCCGCATGGGCGAGATGATGGAACGGATTGCCATTTTTCATGACGAGGAAATGGCGCGCTGGGTGGACTGGTTCACCCGCCTGTTCGAGCCGCTGCTGATGGTGTTCATCGGGCTGACGATTGGGCTGATCGTGGTCCTGCTTTACATGCCTATTTTTGAACTGGCGGGGTCGATCGAGTGAACGCCCCGCACCCTGCGCTCAGCGCTGACACGCTCGCCAGCCTGCGCCAGCAGGCACGCGCCACCAACCAGACCGTCATGCAGCGGGTGCAGGAGCAGTTCGGTCTCGACGCCGCTGCCACGCTGCACCTGCTGGCCACGCATAGCCATCAACCCGCTTTCGACATGACGGCGCTGAACGAATTGACGGTCGATTTCAGCAAGCTGAATTTCAATGAAGCCGCGCGACGTCATTGTCTGGTTGCACGCGACACCAACGACCAGTTGTGGCTGCTGCTTGCCGATCCCTGGGACAGTGCCAGCCGCGCCTACGCCGCCCACGTGCTGGGCGCACCGTTCAAAACCGGCCTCGCGCATCCCGCTGATCTGGCCGCCTTGCTGGCGCGCCACGAAGAAGGCCTGCACGCGATGGAAGGCGTGGGCGGCGGCACGCAAGCGATGCAGGACTCCGGTGCCGAAGCCTTGTCGTTCGCCAGCATTGCCGAGGACACCAGCCCGGTGGTGCGGCTGGTACGCTCGACCCTGTACGACGCCTTGAAGGCGGGCGCCTCGGACATTCACCTCGAAACCGATCCGCGCGGGCTGACGGTGAAATACCGCATCGACGGCGTGCTCTCGCACGTCGCGCAGGTACCCGGAACCGAAACCGCCGAGCAGGCGGTGTCGCGCATCAAGGTGATGGCCGAGCTCGACATCGCCGAGCGCCGCGTGCCGCAGGATGGCCGCTTCAAGGTGTCGATGCAGGGGCGCGAGGTGGATGTGCGGGTGTCGATCATGCCGAGCGTGTTCGGCGAGGACGCGGTATTGCGGATTCTGGATCGCCAGGCGCTGTCCGAGGAATTGCGCGGACTGACGCTGGAAGGCCTCGGTTACGCCGGCATCCCGCTGGCGCGCATCCGCAAGCTGGCGGCCGAGCCTTACGGCATGCTGCTGGTGACCGGACCGACCGGTTCCGGCAAGACCACCACCTTGTACGCCGCGATTTCCGAAATCAACCACGGCCGCGACAAGATCATCACCATCGAAGACCCGGTCGAATATCAGCTGCCCGGCGTGCTGCAGATTCCGGTCAACGAGAAGAAGGGGCTGACCTTCGCGCGCGGCCTGCGCTCGATCCTGCGCCACGACCCCGACAAGATCATGGTCGGCGAAATCCGCGACGCCGACACCGCGCAAATCGCGGTGCAATCGGCGCTGACCGGCCACCTGGTGTTCACCACCGTGCACGCCAACAACGTGTTCGACGTCATCGGCCGTTTCATCCACATGGGCGTCGACCCTTATAGTTTCGTCTCGGCGCTCAACGGCATCGTCGCGCAGCGCTTGTTGCGAATGACCTGCCCGCATTGCAGCGCCCCCATCACGCCTTCAGCCGAGCTGCTTGAGTTGTCCGGGCTGACCGCAGACAACACCCGTGACTTTCAGTTCCGCCAGGGCAGCGGCTGCGGCCATTGCCGGGGCACCGGCTACAAGGGCCGTCGCGCGGTGGCCGAAATCCTGCTGCTCACCGACGAGCTGCGCGAACTCATTGTCGCCCGCGCGCCCATCGGCCAGATCAAGGAAGCGGCTGTTCGCGGCGGCACCCACAGTCTGCGCGAGGCCGCGCTGGCGCTGGTGAAAAGCGGCGACACCACCCTGGAGGAAATCAACCGTGTCACGCTGGTCGGCTGATCCCCTGCATATCGCGCTCGCCCCCGGCGAAGTCGCCCTGCTGGGCGGCAGCGACAGCCGCCTGCTGGCCACCGACGCACGCAACGCCGTCAGCCTGTTGCCCCTGCTCGACGAAGCGCTGGCCGATGCGGCCTGGC
>JBAVFD010000056.1:0-13703 GCA_049588075.1 Thiobacillus sp.
TCGCCGCTTCGCCGGTCAGCAAGGCCATGTCCACGGCGAGCAGCGGCAGTGCAGGTGACTCCAGTGCGCAGGCAGGATGCGAAAAACATGCGCCACCCAGCAGGCTGTCCTGCCGGGGTAATTGAGATAGCCCGGACGCGGGCAGAAGCTCCAGCCGCAGCGTCGCTTCCATCGGGATCAAGCCGTGCCCTCCGGCTCTTCCACGTAGCGGATATTCAGCTTGCGCTGCTTCCAGGCCAGCAGCGTGCGCTTCAGGTTGGCGATCGAGGCGAGGTAATAAATGATCTTCAACATCCGCAATGAGCCCCAGATCGGCGTCTTGCCATAAATGTCGCCCGCAAGCACCGACAGCAAGGCTTCCTGCACCCGGAAGATATTGCTCGGCCCCATGAACAGGTCGCGCATGGTCGGATTGGTGACGCGGTAGATGAACCAGAAAAACTCCTTCGGCCCGTGCTTCATCACCTTGTCGAACTGCTTGAGTGCGGCCGCTGCCTTTTCCGGCTGACGCAAACAGGTGTCGATCGCGTCGGCCCCCTCGAACGCGCTTTTCATCGCCAGCATCACCCCGGACGAGAACACCGGATCGACGAAGGCGTAGGCATCGCCCAGCAGCGGCAGATTGGCCGGCAGCAGCGATTCCTCGATGTGGAAGCGTGGGTGATGCGCTTTTTCCAGCAGGGTGACCCGGTGGCCCTTTTCTGCCAGCCGCGTGGCGGCAGTCGAGCCGGCGGGTCCGCCGCCGATGACCAGCACTTCACAATGATGGTCGGCAGGCTGGATGGGCATGACATCGTGCGGCATAAGACTTTACCTTGGATAACGACAGCACAGCGAAAGGCTTGGTCCGCATACACTGAAAAACAGGCGAATTTTACCTAAACAAGGCACGTTGCCGGTATGGAAGTTCCGTGCGCAGCGCAATTCCGCATTACACCAATTCGGTACGGGGTCGTCCGCGCTATCATTCGAGGTGTTATTTTCCGGGTTTTGCCAAACATGCTGGTGCTGGGCGTCGAATCTTCCTGCGATGAAACCGGTGTCGCGCTGTATGACGGCACGCGCGATCCTTCGACCACGCTCAGGACAGGCTTGCTGGCGCACGCCTTGTATTCGCAGATCGCCATGCACAACGACTACGGCGGCGTGGTGCCGGAACTGGCCTCGCGCGACCATATCCGGCGCGTCCTGCCCTTGACCCGTCAGGTGATGGCCGAGAGTGGCCGCACACTTGCCGACCTCGACGGCATCGCCTACACCCAGGGGCCAGGCCTGGCGGGTGCCTTGCTGGTGGGCGCGGGGATGGCGCGCGCGCTGGCGTACGCGCTGAACATTCCGGCGGTCGGCGTGCATCACCTCGAAGGCCACATGCTGTCGCCGCTGATTTCCGACACGCCGCCCGAGTTTCCGTTTGTCGCGCTCTTGGTGTCGGGCGGCCATACCCAGTTGATGCTGGTGGAAGGCGTCGGGCGCTACACCCTGCTGGGCGAAACGCTGGATGACGCGGCGGGCGAGGCGTTCGACAAGACCGCGCAGTTGCTTGGCCTGGGCTACCCGGGCGGCCCCGCGCTGTCGAAGCTGGCGGACAGCGGTGATGCCACCCGCTACACCCTGCCGCGTCCGATGCTGCATTCCGGCGATTTCGATTTCAGCTTTTCCGGCCTCAAAACCGCGGTGCTGACCCTGGTGCGCAAGGTGGGGCAGAGCGAGGCGGCCGATATCGCGGCGGCATTTCAGGTGGCGGCGGTGGACGTGCTGGTGAGCAAAAGCCTCGCCGCCTGTGCGCATAGTGGCGCACAGCGATTGGTGGTGGCGGGCGGCGTGGGCGCCAACACCCATTTGCGCGAGCGGCTCACCCGCGAAGCGGCCACACGCGGCATCACCGTGTTTTACCCGCGGCTGGAATTCTGCACCGACAACGGCGCGATGATCGCGTTTGCGGGGGCGCAGCGGATGGCTCACGCAGCGCCGGAACTGACGTTTGCGGTCAAGCCGCGCTGGGAGTTGTCGACGCTCGATGCCGTTTGAGCGGCAGTTGAACGTCAGGCCGACTTACTGCCGGAACATGGGATAGGCTTCGCGCAGCGCCTTCAGCCATTTTTCGCTGCCGGTGAGCTGGGCGATCTGCTCGGGGAACAACAGAAATCCCACCAGGATGGTAATCAGGCACACCAGCACCAGGGTGCTGAATATGCTTTCCGGACGCAGCACGCCCCAGTAGCGGCTGACCAGGAACAGCGTGTCTTTCTTGTGTTCCGACATCGACAGCCAGCGGCGCACCAACCGCACCGCGAGATACGCGCCCCAGCCGCCGACCAGCGACGCGAACACGATGCGGAACATGGCGAACAGATCGAGCCCGCCGCCCATGTACTGGTGATACAGCCAGGACACGAAGCCCAGCGACAGCGACGCCAGAATCGCGATGGCGACGTTGATGAACAGGCGCCGCCGTTCGCGCGCGAGGTCGCGCTGGCGTTCGATGAAAAAGCCGTCGACTTCGCGCTTGAAGTACTCGACCTTGTCCTGCACCAGCGAGGAAATTTCGGCCTTGGCCACCGCCATGCGTTCGTCCATCAGGGTGCCGAGTTTCTCGCCGGCGTAGTCGACCAGTTCGCGCACGTCGTCCTTGGTGAACTGGCGCTGCTGGTGCAGTTCGTCGGAAATCTTGTCGAGCTTGGCGTCGATTTCCTGGCTGGCTTGCCAGATCACGTCTTTCAGTTCGCTGCCGGCCTGCGTGACGCCTTCCTTCACCACCCCCGACAACCGGTCGCCGGCGCGGTCGATCGCTTCGCGCGACACTTCGGCGAGGCTGTCTTTTGCGTGGTCGATGGATTTTCCGAAAAAGGCCATGTCAGCTGGGTTTTCCGATGCGGCCTTCTTCGCCGTTCACCAGTTTGATGAGGTTGCTCTTGTGACGATAGACCAGCAGCAGCGCAATCACCAGAACCGTGATCGTGGTGTTGCCCCAGCCCATCAGCAACCCGGCGTAAACCGGGGCGAGCACGGCGGTGGTGAGTGCGGACAGCGAGGAAATGCGGAACACCCTGGCCATGAACAGCCAGGTGACCAGACACGCCAGCCCGAGCCAGGGGTTGAGGCCGACCAGCACGCCGAGCGCGGTGGCCACACCCTTGCCGCCCTGGAAGCGGAAAAACACGGGAAACAAGTGGCCAATGAATACGGCCAGCGCACACAGCAGCGCAATGTCTTCGCTCAAGCCGAATTGCGGCGCCAGCAGGCGCGCCAGTGCCACCGCGACCCAGCCTTTCAAGGCGTCGCCCAACAGCGTCAGCGCGGCGGCGGCCTTGCGTCCGGTGCGCAGCACGTTGGTGGCGCCGGGGTTGCCGGAGCCGAAGCTGCGCGGGTCGGGCAGCCCCATGAGTTTGCTGACGATGACGGCAAACGATAAGGATCCGATGAGGTAGGCGCCGATGACAAATAGCAGCGTGGTCATAACGAAGTCAGTAAAATGGCGGGTTTTGGGTGAGCCTGTTAGCGGGCGCGGCGTGATCGTGATGGATATCTTGTTTTTGCGGGACTTTCGTCTCGAACTGATTATCGGCGTATACGAATGGGAACGCAAAGTGCCGCAGCCGGTGCGGATCGATCTGGAAATCGGCCTGCCGAACAGCAAGGCGGGCGGCACCGACAACGTCGCCGACACCATCGACTACGGCGCGGTGGCGATGCGGGTGAAGGATTATCTGCACAATGCGCCGCAGCCGATCACCCTGGTGGAATCGGTGGCCGAGCATGTCGCCGCCATCGTGCGCACTGAATTCGGCGCGCCGTGGGTGAAGGTGTCGGTGACCAAGTTCGCCATCGTGCCGGGCATCAAGGAGTTGGGCATCACCATCGAGCGCGGCGCGCGCCAGTGAGGTCGAAGCGATGAGCCTGGAGCAGATCGTCGCCAGTCAGCTTGCCAGCGCGGCGGCCATCCTGCTGTCGGCGTATTTCATTCGCGGCATCACCGGCTTCGGCTCGGGGCTGATTTCGGTGCCCTTGCTGGCGCTGTTTCTGCCGCTTAAATTCGTGGTGCCGCTGATCCTGCTGCTCGATTTCACCGCATCGATCGTCATCGGCGGGCTGCATTTCAAGCGCGTGAAATGGAATGAAATCGGCCTGCTGATTCCGTTCGGCGTGGTGGGCGTGATCGTGGGCACCAGCCTGCTGGTCAAGTTGCCGCCCGGACCGATGCTGCTGGCGCTGGCCGGATTCGTTTTCATTTTCGCGCTGCGCAGCGTGCTCAACATCCGCGGTGACAAACCAATCTCGCGCGGCTGGGCGGTGCCGGCCGCACTCACCGGCGGCACCGTGGGGGCGCTGTTCGGCACCGGCGGGCCGCCGTATGTGATTTATCTGACCCACCGCATCCACGACAAAAGCGATTTGCGGGCGACGTTTTCGGCGCTGTTTTTCACCGAGGGGCTGACGCGCATCGCCAGTTTCCTGATTGTCGGCCTGCTGCTGTCGAGCCAGGTGTGGATCGCGTATGTGGCTGCGCTGCCGCTGATGCTGGGCGCGCTGTATCTGGGCGGGCGCGTGCATGTCGGGCTGAGCCAGCCGCAGATGACGCGGCTGGTGGGCCTATTGCTGCTGGTGTCGAGCGTGTCGTTGTTAGTCAAGGCCATGAACCTATGAGCGAACTCGAATTGCTGCATTTCCAATCCGTGTCGTTCACCGGCCTCGCGCCCGGCGCGCGCCTCATCGTGCTGGGCGCGGTGCACGGCAACGAAACCTGCGGCACCCAGGCGATTCGCCACGTCATCGGCGAGATCGAATCCGGCCAGATGGACATCGTCGCGGGCAGCGTGACGTTCGTCCCGGTCACCAATCCGCTGGCCTATGCGCGCCATCGGCGCATGGGCGACCGCAACCTCAACCGCAATCTGGTGCCCACCGAGACGCCGCTCGAGTTTGAAGACCGCATCGCCAACTGGCTGTGCCCGCTGCTGGCGCAACATGACGCGCTGCTCGACCTGCATTCGTTTCATACCGCCGGCCAGCCCTTCGTCATGCTGGGGCCGCAGGACAACAGCGGCACGCTGGAGCCGTTTGCCCGTTCGGTCGAGGAAACCGCGCTGGCGCTGCGTCTGGGGGTGCATCGCTTCGTCGACGGCTGGCTCGACACCTACGCTGCCGGGGTCGCGCGCCGCCTCGCGGCAGGGGCGAGTGCCCGCGAAGCCGATGTGCATTACGGGGTGGGCACCACCGAATACATGCGCGCGCAGGGCGGCATCGCGCTTACCCTGGAATGCGGCCAGCATGACGATCCCGCTGCGCCCGAGGTGGCCTACCGCGCCATCCACAACACCCTGGCCCATCTGCAGTTGACGGCCGCGCCCGCGCCCGCACCGGTGGCCGACACCGAAGCCCTGCGCTTGCATCAGGTCATCGATCGCGTTCACGCAGCGGATGCGTTCAGCCGTCACTGGTCGAGCTTTGACCGTCTGCACGCGGGCGACGTGATCGGAACGCGCCACGACGGCACACCGGTGGTGGCGGAAAATGAGGGCTACATCGTGTTCCCCAATCCCAACGCACAGCCCGGCCAGGAGTGGTTTTACCTCGCCAGACCCAGCACTCGGGTATAAATCCGCCGCTTCATTGCAATGGCATTGGCTGGTCTATAAACAGATAAGAAGGTGCTGTTATTCTGTGATTGTTGATTGGAAAGGAAGACCATGTTGCATGAAGTGAGCGGCGATATTCTGTTGTCACGGGCGCAAGCCATTGCCCACGGCGTGGCGCCGAACGATGGGCACAATCAGGGTTTGGCGCACGCGCTGCGCGAGAACTGGCCGGCGATGTACAAGGATTTCCGACATTTTTGCCAGACCACGCACCCCAAGGCAGGTGAAACGTGGACGTGGGCCGGCGCCGAGGGCAAGCGTGTCGCGGCGCTGTTTACCCAGGATGCGGCGTATGACCACGGCGCCAAGCCGGGGCGCGCGTCAGCCGAAAATCTGAATCACGCCTTGAAGGCCCTGCGCAAATGGGTCGAAACGGAAGGCGTGACCAGTCTGGCGCTGCCGCGTCTGGCTACCGGCGTGGGGGGAATGAACTGGGACGACGTGCGCCCACTGATCGACAAGCATCTGGGCGATCTGGCGATTCCGGTTTATCTGTATGTGACGTATCGCCAGGGCGAGCAGGCCAGCGAAGCGGCCTGAAGCATTCGGGTATGGGCCAGGAAATCAACCGCACCCACTTTTCGGAAGCGGACTTCCAGCAGTTTGCCGACAAGCTGGCGGAAGAAACCGCTGCGTTGCGGTCGGTGGCCAGATCGGGTGGTTTTTCGGATGCGCGCTACGTTGCCGGGTTCGAACTCGAGGCCTGGCTGCTCGATCACGCCGGGCGTCCCAACCCGGTCAACGAGGCCTATCTGCGTGCGCTGAACGATCCGCTGGTGGTGCCCGAACTGTCGCGCTTCAACGTCGAGCTGAATGCGCCGCCGGTGGAAGTGGGCGCGGGCGTGCTGGCGGCGATGGAGGAATCCCTGCTGACTACCTGGGACACCTGTCAGCAGGTGGCGCACGGCATGGACACGGTGCTGGCGATGATCGGCATCCTGCCGACCATCCGCGACGAGGATCTGTGCCTCGCCAACATGTCGGCGATGAAACGCTTCGACGTGCTCAATGCGCAGGTATTGCAGCAGCGTGATGGCGCGCCCATCCGGATCGACATCGAGGGCGCGGATCAGCTTCATTTGAGCCGGCCCGACGTGATGCTGGAAGCCGCGACCACCTCGTTCCAGCTGCACCTGCAGGTGCCGTTTCAACAGGCGGGCCGCTATTACAACGCCACACTGATCAGCTGCGCCCCCTTGCTGGCAGCGGCGGTCAATTCGCCGCTGCTGTTCGGCCAGCGTCTGTGGCAGGAAACGCGGGTGCCGCTGTTCGAACAGTCGGTCGAACTGGGCGGCTACACGGGGCTGGCGGAGCCGACGCTGCGGCGGGTGACCTTCGGGCGCGGCTACGTGGCGAGCAATCTGCTGGAATTGTTCGAGGAAAATCTCGAGCACTATCCGGTCCTGCTGCCGATGCCGCAGACCGAATCGTCGGCGCGTTACCCGCATCTGCGCTTGCACAACGGCGCCATCTGGCGCTGGGTGCGGCCGCTGATCGGCTTTGATGATGCCGGCCTGGCGCACATGCGGCTGGAGCAGCGGGTGCTGCCGAGCGGCCCGACGGTGCTGGACATGGTGGCCAATGCGGCGCTGTATTTTGGGCTGGTGCATGCCCTGGCGCGGCTGCCGCAGGCCGCCGAAGCGGATCTGCCGTTTGCCGACGCGCGTGCCAATTTCTACGCGGCTGCCCGCTACGGGCTGCAGGCCGACTTGACCTGGCTGGATGGTCGGCCTTATCCCGCGTGCGAACTGATCCTTGAGACCGTGCTGCCGCTGGCGCGCCAGGGGCTGCGTGATTTCGGCCTGGCGGACGCCGAGATCGAGCATTATCTGGGCGTCGTCGAAGCCCGGGTGCGCAGCGGCCAGACCGGCGCGGCGTGGCAGTTGCAGCGGCTCGCCCAGGTGGGCGGCGACGTCCATCGCATGATGGACGACTATCTGGATAACCAGCGTTCCGGTTCGCCGGTGCACGAATGGACTCTGTGATGCTGACGCAATATGACGCCTTGCCGCCCGGCCTGCTGGATCTGCCCGCTGCCCGCCTGGGTGAAGTGCTGCCCGGCCCGGCGCTGATCCATCTGCCCGGCCGCCGCACGCCGCCGCTGTTCGTCTCGGTGCTGCTGCACGGCAACGAGGACACCGGCTGGCTGGCCGCGCAATCGGTGCTGAAGAAATATGCCGCGGCCGAGTTGCCGCGTGCGCTGTCGCTGTTCATCGGCAACGTCGAGGCGGCACGCTCGGGACTGCGTCGGCTCGACGGCCAGCCGGATTACAACCGGGTGTGGCCGGGCAGCGAGGAAGCCCACCCGGCCGAGCTGGCGATGATGCAGCAGGTGGTCGACGCGATGCGCGACCGCGGCGCGTTCGCCAGCATCGACATCCACAACAACACCGGCCTCAATCCGCATTACGCCTGCGTGAACCGGCTGGACTCACCTTTTTTGCATCTCGCCACGCTGTTTTCGCGCATCGTGGTGTATTTCATCCGGCCGCGCGGCGTGCAGTCGGCCGCCTTTGCCGAACTGTGTCCGGCGGTGACGGTGGAATGCGGCAAGCCGGGCACGCCCGGCAGCGTCGAGCATGCCGCCGCGTTCATGGAAGCCTGCCTGCATTTGTCCGAATTCCCGCAGCATCCGGCAGCGCCGCATGACGTCGACCTGTTTCACACCGTGGCCACGGTCAAGGTGCCGGATCAGGTCAGCTTCGGCTTCGCTGCGCCGGATGCCGACATCGATTTTGTGCCCGAACTCGATCACTTCAATTTCCGCGAACTGGCGCACGGCGACCTGCTGGGACGGGTGCGGGCGGGCAGCCCGGCGCGGCTGCAGGCGCTGGATGAAAACGGCGCGGACATCGGCGACCGCCTGTTCGATTACCAGAAGAACGAGATCAAGCTCAGGCGGCCGCTGATGCCGGCCATGCTGACGCGCGACGAACGGGTGATCCGTCAGGACTGTCTGTGTTATCTGATGGAGCGGATCGCGTATTGAGCTGTTCGGAAATCATGACAAAGTGCCCGTTCGCCCTGAGCTTGTCGAAGGGCTGCTCGGATCGCGACGAGGCTTCGATGGGCTCAACCCGAACGGACTTAGATAACAGTCATGATTTCCGAACAGCTCAATAGGCAATCAGCCGCGCGGGTGATGCTGCGCGTGCAGCTGCTTCATCCGTTCGCGCGCCACATGGGTGTAAATCTGCGTGGTGGAAATGTCGCTGTGGCCGAGCAGCATCTGCACCACCCGCAAATCCGCGCCATGGTTCAGCAAATGCGTGGCAAACGCGTGGCGCAGCGTGTGCGGCGACAGCGGGCGCTCGATCCCGGCGGCGCGTGCGCGGCGCTTGATCAGATACCAGAACGCCTGCCGCGTCATGGCGCCACCGCGCGCGGTGACGAACACCGCGTCGGAGAGGTTTTTTTCCATCAAGGACGGCCGCGCGTCCGCCAGATAGCGCCGCAGCCACGACACCGCTTCCTCACCCAGCGGCACCAGCCGATCCTTGTTGCCCTTGCCGGTGACGCGCAGCACGCCGTCGTTGAGGTTCACCGCCGTCAGCTTCAGCCCCACCAGCTCGGACACGCGCAAGCCGGTGGCATACAGCGTTTCCAGCATGGCGCGGTCGCGCAGGCCCAGTGGTGTATTGATGTCGGCGCTGTCGAGCAGGCGCTCCACCTCGGCCTCGGTCAGCGTCTTCGGCAGCGAGCGTGGCAGCTTGGGGCTGTCGAGATTGAGCGTGGGGTCGGCGGCGATCAGGTTTTCGCGCAGCAGGTAGCGATAGAAGCGCTTCAGCGCCGAGGTGTAGCGCGCCGCGCTGCGCGGCTGCGCGTGGCGGGTGAATCGCCACGCCAGATAGGCTTCCACATCGCCCGCCACGGCGGCATCGAGCGCGTGCGCGCGTTCTTTATCCAGCCAGGTGCCGAAGGCATTCAGGTCGCGCCGATACGCCGCCAGCGTCAGATCCGACAGCCCGTCTTCCAGCCACAGGTGATCGCAAAACCGGTCAATCAGCGCGTTAATCGGTTCGGGCATTACGCTTGCTCCCTCTCCCGCGTGCGGGGGAGGGTTGGGGAGGGGGAGCCACGCTCGTGCCGGAGCAGCCAGGCCTTCACATCCAGCGGCGCGCCGCTGGCGGCATGCATGAAGCCGCCCAGCCCGTTGGCCGCCACCACGCGATGGCAGGGAATCAGGATCGGCAGCGGGTTCGAGCCACAGGCCTGCCCCACCGCCCGCGCCGCGCTGCCCAGTTGCTTGGCGAGCGCGCCATACGTCGTCGGCTGGCCGGGCGGAATCGCCAGCAGCGCCCGCCACACGCGCAACTGAAACGGCGTGCCCGTTGGCACAAACAGCAGATCGAATTCATGCGCCGGGTTGCGCCAGTAAGCGTCGAGTTGCGCCGCCAGTTGCGTGGCGCGCGCATCCAGCTTGCGCGAAACCCGCGCCCCGTCAGGCAGAAAATCCAGCCGCGTCAACGCCTCGCCGGTGAAGCAGGCGCCCAGGCGGCAAGGCGGCGCGTCGAGGATGGCATCGTAAGCAGGCATGGGGGTATTTTAGCCGAGGCGGGGGCGCGGCTTTGCTTGTGTCTCGAATCGGCCAAGACCTGCCGGTCTATGCCAAATCCAGTCATGCAGTCATGCAGTCAAATATGACTCTAGCAAATTCAAATGTGTCGAAAAATTTTACAAATTGCAAAAAATAACTATTTGCATAAGCCATTCATAAAGCCAGCATGGATCAGCGAGGAAGGGGTTTTTCTACAAAATGGCATGATAATTGCTCTTGACCACCCCATAATCCTAAGTTGCGTATGTAATGCCCCCAAACGCACAAAGTACATTCCAAAAATGCACTTAATTATCTGGAGGAGTTTATGCAATCACAATCTGTTTCATTTCCCGCTGCAACCCTATTCGCCAAACTACGGCCTGCCTTTTCATTTCATAGGAAGAGCGCGAGCATACAAAAGATCGTAATTGCTTCTGGCCTTTTTCTAACACTGTGCTCTACAAGTGTCTTCGCCGCTTACATAACAGACATTTTCGGCAATGCCAGCTTCACTACCAACCACGGCAACTTTACCATGCTGAACGGGATTGGCGGCACCGTGGGCGGCGCCAACAATGTGGCCATGACCTGGAACGGCGATGCATACACTTCAAGCTCCGACTACACCGGCCCAGGCGGCTATTCCAACGTATCCATTTCTTCGACTACCGCCTTGTTAAGCAACAACTGGACGGCGCATGACATCCAGATGTTCGTGCCGGGCTCCTACTCCTTTAACACCACTCTGGGTGGCGGCACTACTGAAGTGGGATTCCTGAATGTGTCCGTCTACAGTGGCATGATTGGCATGCACATGTTGTTAGACTGGAGCAGTTATCAGAACATCGACGTGTTCGTCTTGATGAATATAAACAGTATCTTCGGCTCTGGTGTTGTTCGTAACCCTGCTAACGCTTCGGCCTGCGACAGTGGCGCGATTAAGAACTGCCTGTGGGATGGCGCACCCGTGACCGGCTTCGCACCGACTGCCAACCAGTTTTGGATGCTGGCTTCTACTGACGGCGATGGTGACAGCATTCAGGGTATCAGGATGCCTAACGGTGGCCCATTGCAGGGCTACAGCGCCAACTTCAACTTCAACCTTGTCCCTATCGCTGACATTTCCGACGCCCCCTTTGCTACTCCGGTTCCGGAGCCTGCAGACGCGTGGCTGATGGGATCTGGCTTATTAGTCTTGATCGGGCTGGGACGGCGCCGGTTGGCGCTTTGGCCCTTTCGGAGGTAGTGGTGTGAACCCCCACTGTTTTGCGGTGATGGTGTACCCCACCAGTATATTTTTACCTGATTTCTCATTCTTGACGATATAGGAATTTATAAAGACGGCGGACAATGTGTCGCTGTTATTGTTTGTGGATTTGGTTCTGAAGGTCCGCTTTCGCTTAGCCCAAATGTCGCATAAGGGTCGGGAGTGTGAATTCGCCATTTTGGAAAGCGGCCATTCAGCTTGAATTTCTAATCAACGTCTGGTGTGCAGCACATAGCAGACCTGGTTTGCTCAAAACGCCAGCGGCAGCTTTGGGTCGATAACCGCCTCTCCAGCCAAGAGTCACCGCAAAAAAGCCCGCATCTGATGAGCTTTTTTGCTCAGCGAGAAACCATTTTTGCGTCGGTCGCGATGCCGGAATCCCTGTTTCCGCCGGGTTCACGCAAGCAGGCCGTTCCCGGTGGCAGCGGCGCAATCTGCACCGTGCCGATTCGGGACATCCCGGGATTCATAGGCTATAAAAACAGCAGCGCCATTTCCCGGCTGCTGCTGCGGACTCCCCTCTCTGCCGGAGTGACGCAATCCATCCCAAGGAGTTAATCATGGACATCGCAAGCCAAGGTTTCACCGTTCACAATTCCACTGTCGCCAACTATGTCGCCACCGAGCCGCTGCAACGCGATCTGACGCAAAGCGGGCGTTTGCACGAGCCCGCGCAAATCCTCAGCAGCACCGACCCGATGACCGGGGTCGAAATCGAGGATCTGACCGGCCATCCTTACCTGGTCGACGGCAATGTCACGATGTATTTCGAGAGCGAAGCCACCCGGAAGGAATTCATGGATATGCCGATCGATCACCCGTTTCATCTGGTGGACAACCCCACCGACGAGGGCTACGACGAGGGCTGAGCCAGGCGTTCAATACGGCAGGTGATGTGGCTATTGGGCTTTCCGGAAGATATGACGGTTATCTACGTCCGTTCGGGCTGATCGTGAGCCTGTCGAACGGTCGAAGCCCCGCCGCGATTCAAGCAGCCCTTCGACAAGTTCAGGGCGAACGAATACTTGGTAAAGATTCCCGGAAAGCTCAATAGCAAAGCGTGGCGTCAGCCCGTTTTGCGCTCGGCCGCGATGCGCTGGATGGTGGCGACAAAATCCGGGTCTTCGCCATGCAGCAGTGCCGGCAGCGCGGCGCGAAAGTCTTCGCGCGCGCACCATTCCTGCATGTAGTCCGCCCACGACTGCCACAGGCGCTGTTGCTGCCGGCTCATGCGCTCTTCGTACACCAGCACATAGGCGCGCTCGAACAGGCTGACCAGGATGGCGAACAGGGCGTGTTTGCGTTCCAGTTGTTCTTCACTGAGTGCGCCCTTCACCGCAGGTGACAGCAAATGCAGATCGGCGTTGGCGATCACCAGCCGCATGAAGTCGGCGTATTCGTCGGACAGCCGCAGAAAGATTTCCTCTTCGTCGGTCTGCCGGTCGCGGCGGCGGTCGAAAATGAACACGCCGATGGCCAGGGGCAGGCCCACGATGGTGACGATGTAGCTGGCTGCTTCCAGCCATTCCAGTGTGCTCATACCCATTCCAGTCCGCTCAATTTACATCCCTCCCGCAAACCCATTCTGCCGCCAGGCTTCGAACACCACCACGCTGACGGCGTTGGACAGGTTCATGCTGCGCGAGCCGGGCAGCATCGGCAAGCGCAGGCGGCGACCGGGCTCGAACCCCTCCAGAATCTCCGGCGGCAGGCCGCGCGATTCGGGGCCGAATATAAATACGTCGCCAGGCTGGAACGCGCAGTCGGCATAGCGCGCGCTGCCCTTGGTGGTGAGCGCGAACCAGCGGCGGCCGGTCAGCGCGGCCTGCACCGCCACCCAACCCGGATGCACCTGCACGCACGCCATGTCGTGATAATCCAGCCCGGCGCGGGCGACCTGTTTGTCGCTGAGGTCGAAGCCCAGCGGTTCGACCAGGTGCAGGCGGCAACCGGTGTTGGCCGCCAGGCGGATGAGGTTGCCGGTGTTGGGTGGGATTTCGGGTTGATATAAAACGATGTCAAACATCGGCGTGCCCTGAAAAAAAGGACTCCGATCCACTATGGGCTGAAGCCCATGTGGAGTCGTATGCCCTAAAATAAATCATCTTACGAAAGGCGCATTGTATGGTTCCTTACCTCACCACTGCACTTACCGGCCCGCTGCTCGAACTGGAAAAACGCCTGCTCGACGCGCAGCCGACCATCGAGCACTGGTTTCGCCAGCAATGGCAGGAACAGTCCGCGCCGTTCTACACCTCGG
>JBAVFD010000057.1:0-26403 GCA_049588075.1 Thiobacillus sp.
TCTTAACTGGTTTTCCTGAACCGGCAAAACCAGCGCAGCGTCGATGCGCAGACGGGCGCTGACTTTATCGAGCACCGCCTGATGGGCCGCTTCGTAAAAAACCAGGACGCGGGTGTTGGGCGCGCTCTGCACCGCCGCCAGCAGGGATTCGAGGTTGGACAGCCGATCGCGGAAATCGGTCTGGTGGTAAAAATCCGCCACGATGACGGCAGGCGGGGATTTGCGCACCAGGCTGATGGCCTTGCGCTCCGACCATTCGGCGACGACCGCGTAACCCAGCTCCTGATACAGCTTTTTGTAGCCCGCCGTGCCGATGAAGGCATTGACCATGAGCAGGCTGGGCGCACTCATTCAGCGGATTTTTTGACGGCAGGTTTTTTGGTGGCGGTTTTAGTGGCGGCTTTTTTGGCCGCCGGCTTTTTCACCGCCGCTTTTTTGGCGGCGGGTTTCCGGGTTTCGTCCGTGTCGGCCGCCTTGGCTTTTTTCGCTGCGGGCTTGGCTGCCGCCTTTTTCGCCGGTTTCTTGGCCGGGCCTTTGGCCTCGCGCGCAGCCAGCAGCGACAGCGCTTCGTCCAGCGTGATTTCTTCCGGCGTGATGTCCTTGGGCAGCGTGGCGTTGGTGCTGCCGTGCTTCACAT
The DNA here is from genome assembly GCA_049588075.1 of Thiobacillus sp. Taxonomy (GTDB): domain Bacteria; phylum Pseudomonadota; class Gammaproteobacteria; order Burkholderiales; family Thiobacillaceae; genus Thiobacillus. The sequence goes on from JBAVFD010000057.1 coordinate 638, forward strand.
AGGGGCCGTAGCGGCCGCTGCGCACGGTGATGTCCTTGCCATCGTCCGGGTGCGGCCCCAGGGTTTTCAGCACCGAGGCGGCCGAGTCGGCGCCGCGCGGCGCGCGTTCCATCACCAGCACTTCGAGCGCACGCGGCAGATCGATTTCGTAGACGCTGTCGGTCTTGGGGATCGACTTGAACTTGCCGTCGTGCAGCAGATACGGGCCGAAGCGGCCATTGTTGGCAACGATCGGCAGGCCGGTGACCGGATGATGCCCGACTTCGCGCGGCAGCGAGAGAAACTTCAACGCCAGTTCCAGCGTCGCCTGATCGAGCGGAATCTCTTTTGGCCACGAGGCACGGCGCGGCTTCGGCGCCTTCTTGTCCTCCGGCATCTCGCCGATCTGCACGTAAGGACCGAAACGCCCGGACAGCAATTTGACGTCCAGACCGCTGGCCGGATCCTGCCCCAGAATATTGTCGCCTTCGGCTGTTTCAGCATGCAGCGGGCGGGTGTAATCGCATTCGGGGTAGCCGGAACAGCCGATGAAGAGGCCGCGCTTGCTCGCCTGCATGAACAGCGGCTTGCTGCACTTGGGGCAGGGCTCCATGATCGGACAGCCACGCTCGACGTCCTGCTTGGCCTTCAACTCGCCGTCAAAGCCTTTCCAGAATTCGCCCAGCAACTGCGACCACACGCGGGTGCCGTTGGAGACGTCGTCGAGCTTGTCCTCCAGTTTGGCGGTGAAGTCGTAGTCGACATAGTGGGTGAAGTGCCGGGTCAGAAAGCAATTGACCAGGCGGCCGATGTCGGTCGGCTGGAAGCGCTTTTTCTCCAGCACCACGTATTCGCGATCCTGCAGGGTAGAAATGATGCTGGCGTAAGTGGACGGGCGGCCGATGCCGTGCTCTTCCAGCGCCTTGACCAGGCTCGCCTCGGTGTAGCGCGGCGGCGGCTGGGTGAAATGCTGCTCGCCGTAGAGCTTGTCGACCGGCAGGGTTTCGCCCTCGACCAGCGCGGGCAGCTTGGACTCGCCCTCCTCGTCCTCGTCGTCCTGATACACCGCCAGAAAACCGGCGAAGGCCAGCGTCTGGCCGGTGGCGCGGAAGGTGCCCTCACCCACCGTGATGTCGGCGGCGACGGTATCGAATTGCGCCGGGGTCATCTGGCAGGCGACGGTGCGCTTCCAGATCAACTCGTAGAGCTTGGCCTGATCGGCGGTCAGAAACGGCTTCACCGATTCCGGCGTGCGCGTCACCGATGTCGGGCGCACGGCCTCGTGCGCTTCCTGCGCGTTCTTGGTTTTGGCCTTGTAGCTGAGCGCGGTCGGCGGCAGGAATTCCTTGTCGAAGTTGGCGCCCACATACTTGCGGATGTCGGTGATGGCTTCCTGCGCCAGATTCACCGAGTCGGTACGCATATAGGTAATGAGACCGACCGGGCCTTCGCCGAGGTCCATGCCTTCGTACAGTTGCTGCGCGGTGCGCATCACGCGGTCGGTGGTCATGCCGAGCTGGCGCACCCCGGCCTGTTGCAGCGTCGAGGTGGTGAACGGCGCGCCGGGAAGGCGGGCGCGGCGTTTCTTTTCGATGCGCATGACGCGGGCGTCTTTCGACTCCAGCGTCGCCAGCCATTCCTTGCTGCGGGCCTCGTGTTCGACCGTGAACTGCTCGACTTTTTCGCCCTTGAAATGGGTGAGTTTGGCGCTGAACGCCTGCGCGCCTTTGTGGCTGTCGAGGTGCAGCGTCCAGTATTCGCGCGGATTGAAGGCTTCGATTTCGAGCTCGCGCTCGACGATCATCCGCAAGGCGGGCGACTGCACCCGGCCGGCGGAGAGGCCGGGGCTGATCTTGCGCCACAGCAGCGGCGACAGGTTGAAGCCGACCAGATAATCCAGCGCGCGCCGCGCCTGCTGCGCGTCGACCAGGTCGGAGGCGATCTCGCGCGGGTTGCGCACTGCGTCCTGCACCGCCGATTCGGTGATTTCGTAAAAGGCCACGCGCTTCATCGGCGTCTTGACCTTGCGCTCCTTGAGGATCTCGCTGATGTGCCAGGAAATCGCCTCACCTTCCCTATCCGGGTCGGTTGCCAGCAACACTTCATCGGCCTTCTTGGCGGCCTTGACGATGGCTTCGACGTGCTTGGCGTTGCGCTCGATGATCTGGTATTTCATCGAGAAATCTTCGGTGTTGACCGCGCCGGTTTTCGGCTCGAGGTCACGCACGTGGCCGTAGCTGGCGAGAATGTCGTAGTCCGCGCCCAGATATTTTTTCAGCGTTTTGGACTTGGACGGGGATTCGACGATGACGAGTTTGGACATGGCTCTAATGCAGGCGTTCCGGCTCGTGGTTCAGCAGCATGTCTTCCAGATGCGTGAAATGCTCGATCAGGCCGCGGCTCCACAGCACGATCAGCGTCATCCAGCGCACGTGGTCGGGTTCGATGTCCTCGCCGCCCAGTTCCATCAAGCCGGAAATCACCCATTCGCGCGATTCGGGGTCGAGGATCTCGGCGCTGACCAGATACGCCAGCTCGGCGCGGCACGCCTCGTTCAGGCGTTCGAGTTCTTCGGGCGCGTAATGGCGGTCATACGCCAGCGCCAGCCGTTCGTGGGTGGCGCTGCCCGCCAGGTTGGCGTACCAGTCGAGCGCGGCGTTGATGTCGGCTTCTTCGAACCCGGCGGCAAACAGACGTTTTTCCAGCGCGTCGCGGTCAGGCGTCAGCGCCGCCATGCGGAAGCTTTCGTAGAGGTAAACCAGGATATCGAGCATGATCTCAGTGTAGTTTTTGGTAGCGCCCGCCGGGCAGGGAAGCAATCCGCCCATCCAGTTCAAGCGTCAACAGCTTCGCCGAAAGCGCATCCAGCGTCAACCCGGTTGTTTGTGCCAGTGTGTCGAGGGTAGTGGGCGCGCCATCGAGCGCATCCAGCACCGGATCCGGGGCGGATTCGGGATGCATCGGCGGCGCCAGCCGCTGCTGCCAGGCCAGTTCGTCGAGAATATCGGCAGCGGATTCGACCAGTTTGGCGCCCTGCTTGATCAGCGCATGGCAGCCGCGCGCCAGCGGCGAATGGATCGAGCCGGGAATGGCGAACACCTCGCGCCCCTGCTCGGTGGCCACCCGCGCGGTAATCAGCGAACCGCTGTCGGGTGCGGCTTCCACCACCAGCACCCCGCGACTCACGCCGCTGATCAGCCGGTTGCGGCGCGGGAAGTGGCCGGGCAAAGGCGGCGTGCCGAGCGCGAATTCCGATACGATCAAGCCGTTTTCGGCCAGTTGATGCGCCAGCGTCTTGTTGCGGGCGGGATAAATGCGGTCGAGTCCGGTGCCGATGACGGCGATGCTCGAGCCGGCTCCAGCCAGCCCGCCACGGTGCGCTGCGGCGTCAATGCCAAGCGCCAGTCCGCTGACGATGGTGAGTCCGGCGTCGGACAATGCGTGGGAGAAGGCTTCGGCATCGCGCACCCCCTGTGGCGTGGCATTGCGGCTGCCGACCACGCCGAGTCCGGGCTGGCTCAACAGACTGCGCCGCCCCTTGCAATACAGCACGGCGGGCGGGTCGGCGATCTCCAGCAGGTTCTTCGGGTAGTCTTCGTCCGCCAGGGTCATCAGACTGTTGCCGGGCTGATCGAGCCAGGTCAGGGTGGCATCCAGCAGCGTGGCGTCGGGCTCACCCAGCAACGCATCGCATTGGACGGCGGAAAGATGCAGCATCAGCGCGCTGCGACCGGATGCCAAAACGGCCTCCGGAGAACCGAAGGCCGTCAGCAGGCGAATCAGGCTGGTATTGCCGACGCCTGGCGCGAGCGCCAGGCGTAGCCAGGGGTCAGGTGTGCTCAATGCGTCTTCAAGTACGCAAACTCAGGGGTTTTGCACCGCGTCCAGCAGATACACCGGGCCCTGGGATTGCATGATGAGCGCGTAGGACACCCGGTCGTACACGCGATACACCATCACCAGCCCGCTACGGGCGTCAGGCAGTTTGACGTCGCCATCGCTGCTGCTGCTGAGGCAGGTTTTGCGGAAGCTGCTGTTCACCTCGGCAACCTGGTCGTAAGTGGCCTTGCCATTCTCCTTCAGGCAGCGCACATCGTTGTATAGCCAGGCGCCGCCATTGGGGATGTCGCTGGATTCGTTGACCCAGGCCAATTTGTTTTTCTCGTCAGAGCTGAGCGTCACCGCCAGCCCTTCACGATACACCGCCAGCACATGACCCGGCTCCAGGCCATCCTTGCTGCCACGGTCGATGACCACGGTCTGATACGGGCCACTGTCGGACGTGCCGCCATACGCCGAGATGATGCGGCCGCTGATTTTGGCTTCGGGTGCATGCGGAATGTATTCAAAGGGCGCGCTGTCATCCGCTTTCACCAGATTGTCCTTGGGCAGAATCTCCTGCGCCGACTGGGTGATACGAATTTTCTGCGGCGCACCTTCCACCAGGGTGCGTGCATCCCCCAGATATTCGACTTCATAACCCAGCACCTCGCCGGTTGCCGGATCTTTCAAGGCCTTGCCGGGACGTAGCACGTTCCAGCGGGTCACCCCCGGCTTGCCGCCCGTGGCATAGGCATCGTCGCCCGTGCCCAACACCACACGCTCCGCGTTGGTGCCCAGAATGAACGGCGCGCCGTCCAATGCGCCCGCGGGTACGACGCGCGGCTGCGACAGGAAAGGATAGATCACCCGGCTCGGAATGGCCGGAATAGCTTCGCTGCCAATTTCGGTAGCACGGCTACCGGGTGACAGCTTGACCGTCTGCATGCCGCTTTTGTCGCCCGTGACCAGCGACAGGCGCGGCTCCTTGCCGCTTCTATCCAGCACCACCAGATCGCCGGGATAAATCCAGTGCGGATTTTTGATCTCTTCGCGGTTCATGTTCCAGATCTGCGGCCAGCGCCACGGATCTTTCAGGAATTTTCCGGAAATGTCCCACAGGGTGTCGCCTTTGACCACGACGTATTTGTCGGGGGCGTTGTCCTGCAATTTAAGGGTATCGGCCAGCACCGGTGTGGCCAGCAGGAGGGCAAGAGAAACAACTAGTTGACGCACGGGAAAACCCTCCATTTAGACTTTGTCTAGATTCGAGTTGAAAATAGCTGCATTGAAAATATACTGTGCGCTTAATTTACGGCTATCCGCCGCCTGATATTTAGGGTGATGCACAACATGAATGCAGATTTTGCATCAAAGTGTGCCCCCAGCCCGTTCATTCGTAAACCTTTTTATGGCCAAACTCGACATTTTGCATTATCCCGATGCGCGCCTGCACACCGTTGCCAAGCCGGTGGCAGCGGTGGATGCGCGCATCCGACAACTGGTCGACGACATGGCCGCGACCATGTACGCCGCGCCCGGAATCGGACTGGCGGCCACCCAGATCAATGTTCACGAGCGCGTGATCGTCATCGACATCTCCGAAACCCACGACGACCTGCGCGTGTTCATCAACCCTGAAATCATCGCCCAGTCGGGCCGCGAGGAAAGCGAAGAAGGTTGTCTGTCGGTGCCCGGCATTTTCGACAAGGTCACGCGCGCCGAGCGTGTCACCGTGCGCGCGCTGGATCGTGACGGCAAGACGTTCGAGCTCGCGGCCGACGGCCTGCTGGCGGTGTGCATCCAGCACGAAATGGATCATTTGATGGGCAAGGTGTTCGTCGATTACCTGTCCGCGCTCAAGCGCAACCGCATCAAGGCCAAGCTGCTGAAACAGGCGCGAGATCATCGCCCCGACGCTGCGCCGCGTCGCGCGTCGCTGTAAGTTCAATTTCCGTGCGGATCATTTTTGCCGGTACGCCGCCGTTCGCCGCGGCCGCCCTCAACGCCCTGGCCGACGCCGGGCATGACATTGTGCTGGTCCTGACCCAGCCCGACCGACCCGCCGGACGCGGCATGAAACTCAGCCCCAGCGCGGTCAAACTGGCGGCACTGGCACGTGGCCTGCCGATCCGGCAGCCGCCCAGCCTGAAAACGCCCGAAGCCCAGGCCGATCTGCGGGCAGCTGACGCCGACGTCATGGTGGTCGCCGCTTATGGCCTGATTTTGCCGCAAGCGGTGCTTGATCTGCCGCGCTTCGGCTGCCTCAACATCCACGCGTCCTTGCTGCCGCGCTGGCGCGGCGCGGCGCCGATTCAACGCGCGATTCTGGCGGGCGACGCCGAGACCGGCATCACCATCATGCAGATGGACGCCGGGCTCGACACCGGGGCGATGCTTTCCACAGCTTCCGTGCCCATCGGCGAGCACGACACTGCCGCCAGCCTGCACGACACCCTGGCCGCAGCCGGTGCAACCGCCATCGTCGCCGCGCTGGCAAACTACCCCGCGCTGGTGCCGGTGGCGCAGGATGACGCCCAGGCCACCTATGCCGTCAAGCTCAGCAAGGAAGAAGCGCAACTGGACTGGCGCCAGCCCGCCGCCGCGCTGGCACGCGCGGTGCGCGCCTACAATCCGGTGCCGGGCGCATGGACGCTGCTGGACGGCGCGCCGCTGAAAATCTGGTCGGCGCACGCCGTTGCGGATTCAGGCGCCGCAAAGAACGCCGACCCGGGTGAGGTGTTGCGTGTCGACGCGGATCAGCTGGTCGTGGCCTGCGGCAGCGGGGCGCTGGTTTTGCAGGAGGTGCAGCCCGCAGGCAGCAAGCGGATGAGCGCCGCAGCGTTTCTCTCCGGGCGGCCACTCATGACGGGAACCCGCTTCGGTTCTTGAGGCGGGTTCGATTGTTGGCCTGAAGCACAGGCAAGCACGGCCTTTCGACCTGCAGGCAGCGCTATAATCGCCGCTCTCATTTGCAAACTCGAGGCGACGCCACGCGTCCCCGTCCGCATGTTCCAACGCTTTTCGCTCAAAGATTCGCTGATTGCCCTATTGCAGGACGCGCTGGCTGTGGTGGCGCCTGACGCCGCGCTCACACTCGAACTCGAACGCCCGAACAATCCCGCTCACGGCGATTTTTCCAGCAATGCCGCGATGCAGCTGGCACGTCCGCTGAAGCGCAATCCGCGCGAACTGGCGCAGCTCATTCTCACCGAGCTGGCCGCCTCGCCACTGATTGCCAAGGCCGAAGTCGCCGGCGCCGGCTTCATCAACTTCCACCTCACGCCTGCGGCCTGGCACGGCATCGTGCCGCAGATTCGTGCAGCGGGTGCGCAATTTGGCCGCAGTGGCGCCGGCACGGGTCACAAGGTGCTGGTCGAATTCGTTTCCGCCAACCCCACCGGCCCGCTGCACGTGGGGCACGGCCGCCAGGCGGCGCTGGGCGATGCGCTGTGCAACCTGTATGCGGCGCAGGGCTGGGAGGTGTATCGCGAATTTTATTACAACGACGCCGGGGTGCAGATCCAGACGCTCGCAACCAGCGTGCAGTGCCGTGCGCGCGGGCTGAAACCGGGCGATGCCGCGTGGCCGGAATCCGCTTACAACGGTGATTACATCGCCGACATCGCGGCGGATTTTCTGGCGAAAAAAGCGGTGAAGTCGGACGACCGCGAATTCACCGCATCGGGCAATGTCGAGGATCTCGACTCGATCCGCCAGTTTGCCGTCGCCTATCTGCGCCACGAGCAGGATCTCGACCTGCGGGCCTTCGCGGTGCACTTCGATCACTATTATCTGGAGTCGAGCCTCTACACCAGCGGTCGCGTCGAAGCCACGGTCAAGCGCCTGATTGAGGCTGGCAAGACCTACGAACAGGACGGCGCGCTGTGGCTGCGCACCACCGACTACGGCGACGACAAAGACCGCGTGATGAAAAAGTCCGACGGCAGCTACACCTATTTCGTGCCGGACGTGGCTTACCACCTCGCCAAGTGGGAGCGCGGCTACACCCGCGCGATCAACATCCAGGGCACCGACCACCACGGCACCATCGCGCGGGTGCGCGCGGGTTTGCAGGCAGTGGGCATGGGTATCGCCGAAGGCTACCCGGACTACCTGCTGCACACCATGATCCGCGTGATGCGCGGCGGCGAAGAGGTGAAAATCTCCAAGCGCGCCGGCAGCTACGTCACCCTGCGCGACCTGATCGACTGGACCAGCAAGGACGCGGTGCGTTTCTTCCTGCTCAGCCGCAAGCCCGACACCGAATACACCTTCGACGTCGATCTCGCACTGGCGAAGAACAACGACAACCCGGTGTACTACGTGCAATACGCGCACGCGCGCATTTGCCGGGTGTTCGAGGAATGGGGCGGCGACGCGTCCCGGCTCTCCGGCGCCGATCTTGCGCCACTGGCAAGCAGCCACGAACTGGCGCTGATGCAGCGCCTGGCCGAATACCCCGACAGCGTGGCCAGCGCCGCCCGCGAACTGGCGCCGCATTTGATGGTCCACTATCTGCAAACGCTGGCGGGCGATTTCCACGCCTGGTACAACGCCGACAAATTCCTGGTCGATGACGACGCGACCAAGCACGCGCGACTGGCGCTGGCCGACGCCACGCGTATCACGATTGTTAACGGCCTGGCCTTGCTCGGCGTATCCGCTCCGGAGAAAATGTAGCCATGGCAAAATCCGCAACCCGCGACACCGGCCGCTCGGGCGGCAATTCCCGCAAGGGGAGTTCCGTCTTCACCGGGGTACTGATCGGCCTCGTCGTCGGCGCGGTGCTCGCCGCCGGCGTGGCGCTATGGGTGACCGGCAACAGTCCGTTCAAGTCCGAAACCACCCAATCGGGCGCGACCAAGGCCGTGCCTGCCGCTCCTAAACCCACTCCCCCTGCCACCCCCGCCACCCCCGAAACCGCTCCCAGCTTTGATTTCTACAAGGTGCTGCCGGGTGGCGCGCCGAGTGCGTTGCCGCCGCCTCCCGACGCCGCAGCCCATGCCCCCTTGTACTACCTGCAGGCAGGTGCTTTCCAGCACCCGGACGACGCCGACAACCTGAAGGCCCAACTGGCGCTGCTGGGAGTTGAGGCCGTGATCCAAACCAGTGAAGTGGCCGACAAAGGCATGTTTTACCGCGTGCGCGTCGGCCCGTTCCACGCCATGGACGAAGTGAATTCCACCCGCAACCTGCTCACGCAGAACCATATTTCAGCCACGCTGATCAAAGAAATTCCCAGCCCCAAGGAGACACATTGATGTTTGCCCGACCATTGGCCCTGTTTGCCGCCGCCGCATTTTCTCTCGCCGCTTTCGCCGCACCGGAAGCGGCGTTTGAAGGCCACGATTACGCCCCGGTGCAAACTGAGCAGCCGGTCGCCACCGGCAATAAAATCGAGGTGCTGGAGTTCTTCTGGTATCGCTGCCCGCACTGCTTCAAGCTTGAACCCAGCCTCACTGCCTGGCTGAAAACCCTGCCCAAGGATGCGCAGGTTCGCCGGATCCCGGCGGTGTTCCGCGACGACTGGATGCCCGCCGCCAAGCTCTATTACACGCTGCAGCAGATGGGCCAGATCGAGCGCCTGCACGACAAGGTATTCGATGCCTACAACATCGCGAGACTCAACCTCGACGACCCGGCGGTGTTGGGCGACTGGATCACCAAACAAGGCGTCGACCGCAAGAAATTCGAGGCGGTCTACAACTCGTTTTCCACGCAAGCCAAAGCCGTGCAAGGCGGGCGCCTGGCGACGACTTACGCCATCACCGGCGTGCCCGCTTTCATCATTGACGGCAAATACACAACTTCGCAATCGATGACGCAAACCGAGCCGCGCCTGTTTGAAGTGCTCGACCAGTTGATCGTCAAGGCGCGCGCCGAGCGCGGCAGCAAGAAATCCGCCAAGTGAGCGTGGTTGTAAAGTCGCTGAAGCGACAACCACCACGGCCCGCCCCTTGCGGGTGAGTCACGGGCAGCCGCTCAAGGTATTCATCACCGGCGCCAGTTCCGGGCTCGGCGCCGCACTGGCACGGCATTACGGCGCACAAGGCGCGCAGCTTGGCCTGGTTGGCCGCAAACATGAAGCGCTCGCCGCCGTAGCGGACGGTCTCGGCGCGCAAGCCTACATCGCTGACGTGCGCGATGCCGCCGCCATGCAGGCAGCGGCGGCGGCATTTTTGAGCGAAGTCGGTCCACCCGACATCGTCATCGCCGCGGCGGGCATCAGCGTCGGCACCCTCACCGAAGAAGCCGCCGACGCCGTCGTATTCCGCGCCGTCATGGACGCCAATGTGCTGGGGCTGGTCCACACCTTCGCTCCGTTCATCGCACCCATGCAGGCGGCCAGCATGCAAACGGGGGGCAGCGTGCTGTGCGGCATTTCCAGCGTGGCGGGCGTGCGCGGTCTGCCCGGCGGCGGCGCGTATTCGGCATCCAAAGCCGCCGCCACGATCTACCTCGAAGCCCTGCGGCTGGAACTCAAGGGACGCGGCATCGCCGTCGTGACGGTCGCGCCCGGCTATATCGACACCCCGATGACGCAGGTCAACCCGTACCCGATGCCGTTCAGAATGAGCGCCGAGACTGCTGCCCAGAAAGTCGCGCACTGCATCGCGCGCCGTCGCGCCCACACCGTCATCCCCTGGCCGATGGCCTGGGTTGCACGCGTGCTGAAATGGCTGCCGATTCCGGTCTATGATGCGCTATTCGAGAATGCGCCACGCAAGCCGCGCGGCTTGCCAACCTGATCTCGCCCCCCGCAAATCCTCAACGAAAAGCCATGCCAGCACCCTTGAACATCATCCTCATCGACGACCATCCCCTGCTGCGCATGGGCGTGGCGGGCTACATCCAGCAGGAACCCGACCTCGCGCTGATCGCGCAACTCGCCAACGCCACCGAACTGCGCGCCTGGCTGGCGGCCGGCAATCGGGCCGATGCCGCGTTGCTGGATCGTTCGCTGCCCGATGCCGACGGGCTGGACCTCGTCTCCGACCTGCGCGACCTCGGCATCAAGGTCATCATGCTCACCATCGCCGACTCCGACGAAGAAATTTCCGAGGCGATTTCATCCGGTGTCGATGGCTATGTCGTCAAATCGAGCGATCCCGACCAGGTGCTCGCCGCGATCCGCAGCGTATGCGACGGGCAAAGCAGCTTCCCGCTGGCCGTCATGCAGAAAATGGCGCGCGGCGAACTCAACGCCAACGCGCTGTCGGCGCTCACCGCGCGCGAAATGGAAATCGTCGACCACGTGAAGGAAGGGCACTCCAACAAGGTCATTGCCTACAAAATGTCCCTGTCGGAAAACACCGTGCGCAATCACCTGCGCAACATCATGGAAAAGCTGGGCTTAAAAAATCGCGTCCAGGTCGCCACCCTGGCGCTGAAGGAAGATCATAAGCGGCATTGATCGGCTTCACCCAACAAAAAACGGCGGCCATCGAGGCCGCCGTTTTTACGGGTGCGACGGCGGACAGCGAAGCCAACCAGCCCCAGCCCGGCCGGCCGGCCGGCAACATGGCGGGGGTTTCGGCCTAAGGACAGGCGCGATGCCTATTCGACCGTGACGGACTTGGCCAGATTGCGCGGCTTGTCCACGTCGGTGCCTTTTTGCAGGGCAGCGTGATACGACAGCATCTGCAGTGGCACGGTGTGCAGGATGGGAGACAGCGCACCGTTGTGACCGCCGGGCAGTTTGATGACATGGACGAATTCCGATTCCTCGATGTGCACGTCGCCGTCGGCAAACACATACAGTTCACCGCCGCGCGCGCGAACTTCCTGCATATTCGATTTCAGTTTTTCGATCAGTTGATCATTCGGCGCAATGGTGATGACCGGCATGTCTTCATCCACCAGCGCCAGCGGGCCGTGCTTGAGTTCGCCCGCCGGATAGGCTTCGGCGTGGATGTAGGAAATTTCCTTGAGCTTCAACGCGCCTTCGAGCGCGATCGGGTAATGCACGCCGCGCCCGAGGAACAGCGCATGGTGCTTGTTGGCAAAGCGCTGCGACCAAGCTTCGACCTGCGGCTCCAGCGCCAGCGCCTGTTGCACCTTGTTCGGCAGGCTGCGCAGCGCAGCCAGGTATTCGGTCTCCTGCGCGGGGGTGAGCCGCCCGCGCAGCTTGGCCAGCACCAGCGTCAGCAGAAACAGGCCGGCCAGCTGGGTGGTGAAGGCCTTGGTCGAGGCGACGCCGATTTCCGGTCCGGCGCGGGTCAGGAATTTGAGGCGCGAGGCGCGGGTCAGCGCCGACTCCGGGACGTTGCAGATGGTCAGGGTTTTGTCCTGGCCGAGTGTCTTGGCGTGGTTGAGCGCCGCAAGGGTGTCGGCGGTTTCGCCGGACTGCGAGATGGTGACGACGAGCGAGTCAGGGTTGGGCACCGACGTCCGGTAGCGGTATTCGCTGGCGATTTCGGCGTGCGCCGGAATGCCGGCAATTTCTTCCAGCCAGTAAGTGGCCACTTTCGCTGCGTGGAAGCTGGTGCCGCAGGCGAGGAAGGTGACCGCGTTCACTTTGCCGAGCACCTCGGCGGCGTCGAAGCCGAACCATTCGGGCTGGATGTGATCCTGCGCCACCGCGATCAGCAGCGTGTCGGTCAGCGCGCGCGGCTGCTCGTGGATTTCCTTCTGCATGAAATGGCGGTAGTTGCCGAGCTCGGCCATGTCGGCCGACAGCTCGGAAACATGCACGCTGCGGTCGGTCTGCTTGCCCGCCGCGTCGTACACCGTCACCGCCAGCAGGCCGATGTCGGCGACGTCACCTTCTTCCAGATACACCACGCGCTGGGTCACCGGCAGCAAGGCCGAGACGTCGGAAGCAATGAAGTTTTCCTCGATGCCCAGGCCAATCAACAGCGGGCTGCCCTTGCGGGCGCAGATCAGGCGATTGGGTGAGTCTTCACTCACCACGCCGATGGCATACGCGCCTTCAAGTTCGGCCACTGCCGCACGGGTGGCGGCGAGCAGGTCTTTGGACTGGCGATAGTTGAGTTCGATCAGGTGGGCGATGACTTCGGTGTCGGTTTCCGAGGTGAAGGCAAACCCGGCTTCCTTCAATCGGGTACGCAGCGCTTCATGGTTTTCGATAATGCCGTTGTGCACCACCGCGAGACCGCCGCTGACGTGCGGATGCGCGTTGGCCTCCGACGGTGCACCGTGCGTTGCCCAGCGCGTGTGCGCGATGCCGAGGTGGCCGTACACCTGCTGCGCCGCGCAGTCTTCCGCCAGCGAGGCGACGCGGCCGACGCTGCGCACCCGCTTCAGGCCGTCATTGATGATGACCAGCCCGGCCGAATCGTAGCCGCGATATTCCAGCCGCCGCAGGCCTTCGAGCAGGATGGGAACAACGTTACGTTGCGCTACCGCGCCGACTATGCCGCACATGATTAGTCTTCCTTTTTGGGTTTGACCGGGCGCATCCAGCCGCTGATGGTGAGTTGTTTGGCGCGCGATATGGTCAGTTCGCCCGCGGGCGCATCCTTGGTCAGCGTGGTGCCGGCGCCCAGGGTTGCGCCTTTGCCGACCGTGACCGGCGCGACCAGTTGCGTATCGGATCCCACGAACACCCCGTCCTCGATCACCGTGCGGTGCTTGTTGGCGCCGTCGTAGTTGCAGGTGATGGTGCCGGCACCGATGTTGACCTGTTTGCCCATGGTGGTGTCGCCGACGTAGGACAGGTGGTTGATCTTGGAGCCGTCGTCGATCTGGCTGTTCTTGATCTCGACAAAGTTGCCGACGTGCACGTCGCGCGCCAGTCTGGTCCCTGGACGGATGCGCGAAAACGGCCCGAGCCGGTTGGCTTCGCCGATGGCCGCATCGTCGATCAGGGTGAAGGCATCGATGCGCGTGCCCGCCGCCACGCTTGCATTACGCAGCACACAGTGAGCGCCCACTTGCACGCCATCTCCCAGTTCAACTTGCCCTTCGAACACGCAGTTGACGTCGATCACCACATCGCGCCCGCAGGTGAGGGTGCCGCGCACGTCCAGGCGCGCCGGATCCATGAGCGTCACGCCATCGTTCAGCAGCGCCTGTGCGATTTCATTCTGGTGGATGCGTTCCAGTTCGGCCAGTTGCGCCTTGCTGTTCACCCCCAGCACTTCCCACTCGAAGGCGGGCTGGTGGGTGTCCACTTCCACCCCGTCGCGCACCGCCAGCGCGACGATATCGGTGAGGTAATACTCGCCCTGCGCGTTGTCGTTTTTCAGTTCGGCTATCCACTGTTTGAGATGGCGCGTCGCCACCGCGAGGATGCCGGTGTTGACTTCGGCAATCGCGCGCTCGGCAGGCGTCGCGTCCTTGTGTTCGACGATGCGGGTGACCTTGCCGCCGGCGCGGACGATGCGGCCATAGCCGTCGGGCTGCGGCAGATTCACCGTCAGCAAACCCAGCTTGCCCGCCTGCGCCGCCGCAACCAGCGGTTGCAAGGTCGAAACATGCGTCAGCGGCACGTCGCCGTATAGCACCAGCGTCACGCCGTCGTCCGCCAGCTGGGGCAGCGCCTGCTTCACGGCATGGCCGGTGCCGTGCTGTTCGGCCTGGAGCACAAACGTCAGCTTGTCGTCAGCCAGCGCCTGCGGCACCGCCTCGCCGCCAAATCCGTACACCACACAGGTTTGCGCCGCACCCAGTGCGTGCGCGTTGTCCACCACATGCCCCAGCAGGGGTTTGCCCGCCAGTTTGTGCAGCACCTTGGGCAGGTCGGAACGCATGCGGGTGCCCTTGCCCGCGGCGAGGATGAGGATTTCAAGCATGGAATGGGGTCGGTCGAATCAAGTCGTCAGTGTAGCCAGCAAAACGCGCGCCAAGTATAAGGCCTGTGCCGCAGCGGCAGAGTGAATTCAGGCCAGCCGGAGCGCATGCCGGCGCCCATCCTGGCACCCCGTTTAGTCCCGGGTGTCGCCGGGTCGTCTGCGGTTAAGGTCGAGGACGGTCGTGCATTTTTCATACACCAGCGGATGGATGGCGGGCGTGGCAACGCGCGGATCCGAGCCCAGCGTGGTCAGGATGACCGCACAGTTCACCATGCTGGCACGCTCGAGCACGTCGACCACAAATTCATTGGCATACAGATGGTAGTTTTCGAGGACGAATAACAGCGGCTGTTCGAAATCGCTCATTTTCAGCCAGTCGAGAATGCCGGGGATGCGTCGGCGCACTTCCTCCACGCTGCTGGGCGCGGTATGCGAGTTGAACTGAAGCACCGAGACGGCACGCCGGCTGACCTTAAGTTTGCGTCCCTTTTCAATGCCCAGGTGCAGGCTCTGATGGCGTCCTGCCCCGAAAGCCGCATGCGCCTTGTCCCGCAAGGCGGCGGCGAGCGTGGGAACCAGACTCTCGGTAATATAGAGCACGCCGAATCCCGCCATCGCTGCGTCGCCGCAGAGTGCCGCGACCGCGCGGGTGCGACCGCTATAGTCCTCACCGCGAATGAGCACATGACCCATCAGCCCGAGCCGGGTGAGAACGACCTCACTGACCGGGGAACCGGGCGTGAAGCGCAGCCGAAACTCGGCTTCGGCCAGCTCCGCCTTCGGCATGATGCGTTCAATAATCGTAGCCACGTCAGCCTTGCCTATTGATCGTTTTCGGCTTGTTCCGGCACAGCGGCAAAATCGAAGTCAGGCACATTCCAGATCGGGTCGGGTCATGAAACATTACGAATTTTCCGGCTCACTGTGGACGGGGCACACCGAGGTACCCAGCAATTGCCGGCATGGATCTGCATCAGAGGGCGCCTCGTCAGTGAAGACGACAGGGCGCCAAGTATAAGGCCTGCCCAGCCACTGCAGAATGAAAGAGCAAGCCGGCGTTTGCCTTCTACTTCGACCATGCCAGGCGATTGCATTGTCATTCAATCTTCTCTTTGCCAGATTCGGCTTCGCGGGTTTGGGTTTATTCTGCGGCCTGCAGGTCTTGAACTCAATCGGCGGCAAATTTGCCGGCCGTGCATATTGCGCACTTTTCAGGAGGTCGCCTTGATATCCCCTTCGCTAACCGCATTGCCCCGCCTGACGTTTTTTCTGGCATTCGTCACGTCTCTAAGCGGCTGTGCACCCGGCGCCTGGAACGACCAACCGCAAACGGGTTTTGATGCCTTCCTCAACACCATCGAGAACCAATGCCCGCAACGCATCGGCGGGGTCGTGATATCCACCCTGGAAAATAACGATGCGTCCTTCCTCGATATCACCTCCCGGCTTTATTACGGCAAGATCGATGCCGCCGGTTATCGCCAGTATGTCACCGCGTTCCGGGACGCCTCCGCAGAAACCAACCAGGGAATCGACTGCATCATTTCGCATCTGCCACAAACGCCGCCACCCGCGCCGAGGCTGCTCCCACGCACAGGTTCAGCACCTAGTGCACCCCCGCCTCCTGCCAGCGCCCCTTAAACAAAAAAAGCAGCCAGAGGCTGCTTTTTTTGTGGGCGCGAATGCGTGGATATCAAGTCAGCTTGCGCAGCTTCTTGATCGTTGCGAGTTGCGCCACCGCTTGCGCCAGTTCGACTTGCGCTTGCGCGTAGTCCATGGTCGCGGCCTTGTCTTTCATCGCATCTTCGGCGGCGCGCATGGCTTCGAGCGCCTTCGCTTCATCGAGGTCGGCGCCACGAATCGCGGAGTCGGACAGGATGGTGACGACGTGCGGCTGCACTTCCATGATGCCGCCCGAAACGTAGACCAGCTCTTCTTCAGCCTGGTCAGGCACCTTGATGCGCACGGAGCCAGGCTTGAGCGTGGTCAACAGCGGGGTGTGGCGTGGGTAAATACCGAGTTCGCCGCGCTGGCCGGGAGCAATCACCACTTCGGCAACGCCGGAGTAAAGTGACTTTTCAGCGCTGACGATGTCGACGTGGATGGTCATGGCCATATTGAGTATCCGTGAATGAGCGGAGAACGGTGAACGATGAGCGGCTGGCCGACTTTTGGCTCACCGCTCCCCGCTTACCGCTCCACATTACTGAATCGTTTTCGCCTTTTCGACGGCTTCTTCGATACCGCCGACCATGTAGAAGGCCTGCTCGGGCAAATGGTCATATTCGCCGTCGACAATCGCCTTGAAGCCGGCGATGGTCTCTTTCAGCGTGACGTATTTGCCCGGTGCGCCGGTAAACACTTCAGCCACGAAGAAGGGCTGCGACAGGAAGCGCTGGATCTTGCGCGCACGGGCCACGGCGAGCTTGTCTTCCGGCGACAGTTCGTCCATCCCCAGAATCGCGATGATGTCGCGCAGTTCCTTGTACTTCTGCAGAATGCCCTGAACCGAGCGGGCCACGTTGTAGTGCTCCTCGCCGACGACCTGCGGATCGAGAATCCGCGAGGTCGAGTCGAGCGGGTCCACCGCCGGGTAGATGCCCAGTTCGGCAACCTGACGGCTCAGCACCAGGGTCGCATCGAGGTGGGCAAAGGTGGTGGCGGGCGACGGGTCGGTCAAGTCATCCGCCGGCACGTACACGGCCTGGAAGGACGTAATGGAACCGGTGCGGGTGGAGGTGATGCGCTCCTGCAGACGCCCCATTTCGTCGGCCAGCGTCGGCTGGTAGCCCACCGCGGACGGCATGCGGCCCAGCAGCGCGGACACTTCGGTTCCGGCCAGGGTGTAGCGGTAGATGTTGTCGACGAACAGCAGCACGTCGCGGCCTTCGTCACGGAAGTATTCGGCCATGGTCAAACCGGTCAGCGCGACGCGCAGACGGTTGCCCGGGGGTTCGTTCATCTGGCCGTAGACCAGCGCCACCTTGTCCAGCACGCCGCCTTCTTTCATCTCGTGATAGAAGTCGTTACCTTCACGGGTCCGCTCACCCACGCCAGCGAAGACGGAGAAACCCGAGTGCGCCACGGCGATGTTGCGGATCAGCTCCATCAGCGTCACGGTCTTGCCCACGCCGGCGCCGCCGAACAAGCCCACCTTGCCGCCCTTGGCGATCGGCATGATCAGGTCGATCACCTTGATGCCGGTTTCGAGAATTTCCACCGTGGCAGCCTGGTCTGCGTACGCAGGCGGCTTGCGGTGAATCGGCATGTGGGTGTCGGTGTTGACCGGGCCCATTTCATCGATGGGGGTGCCGAGCACGTTCATGATGCGGCCGAGGGTCGCCTGGCCAACCGGCACCATGATGGGGTTGCCAGTGGACAGCACGTCCATGCCGCGACGCAGGCCGTCGGTAGAGCCCATCGCAATGGCACGCACCACGCCGTCGCCCAACTGCTGCTGAACTTCCAGCGTCAGCTCGGGGGATTGCATTTTCAGCGCCTCAAAGACCTTGGGCATGGCATTACGCGAGAATTCCACGTCCACCACGGCACCGATGATCTGAACAATTTTTCCGTTGCTCATGCTTGTTTCCTAAGAAAATTAAATTCTGTGTCCGCTTGATTCAGTGTCCTGGGCGCGCTCAAACCGCTGCTGCGCCTGACACGATTTCCGACAGTTCCTTGGTAATCGCGGCCTGGCGGGTTTTGTTGTAAATCAGCTTCAGCTCACCGATCACGTCCTTGGCGTTGTCGGACGCCGCTTTCATCGCCACCATTCGCGCCGACTGTTCGCACGCATTGTTCTCGGCCACGCCCTGGTACACCAGCGATTCGATGTAGCGCATCAGCATGGCATCGACCACCGGTTTGGCATCGGGTTCGTAGATGTAGTCCCAGTGCGTTTTCAGGCTGGCTTCCTCGGCGTCCTCCATCTGCGCCAGCGGCAGCAGCTGGGTCAGCGTCGGCTCCTGTTTCATCGTGTTGATGAAGCGGTTGTAGACGAGGTAAAGCGCGTCGATCCGGCCTTCCAGATAGGCGTCCAGCATGACCTTCACGGGGCCGATCAGCTTGTCCAGGTGCGGCGAGTCGCCCAGTCCGACGAGCTGCGACACCACGTTGGCGCCCAGACGCTGCACGAACCCCAGTCCCTTGTTGCCGACCGCGGTGACGTCGATCCCGACGCCAGCGGCTTCCCACTGTTTCATCTGGTTGACCATCATGCGAAGGGCGTTGGTATTGAGACCGCCGCACAGGCCCTTGTCCGACGTAATCACGATGAGACCAACACGCTTGACGTTGTCACGCGCAATCACGAACGGGTGCTTGTATTCCGGGTGGGCATACGCCAGGTGCGTCGCCACGCGGGCGATTTTCTCGGCGTACGGCCGTGCGGACTTCATGCGTTCCTGTGCCTTGCGCATTTTGGACGCCGCGACCATTTCCATGGCCTTGGTGATCTTGCGCGTGTTTTCCACGCTCTTGATCTTGTTCCGAATTTCTTTTCCGGCTGCCATATTTACTCCTTAAACCAGCGGCTCCTAATCAGCGCGGTCTATCAAAAGACGCCGGTTTTCTTGAACTCGTCCACCGCGGCGGTCAACGCCTTCTCAGTGGCGTCATCCAGGTTGCCGCTGGTTTCGATGATGTCCATGATGCTGGCATACTTGGATTTGATGAACGCCATCAGCGCGGCCTCGAACGGCAGAATCTTCTTGACCTCGACGTCATCCATGTAGCCCTTGTTGACGGCGAACAGGGTCAGCGCCATCTGCGACACCGACATCGGCGAGTATTGCGCCTGCTTCATCAGTTCGGTCACGCGACGGCCACGCTCCAGCTGCTTGAGGGTCGCCGCGTCCAGATCAGAGGCAAACTGCGCAAAGGCCGCGAGTTCGCGGTACTGCGCCAGCGCCAGACGGATACCGCCGCCGAGCTTCTTGATGACCTTGGTCTGCGCAGCGCCGCCGACGCGCGACACCGACAGACCGGCGTTGATCGCGGGACGGATACCGGCGTTGAACAGGTCGGTTTCCAGGAAGATCTGGCCGTCGGTAATCGAAATCACGTTGGTCGGCACGAAGGCGGACACGTCGCCGGCCTGCGTTTCGATGATCGGCAGCGCGGTCAGCGAACCGGTCTTGCCCTTGACGGCGCCGTTGGTGATTTTTTCGACGTAATCGGCATTGACGCGCGCGGCACGCTCGAGCAGACGCGAGTGCAGGTAGAACACGTCGCCCGGATAGGCCTCGCGGCCCGGCGGACGGCGCAGCAGCAGCGACACCTGACGGTAGGCCCAGGCCTGCTTGGTCAGATCGTCATACACGATCAGCGCGTCTTCGCCGATGTCGCGGAAAAATTCGCCCATGGTGCAGCCGGAATACGGCGCGATGTACTGCATGGCGGCAGCGTCGGAAGCGGTCGCAGCGACCACGATGGTGTGATCCATCGCGCCGTGCTCTTCCAGCTTGCGCACCACGTTGGCCACCGACGAAGCCTTCTGACCGATGGCGACGTAAATACATTTAACGCCGGTGCCCTTCTGGTTGATGATGGCGTCGATCGCAACGGCGGTCTTGCCGGTCTGACGGTCGCCAATGATCAGTTCGCGCTGGCCGCGGCCCACCGGCACCATGGCGTCGATCGACTTGAGGCCGGTCTGCACCGGCTGGTCGACCGACTTGCGCTCGATCACGCCCGGCGCAATGCGCTCGATCGGCATCGTGCGGTCGGCGGCAATCGGACCCTTGCCGTCGATCGGCTGGCCCAGCGAGTTCACCACGCGGCCGAGCAGGCCACGGCCGACCGGCACTTCGAGAATGCGGCCGGTGCACTTGGCAACGTCGCCTTCCGTGATGTGTTCGTAATCACCCAGGATCACCGCGCCTACCGAGTCGCGCTCGAGGTTCAGCGCCACGCCGAAGGTGTTGCCCGGCATTTCGATCATCTCGCCCGACATCACGTCGGACAAACCATGAATGCGGACGATGCCGTCGGTGACGGAAACGATCGTGCCCTGGGTGCGCAGTTCACTCGACGCGCCGAGGTTTTCGATCTTGGCTTTAATCAGTTCGCTGATTTCGCTTGGATTCAATTGCATGTCTGTTCTCCGAACCGTGAGGTTCCGATATAAATAATTGAGTACTTACTAGCCCTGGAGCGCAAAAGACATGCGCTGCAGCCGCCCTTTAACCGAACCGTCTATCACCTGGTCGCCGATGGCAATCACCGCGCCGCCGATCAGTTCGGGATCGACCGCAACCTGCACATTGATTGCGCGGTTGAACTTGGCCTTGAGCCCCGCCACCAGATCGTCGATCTGACCCTGCGCCATTTCCTGCGCGCTGGTGATGGTCGCTTCGAGCGTGCCTTCGGCGCCGGCTTTCAGCGTTTCAAACTGCTCGGCGATCACCGGCAACAGCGACAGGCGGCCGTTTTCGGCCAGCACCTTGACGAAGTTGGCGCCGCGCTCGCCGAGGTCGGCACCGGCCACCTCGATAACCAGCGCGGCCACACGGTCCGCCGCCACAGCGGGATCTGCATTCAGGCGCGCCAGTTGGCTATCCGAAGCAATGGCCGCCAGCGTGGCGACACGCGAGGACCAGCCCGCCAGGTCGTTTTCGCCCTGCGCCAGGCGGAATACTGCCTCGGCGTAGGGACGTGCCAGGGTAGACAGTTCGCTCATGGTTTACAGCTCGGCTTTCAGCTGGCCCAACAGGTCAGCGTGGGTTTGCGCATTGACTTCGCGACGCAGGATTTTTTCCGCGCCGGCCACGGCCAGTGCAGCCACCTGTTCACGCAGCGATTCGCGTGCACGGTTGGCTTCCTGGGCGATGTTGGCCTGGGCAGCGGCCAGCTGACGCTCGCCCTCTTCCTTGGCAGCCGTTTTGGCCTCTTCGACCATTTGCGCTGCACGCTTTTCAGCCTGGGCCAGCACTTCGGCCGCTTGCGCCTTGGCGTCACGCATGTTGTCGCCGGCTTTTTTGGCGGCCAGTTCCAGCTCGTGCTTGCCACGATCGGCGGCGGCGAGGCCGTCGGCGATCAGCTTCTTGCGCGCTTCGAGTGCGCTCATGATCGGCGGCCACACGAACTTCATGCAGAACCACACGAAGAAAACAAACGTGATGGACTGGCCGATCAAAGTTGCGTTGAAATTCATATCCGCACCTTAATTAATGTCAGGGTTAAACAAGTTCCGCAAAACCCGTCTATTAACCGGCAACGGCGAACAGAACGTACATGGCGATACCGACAGCGATCATCGGCACGGCGTCGACCAGACCCATGACGATGAAGAACTGGGTGCGCAGCATCGGGATCAGCTCGGGCTGACGCGCAGCGCCTTCGAGGAAGCGGCCGCCGAGGATGCCGATACCAACGGCAGCACCGAGCGCGCCCAGACCCATCATCAGGGCACCAGCGATATACAGCACGGCTTGAGTCATTTCCATTTGTTGCTCCTAAAAGTAAAAATCAAAGTTGAAAACAAGAAACCAAAACCAGATTCAATGATGCTCGGCGTGCGCCATGTCCAGGTAGACGATGGTCAGGGTCATGAAGATGTACGCCTGCAGCGTGATGATCAGGATGTGGAACACTGCCCACGCCCACTGCAACACACCACCGAACGCGCCCAGGATCCAGCTGCCGCCGAACATCAGCGCGATCAGGATGAAGATCATTTCACCGGCATACATGTTGCCGAACAAACGCAGCGCCAGAGAAATCGGCTTGGCAATCAGCCCCACGCCTTCAAGCAGCAGGTTGACCGGGAACAGGAATTTGGGGAAAGGCTGGAACGCCAGTTCGGAGAAGAAGCCGCCAGCACCCTTCATCTTGACGCTGTAGTACAACACCAGGAAGAAGATCGACAGCGACATGCCGAAGGTGACGTTGGGGTCGGTCGACGGCACCACCTTCAGATGCGGCAGCCCCGCCGCACCTCCAACGTAGGGCAGCCAGTCGATCGGCAGCAGGTCCATCAGGTTCATCAGGAACACCCACATGAACACGGTCAGAGCCAGCGGTGCAACCAGCGCATTCTGATGCGAGAAGGAACCGCGCACCGAGGTATCGACGAACTCGATGATCCACTCGACGAAGTTCTGCAAACCGGACGGCACGCCAGTCGTAGCCCTTTTGGCCGCCATGCGGAACAGGAACAGGAACAGCAGCCCCAGACCAATCGAGAACACCATGCTGTCGACGTTGATCGACCAGAAACCCATCGCCTTGAGGTCTGCGGCGTCATGGGCAAAGGCCCAAGTGCCGTCGGGAAGCTGACCATAGGTCAGGTTCTGCATGTGGTGCTTGATGTACTCGCCGGAGGAAGCGTATTCCGTAGCCATGGTGATCAAATTCAATAAGTGAGTTTTGGATGAGCACGCTGTGCGCCCATTCAAAAATTACCTAGGCAAAACCAACCTTTTGTTAAAACGGCAGACTATTCATTTGTTACGACTGGTCGCTGCCGCCAGCCAACCCAACTGCGCCAGCACCAAACCCAGCATCAAGGGCAAGGGCGCCAACCGCAGCCCCCCAAGACCCAAAACCAGCAGCCCGACCAGCAGCGCCAAACGCTCAAGGCTGGCGCGGACAAACAACTTGAACAAGCGGTGCTGATCCCACTCCGGATGCCGCATCGATTGCCGCTCGCGCCACACCAGAACCAGGCTCACCGCCAGCGCGACCAGCGCGCCGTACAACACCGCCAGCCCCGCCTCGATCCCGAACAACGCACCGCCAATCAGCGCACCCATCAGCGCAAGACCGGATTGCAACAAGGCGACCCGCTGGGTGCCCGTAATACCGATACGCCGAATGCCGGAGAACATTAGCCGGGCATGATACTAGAATTAGCCCGGCCTATGCAATCATCAAGCTGCCTGATGATGAATTTCAGTACGTACTGAAGTTGTGTGGCAGTAACCGGGGATTTCCCGCCCCCATTTGTCGCGCCTCGACAAGCGGTCATGATGCGGCCGGCTTCACCATTATTCGCCACGCCGCCCGCCTGATTCCAGCTCTCATCCTGCTAGCCAACAGGTGGTGCGCTACAAGTGTATGCCCAGTTTTTCGAGCAAACCCTGCAGCTCGGCGTGGCTCGCAAAACTGAGGGTGAGTCGTCCTTTGCCCTGCTTGTTTGTTTGCACGTGCGCGGTCATCCCCAGCGCATCGGACAAGGCCTCTTCGAGTCTCAGGGTGTCGCGAGACGGCGCCGTTTTGGCGGAAGGAGCAACCGGCTCCTTCAAACGCGCCACCCGGCGCTCGACCTCGCGCACCGACAAACCCCTGGTTTCGATTTCATGCGCCAGTTCACGCTGCACGCCTGCGTGCAGGGGTAGCAGCGCGCGCGCGTGGCCCATCTCAAGGAGCCCGGCGATCAGCATGTCCTGCACCGGGCGCGAAAGATTCAACAAACGCAGCAGGTTGGACACCGCCGCGCGCGATTTGCCGACGGCCTGCGCGACCGCGTCGTGCGTCATGCCGAATTCCTGGATCAGGCGCTGCAGGCCGTGTGCTTCGTCGATGGCATTGAGGTCTTCGCGCTGGATGTTTTCGATCAGGCCCATCGCCGCCACCGCATCGTCGGCGACTTCGCGCAGCAGCACCGGCACGTCGCTCAATCCGGCCAGCTGTGCTGCGCGCCAGCGCCGTTCGCCGGCGATGATCTCAAAACCACCCGCAATTTCACGTGCCAGAATCGGCTGCATCAGCCCCTGCGCACGAATGGAGTCGGCCAGTTCCTGCAAGGACTCACTGTCCATCTGGGTGCGCGGCTGGTATTTTCCGGGCGCGAGCAGCGATACGTTCATCATGCGCAGCTCGCCCTGCGGCGGCGCGGCGTTGTCTTCGCCGCCGAGGAGTGCGTCAAGCCCACGCCCGAGTCCCTTGAGTTTGGCCATCAGTTTTTCTCCCTTGCCGTGAGGCCGGCGCGCCTGAGCGTTTCCTCGGCCAGTTCCATATACGCTTTCGCACCCTTGCACTGGCGGTCGTAAGCCAGCACCGGCAGCCCGTGGCTGGGCGCTTCGGCCAGCCGCACGTTGCGAGGAATCACCGTGTCGTAGACCTTGTCGCCAAAATGCTGCTTGATCTGATCCGACACCTGCTGTGCCAGCGTGCTGCGCGGATCGAACATCACGCGCAGCAGGCCTTCGATCCGGATATCCGGATTCAGCCGCTGCTTGACCTTCTTGATGGTGGCGACCAGATCGGTCAAGCCTTCCAGCGCGTAGTATTCGCACTGCATCGGGATCAACACCGCCTCGGCAGCGGCAAAGGCATTGACGGTCAGCAGATTCAGCGTCGGCGGGCAATCCATCAGGATGAAGTCGTAGTCGTCGGCCACCTGCGCCAGCGCCACTTTCAATCGCAGGTCACGCTGATCCAGATTCACCAGGTCGATTTCGGCGCCCGCAAGCTCGCGGTTGGCCGGGATGACGTCGAAATGGCCCGGCTTCGAGCGCATCCGCGCCTCGCTCACGCTCACCTGGTTGAGCAGGATCTGGTACACGGTCGGCAGCGCGGTGCGCTTTTCGATTCCCGCGCCCATGGTCGCGTTGCCCTGCGGATCCAGGTCGGCCAGCAGCACGCGCTGGCCCAGTTCGGCGAGTGCGGCAGCCAGATTCACCGCCGTCGTCGTCTTACCGACGCCACCCTTTTGATTGGCAATTGCCAGTATTCGGCTCATTCAACTCGCTCCAGAACAATCACATGACGGCTCGCTTCCAGCCCCGGCACCACCAGCGCGTAGTCGGCGCTCACTTTCACCCAGTCAGGCAAATTTGCTATTTCTTCGTTCGGCATCAAGCCTTTCATCGCCAGCCAGCGGCCGGCCGGTTTGAGCAAATGACGGGTCAACATGACGAATTCCTTGAGGTCCGAAAACGCGCGCGAAGTAATGACGTCGAACCCGGTTTCAGAACGGAAATCCTCCACCCGGCTGGTGACCACATTCAGGTTGGCCAGGCCCAGCTCGGCCTTGGCCTGCAGCAGAAAAGCGGTTTTTTTGGCGATGCTGTCGATCAGCGTCACCTGCAATTCCGGCCGCGCGATCGCCAGCGGGATTCCAGGCAGACCGCCGCCGCTGCCGACGTCGAGTACACGAATCAAATCAGGACAGCCGCCCTGGAAATACGGCACCGCCGCCAGCGAATCCAATAAATGGTGGCTGACCATGCGCTCGGTGTCGCGCACTGCGGTCAGGTTGTA
>JBAVFD010000058.1:0-20951 GCA_049588075.1 Thiobacillus sp.
CGTGCGGCGAGTACGGCGTCGGCCGGGCTGCCCTCCTGCGCGCGCAGGCGGGCGCGTATCAGCTGAAAATCGAGACTGTCTTCCACCTGTTGATACGGCGCCGATTCACTGCGCGCTTCCATGTCGGCGATGCGTTCGCTGGTGAGTGGGTGGGTGCGCAGATAGGCGGGCGCGTTGCTGTCATAAAACCGGCTGGCGCGTTGCATGCGATTGAAAAATGCGCTCATGCTATGCGGATCGAAGTTGGCGCGGGTCAGCATCTCATACCCCAGTCGATCGGCTTCGCGCTCGTAATCGCGCGTGTAATTGAGCTGGTTCTGCACCGAGTAGGCCTGGGTGGAAGCGATGGCTGCGCTCGCCACGTTGGGATTGGAGCGCGCGGCCAGCAGCGCCAGCGCCAGCGCAGCCATGGTCGGCCAGTAGCTTTGGCTTTGCGCGGCGACCATGCGTGCGATGTGATCCTGGGTGACGTGGGCGATCTCGTGCCCGATCACGCTCGCCAGTTCGGATTCGTTCTGTGCCGTCAGCAGCAGGCCGGTATGGACGCCGATGTTGCCGCCCGGCAGGGCAAAGGCGTTGATGGTGGGGTCATTGACGACGAAGAAGGTGAACTCGCGCTGGTTGCGTGTGCTGACCGAGACCAGCTTGTAGCCAAGCTGGTTGAGATAGGTTTCGATTTCGGGATCGTCCAGATAGCGCGGATCGGCATAGACGTCACGCATGATGGCGCGCCCCAGCGCCTGTTCTTCCTGGTCGGAGAAATACTGACGCGACACCTCACCCAGATCGGGCAGATCGGTTGCCAGGGCGGGCTGAACAGCGAGGGCAAGTGCGAGCAGCGTGCGGGATAAGGCGGACATTTCGTTTACGATGCGAAACTTCTCGACAAGGTTCCTGAGTATGAGCGAATTCACCCATTTCGATGAACGCGGTCGCGCTGTGATGGTCGACGTGGCGGGCAAGGACGATACCCGGCGCGTCGCCGTGGCCAGCGGCCGGATCGGCATGTTACCCGATACGCTGGTGCGCATTCTGGGCGGGCAGGCGGCCAAGGGCGATGTACTGGGGATTGCGCGCATTGCGGCGATCCAGGCGACCAAACGCACCGCCGAACTGATCCCGCTGTGCCATCCAATCGCGTTGACCAGGGTGAGCGTTGAATTCAGCCATGACGCAGCCGAGTCGACCATCACCTGCACGGTGACCGCCGAAACCGTCGGCAAGACCGGGGTGGAAATGGAAGCGCTGACCGGTGTCAGCGTGGCCTTGCTGACCATCTACGACATGTGCAAGGCGGTCGATCGCGGCATGACGATGGGCGACATCCGGCTGCTGGAAAAGCAGGGCGGACGCTCCGGCCACTGGCGCGCCGGTTGACGCGTCGTCGTTATGTTTGGCATCTGCCGTCCCCGCGAGCGCCCGCGGCGCCCCCGTATCCGGCGCATAGCCCCTCAAAAAACAAGGAATTTTATTAGACGGCTTTATGGGGCTATCAGCTGTTTTGCTTGCCATGCCGGACATGCGAAGTGCAAAATAACGGTATATTCGGAATGATTAATATACAGTTGTCCCCCACAGCATCAGTGCCGATGCGCTGGTGCTGCTCGCAGTAGTCACCTAGTATGGACATTCAAGCAAGGAATGACGCGGTTTCGTGATGAAACCGCCGGGGACACAATTGAGCCTAGAGACCGCATGAACGCCAAGATCAAACTCGAAAATCACGACGCGCAGGAAATCAAGTACACCACCTGTTATATGTGTGCCTGCCGCTGCGGCATCAAGGTCACGCTGGAAGACAACAAGGTCCGTTTCATCCAAGGCAACCGCAACCACCCGACCAACCAGGGTGTGCTGTGCGCCAAGGGGTCGGCCGGGATCATGAAGCAGTATTCCACCGCCAAGCTGACCCAGCCGCTGATGCGCAAGCCCGGCACCGAGCGTGGCGAAGGGATTTACGAGGCGATTTCCTGGGAGCAGGCGCTCGACGTCCTGACCGACCGTCTGGAAGAAATTCGTTCGACCGATCCGTCGAAGCTGGGCTTCTTCACCGGCCGCGACCAGATGCAGGCGCTGACCGGTCTGTGGGCGCAGCAGTTCGGTACCCCCAACTGGTCGGCGCACGGCGGCTTCTGTTCGGTCAACATGGCGGCGGCCGGGCTGTATTCCATCGGCTTCTCGTTCTGGGAATTCGGCGCGCCCGACTGGGATTACGCCAAGTATTTCATCATGTGGGGTGTGGCTGAGGATCACTCGTCCAACCCGATCAAGATCGGCCTGGAAAAACTCAAGCGCAAGGGCGGCAAGTTCGTTACCGTCAATCCGGTGCGCACCGGCTATTCGGCGATTGCCGACGAATGGCTGCCGATCAAGCCCGGCATGGACGGCCTGCTCGCCATGTCGATGGTGCACGTGCTGCTGAAGCACGAGCAGTTCGACTACGAATTCCTGGTGCGTTACACCAATGCGTCCTGGCTGGTGGTGCAGACCCCGGGACAAAAGGGCGACGGCCTGTTCCTGCGCGATGAAAACGACCATCCGCTGATCTGGGATATCGACAAGGAAGCGTTCAGGAACGGCATGGACGGCGATATCGCCCCCGCGCTGTTTGGCGAATATGTGGCGCCCGATGGGCGTCGCGTCAGGACCGTGATGTCGCTGATGACCGAGCGTTATCTCGACGAACGCTACGCGCCGGAAAACGTGGCACTGGAATGCGGCCTGCCGGCCGAAACCATTACCCGAATTGCGCTGGAAATGGCGCACATCGCGTTCAAGGAAACCGTCGAACTGCCGATCGAGTGGACCGACGTGTGGGGGCGCAAGCACGACAAGGTGGTCGGCCGTCCGGTGGCGATGTACGCGATGCGCGGCATCGCGGCGCACTCCAACGGCTTCCATTCCTGCCGCGCGATTCACATGATCCAGATGCTGCTGGGCGCGCTCGACGCGCCAGGCAACTTCCGCGCCCGGGCGCCGTATCCGAAGCCGATTCCGCCGCACCAGCTGCCGGAAAACAACATCGATATCATCAATGCGCCGAACACGCCGCTGTCGCGTCCGCCGCTCGGCTTCCCGACGCGTCCGGAAGACCTGGTGATCGACGAATTCGGCAACCCGCTGCGCATCGACAAGGCCTATTCGTGGGAAGTGCCGATCGCCTCGCACGGCCTGATGCATATGGTCATCACCAACGCGACCAACCACGATCCCTACGCGCTCGATACGCTGATCCTGTTCATGGCCAACATGGCGTGGAACTCGACCATGAACACGGCCAACGTGCAGGACATGCTGCGCGCCAAGGACGAGGAAAACTTCGGCGAGTACAAGATTCCGTTCCTGGTGGTGATCGACGCCTTCCATTCGGAGATGACCAACTTCGCCGACCTGATCCTGCCGGACACCACCTACCTCGAGCGGCACGACTGCATCTCGCTGCTCGACCGGCCGATTTCCGAGCCGGATGCGGCCGCCGACGCGATCCGCTATCCGCTGGTCAAGCTCGACCGCGACGTGCGCCCGTGGCAGGAAGTCATGGTCGAACTGGCGTCGCGCCTGAAATTCCCGGCGTTCACCAAGCCGGACGGCACCCGCAAGTTCAAGGACTACCCCGACTTCATCGTCAATTACGAGCGTTCGCCGGGCGTGGGCTTCCTCGCCGGCTGGCGTGGTAAGGACGGCAGCAAGTCGCTGAAGGGCGAGCCGAACCCCAACCAGTGGCAGAAGTACATCGAGAACCAGAGCTTCTTCGCCCACCACTGGCCCGACAGCCAGAAGTACATGCGCTACGCCAACAGGGACTACCTGGAAGTGGCGGCGGACGTCGGTTTCGTCGGCAAGGTCGAGCCGATTATCATGCAGTTCTATTCCGAGCCGCTGCAGAAATTCCGCCTGGCGGGGCAGGGCCTGTACGACGGCCCGCAGCCGAACAACCAGGTCGACCGCGAGCGCCTGGTGAAGTATTTCGACCCGCTGCCGATGTGGTACGAGCCGCTCGAGCAGCAGCGCGTCGACAAGGAGGAGTATCCCTTCTTTGCGTTGACCCAGCGCCCGATGTTCATGTACCACTCGTGGGATTCGCAGAACGTGTGGCTGCGTCAGATCATGGCGCAGAACTATATGTACATGAACGCCCGCAAGGCGGCCGAAATGGGCATCAAGGACTTCGACTGGATCTGGGTTGAGTCGCACAACGGCAAGATCCGCTGCCAGGTCAAGACCATGGAAGGCACCCAGGAAGACACCATCTGGACCTGGAACGCCATCGGCAAGCAGAAGGGCGCCTGGGGCCTGAAGGAAAACGCGTCGGAAGCGACCAAGGGCTTCCTGCTCAATCACCTGATTTCCGAACTGCTGCCGGAGAAGGCGGGCGAGCGCCGCGTCACCAACTCCGATCCGGTCACCGGGCAGGCCGCGTGGTTCGACCTGCGCGTGAAGCTCTGGAAGGCCGCGCCGGGCGAGACCGGTTCCTGGCCGCAGTTTGACGAACTGAAGCCGCTGCCGGGCGACGAGCGCTACGAGCGCCCCGACGTGTTGCGCTACGACGCGCGCAGCCACGAAAAGAACTGAGCAGCACCTGTATAAATAAAGCGAGCACAACATGAGACTTGGATTGGTCATCGACCTCGACGTGTGCGTGGGCTGCCACGCCTGCGCCATCGCCTGCAAGGAATGGAACGCCTCCGGCACCATCGGCCCGTTGTCCGACTACCAGCCCTACGGCGCCGAGCCGTCGGGCGTGTGGTTCAACCGGATCCGCCATTACGAGATGGACGAATATCCGAACAACAAGACGGTCAATTTCCCGATGTCGTGCATGCACTGCGAGGACGCCGATTGCGTCACCGTGTGCCCGACCGGCGCCTCGTACAAGCGCGCCGAAGACGGCATCGTGCTGATCGACCAGGACAAATGCATGGGCTGCAACTACTGCTCGTGGGCGTGTCCGTATGGCGCGCGCGAACTCGATCGTTCGTCCGGCACGATGAAGAAGTGCACCCTGTGCGTCGACCGCATCTACGATCAGAACCTCCCGGTCGAAGAGCGCCAGCCTTCGTGCGTGCTGACCTGTCCGGCGCATGCCCGCATGTTCGGTGATTTCGACGATCCCGATTCGGCCGTGTCGCGCACCGTGCGCGAGCGCGGCGGCTATCCGCTGATGCCTGAACTCAACTACAACCCGACCAACCAGTACCTGCCGCCGCGCCGCAAGCCGGTGATTCCGGTCGATACCCAGCCGAAGGGCGGGTTGAAGGAAAGCATCAAGCAATTTGCCAACAAACTGGTGCGCCGCTAAGCGCGCAACAAACACTCACCAGGATATTTCATGCATCCCGCTTTCTCAGTCATCTTCTTTACCGTTGCATCTGGAGCAGGCTTTGGCTTGTTTTCACTGCTGTTTATTGCGGATGTTTTCAAGCTCGGCGGTGGTTTCAGTCGCGAACAGCTCGTAATCGGCGGCCTCATGGCGATGAGCCTGGTTGTGTTCGGCCTGCTGTCGTCGACCTTCCACCTCGCCAACCCGAAGAATGCCTGGCGTGCGTTCAGCCGTTTTCGCACCTCGTGGCTGTCGCGCGAAGGCGTGTTCGCCGTGGTGTTCATGCCGCTGGCGCTGATTTACCTCGTCAGCATCTGGTTTGACGCGCCGCTTTGGCTGCGTGAAACCAGCGGCTTCCTGACCGCCGTGCTGGCCTGGATCACGGTGTTTTCCACCGGCATGATTTACGCCTGCCTGAAAACCATCCGTCAGTGGAACACCCCGCTGGTGCCGGCCAACTACCTGGCGCTGGGTTACGCCAGCGGCAGCCTGCTGCTGTTGCTGGGCGCGGTCGTCGCCGGCCTCGATACCCTGCCCTACATTGCGATGTCGGCGTTGATCCTGTCGATCGCGGCGGTATTGAAGGCGATCTATTACTTCTGGATTCAAAGCCCCGGCCTGTCGCCCACCATCAACACGGCAACCGGTCTGACCCGCGCCAAAGTCAAGCTGCTGGATACCGGCCACACCCACGGCACCTTCCTCACCCAGGAATTCGGCTTCCAGATCGCCCGCCAGAAAGCCGGCCTGCTCAAGCTTGTCGTCTTTGTACTGGGCTTTGCGCTGCCCGGCCTGATGATGGTGTGGGTGTTCAATCAGCAAGGCGGGCAAGCGGCCGCGATCATTGCGGTTCTGGCGGGTCTCACCGGTGCGGCCGTCGAGCGCTGGCTGTTTTTT
Source organism: Thiobacillus sp. (assembly GCA_049588075.1). Taxonomy (GTDB): domain Bacteria; phylum Pseudomonadota; class Gammaproteobacteria; order Burkholderiales; family Thiobacillaceae; genus Thiobacillus. The sequence continues at coordinate 6,218 of JBAVFD010000058.1, forward strand.
GCAGAGGCACGCCACGTGGTGAACCTGTATCACGGCGCCCAGCGCTGTTAAGCCGAAACCCGGCAGTGAGTGCGGGCATGCTTGGCATGCCCCAGCGCTTGGGGTATATTAGAAAATTCTAATTTCTCCATTTCGGGAGTGTGATACTTATGTTTGGATTGTCAGGATTCAAGGAAGTCGAACCCGGCTACGTTGCGGAAATTGCCGCCAAGGGTGCGCATCTCATTGATGTGCGCACCGAGGCTGAAGTGGCGCAAGGCGTGATCGATGGCGCCATTCATATTCCGCTGCATCTGCTGCCGCTGCGTGCGGCCGATATTCCCCAGGACAAACCGGTTGTCATCTACTGCCGCTCCGGCGCGCGATCGGCGCAGGCCTGTTCGTTCATGGCGTCCAAGGGCTACAACAACATGCACAACCTGTCTGGCGGCATCATGGCGTGGGCGCGCTCAGGCAATGCTCTTTGCCAGGCGCGTTGACACCTCCCCACCTGGAATTGCCGACTGTCGTGCAGCAATTTCGGTTGCAATAGGGAAACATCTGGTTTAAGGTACCGCAGCGTTTTTTAGAACATACCGACTTACTGTAAGGAGAACATTTTGAACTTTGATAAAGAACTCGATGCACGTGGCCTGAACTGCCCCCTGCCCATTCTGCGTGCCAAGAAGTCCCTGGCTGAAGTCGCCAGCGGCCAAGTGCTGAAAATCCTGTCCACCGACCCGGGTTCGGTCAAGGATTTCGCCGCTTTCGCCAAGCAGACCGGCAACGAACTGCTGTCCACCGCCGAAGCGGGTGGCGAATTCACCTTCTACATGAAGAAAAAGTAATTCACAAACCAAAACGAGCGCCGACTGTTCCGGGAACAAGCATTCACGAACATTCGGCGCTGTTTTTTTAACTGAAACAGGAGAGAGACAGAGCATGGATACCAAAAAAATGGCCATCATCGCCACCAAGGGCACGTTGGACTGGGCTTACCCCCCGTTCATCCTGGCCTCGACGGCGGCCGCGCTGGGCTATGAAGTCCAGATTTTCTTCACCTTCTACGGCCTGCAACTGGTTCGCAAGGACGTGTCCGGCCTGAAAGTCAGCCCGCTCGGCAACCCCGGCATGCCGATGAAAATGCCGTTTGGTCCCAAGTGGTTCAAAGGCATCAACTGGAATATCCCCAATGCCATCCAGTCGCTGGTTCCGGGTTATGAAAATGTCGCAACCAGCCTGATGAAAATGACCATCGCCAACTGCGGTGTGGCGACCATCTCGGACTTGCGCAGCCTGTGCCAGGAAGCGGATGTCAAATTCCTCGCCTGCCAGATGACGGTTGAGCTGTTTGGCTTCGATCATTCCGATTTCATCGACGGCATCGACTACGTGGGTGCGGCCAGCTTCTTCGAATTCGCGGGCGAAACCGATATCTGCCTGTTTATTTGAACTGCTGAACTACAGCATCATGAAAAAGAGCCGAAGTGATTCGGCTCTTTTTTTATGTGTCTTTCGTACAACATCGTCTCTGGATTATTCAAGAAATCGATTGGGCTTGCCGATATGAAACCTTGAGTGGGCGTAGCATCCACGTCAGGTCATCGATAAGCGTGACTGTAGTAATTTATCCACAGGAGACTATTTCAATGAAGTTTACCCGCGTATTTGCATTCATGGCGCTGGCCGGTCTGGCTGGCAGCGCTTTCGCCACCAACGGCTATTTTTCGCACGGCTATGGCATGAAGGCCATGGGCAGGGGCGGTGCAGCCAGCGCCACCTCGGACGACGCCTTCGGCGGCGCCAACAACCCCGCTTCCATGGCCTTCGCCGGCGATCGCTACGATTTGGGCGCCTCTCTGTTCAACCCCAACCGCAGCGCCTCGCGCACCGGCTTGGGTCCCCTCGACATGAGCGTGGATAGCGACAGCAATTACTTCGTCATGCCCGAGTTCGGCATGACCAAGCAAATGTCCCAGGAAATGGCTCTGGGGGTCACGGTTTATGGCAATGGCGGGATGAACACGGACTATGCAGGTGGACAGATCAATTGTGGAATGGGGGCTGCCAACATGTTGTGCGGGCAGGGCGACCTGGGGGTTGACCTGATGCAACTGATCATTGCTCCGACCCTGGCATACAAGCTGGCCCCCAACCATTCCATCGGTATTTCCGCGTTGATCGGTTATCAGATGTTCGAGGCAAAGGGCCTTCAGGCTTTTGGCGGAATTTCTTCTGACCCGACCAAGCTTACCGACAACGGCCATGACAGCGGCTTCGGCTACGGCGTGCGCATCGGCTACATGGGCCAGATCACCCCGACCGTGACGATCGGTGCAGCTTACGCGTCCAAGATGAGCTTCGACGAATTCAAGGACTACGCCGGTCTGTTCGCCGAGCAGGGCGGCTTCGACATTCCCGAAAACTACAACCTTGGCGTGGCCTGGCAGGCGACTCCCGAATTCAAGCTGATGCTGGACTATCAGCGCATCAACTATAGCGGCGTCAACTCCATTGCCAACCAAAGCCTGGTTCCGTTCCCGTTGGGCGCCGACAATGGCCCCGGTTTCGGCTGGGAGGACATCAATGTGTGGAAGCTGGGTGCGGAGTACAAATACAGCCAGCAACTGACCTTGCGTGCGGGTTACAACCATGGCGACAACCCCATTACGCCAGCCAATGTGACCTTTAACATCCTGGCTCCCGGCGTGGTCGAAAATCACCTGACCCTTGGTTTCACGTACACCGTGGCATCGGGCAATGAATGGACCATGAGCTACATGCACGCTTTCAGCAACGACGTCAGCGGCGCCTCCATCCTTCCGGCATTCATGGGCGGTGCTCCGGCAGGAACGGAAAAAATCGAAATGGACCAGAATCTGCTGGGTATCCAGTACAGCTGGAAGTTTTAATCCTTCGGTCTGATGCTTGACTGATAGAGGCCGGGGTCGTCAGACCCCGGCCTTTTTGTTGGGTGCGATGCGCAGCGCCCGTTTTTGATTTCGGCAGGGCACCCCGCCCACCCCCTAAATCCGTTAAAATCCGCGACGTTATCGCATCCCTGACCGGGCACGGAAACGTGCCCGTTTTGCTGTGTCGCAGAACCTGATCCGCAATTTTTCCATCATCGCCCATATCGACCACGGCAAGTCCACGCTGGCCGACCGCCTGATCCAGCAGTGCGGCGGGTTGTCGGAGCGCGAGATGGAAGCGCAGGTGCTCGATTCGATGGATCTGGAAAAGGAGCGCGGCATCACCATCAAGGCGCAGACCGCCGCGCTGACCTACAAGGCGCAGGACGGCCAGACCTATCGCCTTAACCTGATCGACACCCCCGGCCACGTCGACTTTTCCTACGAAGTGTCGCGCTCGCTGTCGGCGTGCGAGGGCGCGCTGCTGGTGGTCGATGCCTCGCAGGGCGTGGAAGCGCAGACGGTGGCGAATTGCTACACCGCGATCGATCTCGGCGTCGAAGTCATCCCGGTGCTGAACAAGATCGATCTGCCCGCCGCCGACCCCGACCGGGTGGCGGCGGAGATCGAGGACATCGTCGGACTCGACGCGAGCGAGGCGGTGCGCGCTTCGGCCAAGACCGGCATCGGCATCGCCGAGATTCTCGAAGTGGTGGTCAAGCAGGTGCCCGCACCGCGCGGCAACGAAGCGGGGCCGCTGAAGGCGCTGATCATCGATTCGTGGTTCGACAACTACGTCGGTGTAGTGATGCTGGTGCGGGTGGTGGACGGCGTGTTGCGTCCCAAGGACAAGATCCGGTTCATGGCGAGCGGCGCGCAGCATCTGACCGAGCACGTTGGCGTGTTCACGCCCAAGTCGGTCGATCGGCCACAGTTGTCGGCGGGCGAGGTCGGCTTCGTCATCGCCGGGATCAAGGAACTGAAATCGGCGCAGGTCGGCGATACCATCACCTTGCTCGACAACCCGGCGAGCGAGGCGCTGCCCGGCTTCAAGAAAGTGCAATCGCAGGTGTTCGCCGGGCTGTATCCGGTCGAGTCGCACGATTTCGAATCGCTGCGCGACGCGTTGACCAAGCTGCAACTCAACGATGCGGCGCTGCAGTTCGAGCCCGAGGTGTCGCAAGCTTTGGGCTTTGGTTTCCGCTGCGGTTTCCTCGGCCTGTTGCACATGGACATCGTGCAGGAGCGGCTGGAGCGCGAATACAACATGGACCTCATCACTACCGCGCCGACGGTGGTGTACGAAGTGCTGATGAAGGACGGCACCATGATCAGCGTCGAAAACCCGTTCAAGCTGCCCGAACTGTCGAAGATCGAGGAAATTCGCGAGCCGATCATCACCGCGACGATTTTCGTGCCGGAAGAATTCGTCGGCAACGTCATCACCCTGTGCAACCAAAAGCGCGGGATGCAGGTCAACATGCAGTACCACGGCAGGCAGGTGATGCTGGTGTACGAACTGCCGATGAACGAAGTGGTGATGGATTTTTTCGACAAGCTGAAATCGACCAGCCGGGGTTATGCCTCGCTCGATTACGAATTCAAGGAGTACCGGGCGGGCGATCTGGTCAAGCTCGATATATTGGTGAACAACGAAAAGGTCGATGCGCTGTCGCTGATCGTCCACCGCGCCAGCAGCGTGTATCGCGGCCGCGAGCTGGCGTCGAAGATGCGCCAGTTGATTCCGCGCCAGATGTTCGATGTGGCGGTGCAGGCAGCGATTGGCGCCAACATCATCGCGCGCGAAAACGTGAAAGCCTTGCGCAAGAACGTGCTCGCCAAATGCTACGGCGGCGACATCTCGCGCAAGAAAAAACTGCTCGAAAAACAAAAGGCCGGCAAGCGCCGGATGAAGCAGGTCGGCAACGTCGAAATCCCGCAGGAAGCCTTCCTGGCGATCCTGCAAGTCTCAGACAAATAATCTGACCCATAAAGAGTGAACCCATAAGCATGAATTTCGCCCTGATCCTTTTTATCGCACTTGCCGCCACCGGCGGCATCTGGCTGCTCGACGCGCTGTTGCTCAAGCGCGGCCGCGAACCTGACGCCAGGGAACCGCTGCTGGTCGAATATGCCAAGAGCTTTTTCCCGGTCATCCTCGTCGTGTTCGGCCTGCGTTCCTTCCTGGTCGAGCCGTTCAAGATTCCGTCCGGCTCGATGATGCCGACGCTCCTGGTCGGCGACTTCATTCTGGTCAACAAATATACTTACGGCATCCGCCTGCCGGTGATCAACCAGAAAATCGTGCAGATGAACGATCCCAAGCGTGGCGACGTCATGGTGTTCCGCTATCCGGAAGACCCCAGCCTCGATTACATCAAGCGTGTGATCGGAGTGCCGGGCGACGTGGTCGAATATCGTGACAAAAAGCTCACCATCAACGGCAAGCCCATTCCCGCCAGCAACACCAGCACCTACAGTTACGTTGGCGGCGGCCTGAATTACATCACCGCGATGGTATACAACGAGCGCCTCAATGGCGTGGGCCACGCCATGATGACCGAGCCCGGCAAGCCGTCGGTGTTCCCGTCGCAGGTGATGGACTTCCCCTACCGTGAAAACTGCTCCTACAATGCCGAAGGTGTAGGCTTCGTCTGCAAGGTGCCGGCGGGGCAGTATTTCATGATGGGTGACAACCGCGACGCCAGCAACGACAGCCGCTACTGGGGCTTCGTGCCGGACAAAAACATCGTCGGCAAGGCTTTTTTCATCTGGATGAATTTTGACGATTTCGGCCGCATCGGCACCAGCATTAAATAGCCAGCATCAAATAATTCGGCATTCGATAAGGAGACACCATGCAACGCACCTCTGCCCTGAAACATTCGCAACGCGGTTTGACCATGTTCGGCTTCCTGTTTGTCGCCATCGTGTTTATCGCGGTCGCGATGCTGGCGATGAAACTGGTGCCGGCCTATATCGAGTTTTTCTCGGTGAAGAAAATCCTCGCCGCCATGGGGCAGGAGTCCGAGCTCAAATCCATGAGCAACGCCGACATTCGCAAGGATTTCAGCAAACGGGCAGATGTTGGTTATGTCACTGTGGTCAAACCAGAAGACCTCTCGGTCGATCGCAGCGGCGGCAATCCGGTGGTGACTGCGCAATATGAGTACCGTACCAAGCTTGTCGGCAACGTCAGCCTGGTGGTCGATTTCAGCGCCAGCACCGACCCCAACGCCGCGCCCGTTGAATAACCCCCTGCTGAGCCAGCGTCTGCAACAGGCGCTGGGTTATACCTTTGTCCGTGCCGACTTGCTGACCCAGGCGCTGACGCACCGCAGCTACGGCTCGGCCAACAACGAGCGGCTCGAATTCCTCGGTGATTCGGTGTTGAACTGCACGGTTGCCCGTGCGCTCTACGACGCGTTCCCCGACTTGCCCGAAGGCAGCCTGTCGCGCCTGCGTGCCAACCTGGTGCGGCAGGAAACCCTGGCCGGGATTGCGGCGACCCTGAAGCTGGGCGATGTGCTTCGCCTGGGCGAGGGCGAGCTCAAAAGCGGTGGCTTTCGCCGCCCCTCGATTCTGGCCGACGCGCTCGAATCCCTGTTCGGTGCGGTTTTTCTGGATGCGGGGTTCGACGAGGCGGCGCGGGTGGTGCGTCGTCTGTTCGAGCCGCTGGTTGCGCAAATCGATCCCATGGCATCGGGCAAGGACGCCAAAACCCAGTTGCAGGAAATACTCCAGTCGCGGCGCCTGCCATTGCCGGAATATCGCCTGGTCGGCACCGAAGGCGAAGCGCACGACCAGAATTTCATCGTTGAGTGCGTCGTGGGCAAACTCGCGCTCAGCACGCGCGGCGTCGGCAAAAGCCGCCGCGCCGCCGAACAGGAGGCCGCACGCCAGGCGTGCGAGCAATTAGCAAAATGAGCCAACTATCCCTATGAGCCAGTTCAAATGCGGTCTCATCGCCATCGTCGGGCGCCCCAACGTCGGCAAGTCGACGCTGCTTAACCGCATCGTCGGGCAGAAAGTCAGCATCACCTCGCGCAAGGCGCAAACCACGCGTCACCGGGTGATGGGCATCCACACCACTGACGAAGCGCAATTCGTCTTCGTCGATACGCCGGGATTCCAGACCCGCTACGCCGGCACCATGAACCGCGCGATGAACAAGCGGGTGCGCGAAACGCTGTCGGACACCGACGTGGTGATGATGCTGGTCGAAGCCGGCCGGTTGAAGAAAGAGGATCGCCAGGTGATGGAGTTGCTGCCCAAGGATCGCCCGCTGATCCTGGTGGTGAACAAGATCGACTACGTCAAGGACCGTGCCGAGTTGATGACGTATTTGCAGGAAGCCGCCGCTGCGCATGCGTTCACCGAGATCGTTCCGGTGTCGGCCAAGCAGGGCAGCAATCTCGACGAGTTGCTGAAAACCCTGCAAACCCACCTGCCGGAAAACGCGCCGCTGTTCGACGAGGACGACGTCACCGACCAGACCGAACGCCAGTTGGCGGCCGAGCTGATCCGCGAAAAAGTGTTCCGCCTGTGCGGCGAAGAAATCCCCTACGCGGTGGCGGTCACCATCGACAAGTTCGAGGAAGAAGGCAATCTTCGTCGCATCTTCGCCACCATCCTGGTCGACCGCGACAGTCACAAGCCCATCGTCATCGGCAAGGGCGGCGAAAAGCTCAAGACCATCTCCACCCAGGCGCGCCTCGACATGGAACGCGCATTCGACAGCAAGGTGTACCTGGAAGTCTGGGTCAAGGTCAAAGGCGGCTGGGCAGACGACGTGCGGATGCTGAAATCGCTCGGGCTGGATTGAGTGAGTCATGTCCTCGGACTCCCGCATCAGTAACGAACACGGCCTCATCCTACACACCTACGCCTTCAAGGAAACCAGCGTGGTGGCGGAAGTGTTCACCCGCAGCCACGGACGGGTGGCGCTGATCGCGCGCGGCGCGCGGCGTCCGGCCTCGGCGCTGCGCGGGCTGATGCAACCCTTCACGCCGCTGTTGCTGTCGTGGTTCGGCAAGTCCGATCTGAAAACCCTGCACGCCGCCGAATGGCAGGGCGGCTTGATTGCCCCGCAAGGGCGCGCGCTGATGTGCGGGTTTTATCTCAACGAACTGCTGCTGCGCCTGCTGGCGCGTGGCGATGCGCATGAGTCGCTGTACGACCGCTATGCCGACACCCTCGACCAGTTGGCGGGCGAAGCGTGCAGCACCGATTACGAGCGCATCTTGCGCCGCTTCGAGAAAAACCTGCTGAGCGAGATCGGCTACGGTGCCACGTTCGACGTGGAAGCGGTCAGCGGCGCGCTGATCAATCCCGACGCGCGTTACGTGTTCCAGCCTGAACGCGGTGCGCTGCGAGCAGACGGACAGCCGGGGTGTCCCGTCTCCGGCCAGACGCTGCTCGATCTGGCTGGCGATCATTTCGAGCGCCCCGCCACGCTGGTCGAAGCCAAGGCCTTGATGCGGGCGCTCATCAACCACACCCTCGGCGCCAAGCCACTTTATACTCGCCAGTTGTTGCGCGACCTCACAGAACTGAATCCATCCGGGCTGAATCCATGAGCATCTACCTTGGCGTCAACATCGACCACATCGCCACCCTGCGCCAGGCGCGCAAAACCCGCTATCCCAGCCCGGTCGAAGCCGCGCTGCTGGCCGAAACCGCCGGTGCCGATTCGATCACCCTGCACCTGCGCGAAGACCGCAGCCACATCCAGGATGCCGACGTCGCCATCCTGCGCCAGGTGCTGAAAACCAAAATGAATCTGGAAATGGCGGTCACCGAGGACATGCTCGGTATCGCGATTGCCACGCGGCCGCAGGACGTGTGCCTGGTGCCGGAAAAGCGCGAAGAACTGACCACCGAAGGCGGCCTCGATGTGGCTGGCCAGTTGCCCAAAATTCAGACGGCCTGCGCGCGGTTGGCGCAGGCCGGCATCCGCGTCTCGCTTTTCATCGACGCCGACTTTGCGCAGCTCGACGCTGCTCATGTGGCTGGCGCGCCGGTGGTCGAAATCCACACCGGCCATTATGCGGATGCGCCGACCGATGCCGCACGCGTTGCCGAATTCGAGCGCATCCGCACAGCCGTCGCCTACGGCCGCAGCATGGGTTTAACCGTCAACGCCGGCCACGGCCTCACCTACCATAACGTCCAGCCCATCGCCGCGCTGCCCGGCATCCACGAGCTCAACATCGGCCACGCGATTGTCGCGCAGGCGTTGTTCGTGGGCTGGAAAGAGGCGGTGGCAGAGATGAAACGACTGATGGTGGAAGCGGCGGGTTAATGCGGCATTTGGGAACCACCCCGCAAATAGCGGGCCGAAAAAGTCCATAACCCAGGCACGAGAGGTCAACCGATGAAAACCTTATTGCTCATTGCGCACGGTAGCCGCCGGGAGGCATCCAACGACGAAGTTCGTCGTTTAACCAGCCGCCTCAACGCAATCAAGCCTCCTGGTTTTGCCGGCGTAGAAGCGGCTTTTCTGGAGCTAGCGCAACCGTCCATAGCGGAAGGGCTGGCAGCCTGTGTTGCCAAGGGCGCCTCTGAAATTGTGGTGTTTCCTTATTTTCTGGCTGCCGGAACCCATGTCGCACGCGATATTCCGGAAGAAATTCAGGCGTTTCAGGCTTCTCACCCCCAGATCAAGATTAGCCTGACCCGTCACTTGGGTGATTCCGATTTGCTGCCGCAAGCCATCCTGCAGGTAGCCAGTGCCGTCTAATCAGTTCCCTCGTCTTCTGCTGGCGGGTCTGCTGCTGCTTGTATCAGGCTGCACGGGCGTTCCTGATGGATTGAAGCCGGTAGAAAACTTCGAACTGCCTCGTTACCTAGGGAAATGGTACGAAATCGCCCGGCTCGACCACAGCTTTGAACGCGACCTGGTCGATGTCAGTGCAACGTACAGCTTGCGTGAGGACGGGGGCGTCGATGTGCTTAATCGTGGATTCGACGTAAAAAAAGGCCAATGGTCAGAAGCCAAAGGGCGCGCCTATTTCCTGGAAACCCCCCAAATAGCCAGCCTCAAGGTTTCATTCTTTGGCCCTTTTTATGGTGGCTACCACGTCATTTCACTGGATCATCAGGCTTACCGCTTTGCCCTGGTCAGCGGTCCCACACGTGAATACCTGTGGATTCTGGCACGCGACAAACAGCTGCCCCCTGCTTTGCTCGATGCCCTGATTGCACAGGCTCGACAAGCTGGCTTCGCTACCGGGAGTCTGATTTACACGGCTCAGACCAGGCAGGAATAGAGGCGGTGGCAGAGACGAAGCGCTTGATGGCGGGAGCTTGAATTGAATTGAAGCGAGATAGCGACTGCTCGCCACAGCGTCTAAGCTGCCAGGATACTCACCTTGATCTGCAATACATCATGCGCCCGACAACCGATATCGAAGCCCATTCCAGCGAAAGCATTTCGTCCCATATCCTGCCCACCTCGGCCAATCTGGTCGGGGTGTGCATCATGGCCCTGAGTCTGGTCAAACTTTTACCCCGGCACGGTTGGTCTGCCTGGGTAGACGAGATACTGGCCCTCGACAGCATGGTCTTCCTGGTGAGCGTCGCCCTGTCCTATGCCTCACTGCGTATCAAGGGGTGTACCGCCAATCTGGAGAACTGGGCAGAGATGTTTTTTCTGGCTGGTCTGATTCTGATCATCCTGGCAAGCCTGGTTCTGACTTATGGCATCGGTTAATCAGTCACATGCACTGATCTCCCGCCTTTTCGCATTTCAATGCAAGAGGAAGGGGGGCCTTGTCAGAGCCGGGATCGATTTTTGGGTTGAACCTCAGCGCCGCCGCTGCCACCACACATACCCGCCAATAATCAGTGCCACAAACACAATCACGCCGATGGTGATGAGGTGCTGGTATTCCCGGATGAGGGCTTCGTTGCCGCCGAGGAAATAGCCGAACAGGGTGAGGACGAGCGACCACAGGCCGGCGCCGAGGCAGGTGTAGAAAGCGAACGCGCCGGGGTTCATGCGGGCGAGTCCGGCGGGGATGGAAATCAGGTGGCGGATGCCGGGGATGAGGCGGCCGGTGAAGGTGGAGACCGCGCCGTGCCTGGCGAAAAAGGCGTCGGTCTTGTGCAGCAGTTCGGGACGCACGAAGAAGTAGCGCCCCCATCGTTCGAGGAAGGGTCGCCCCAGCCACATCGCCACGACGTAATTGAACGACGCACCGACCAGGCTGCCGAGGATGGAGGTGAGCACGATCAGCCCGAAGTTCATCTGCCCCTGGTGCGCGAGGTAGCCCGCCGGGATCAGCACCAGTTCGCTCGGCACCGGCAGCACCGTGGATTCCAGCGCCATCAGGATGAAGATGCCGGTGTAGCCCCAGTCGTGGACGGTGGCGAGGATCCAGGTGATGAAGTCGTGGAGCATGCTGGGTGAGCGGTGAGCAGTGAGCAGTGAACGGGGAGCAGTGAACGGGGTTCAACCGCTCACTGTTTACCGTTCACCGCTCACACCACCGCTTCTTCCTTCTTCTCCACCGGCTTGATGAAGTGCTCGCGTTTGACGCCGAGCATCAACAGCAGGGGCGAGGCGACCAGCACCGAGGAATAAATGCCGAACAGGATGCCGATGGTCAGCGCGAGGGCAAAGTTGTGCAGCGCTTCGCCGCCGAAGAACAGCATCGACAGCACCATGATCTGCGTTGCACCGTGGGTGATGATGGTGCGGCTCATGGTGCGGGTGATGGCGTCGTCGATGATCTGCGGGACGGTGGCGCCGCGCATCTTGCGGATGTTTTCGCGAATCCGGTCGAACACCACCACCGATTCGTTGACCGAGTAGCCCAGAACGGCCAGCACGCCAGCCAGCACGGTGAGGGTGAATTCCCACTGGAAGAAGGCAAACACGCCAAGGATGATGACGATATCGTGCATGTTGGCGAGCATGCCCGACAGCGCGAAGCGCCATTCGAAGCGGACGGCCAGATAGGCCATGATGCCGAAGGCGACCACCAGCAGCGCCAGTGCGCCATTGTCGTAAAGTTCCTTGCCGACCTGCGGGCCGACGAAATCGACGCGCTTCAATTCGATCGAGGCGTCGACCGCTTGCAGCGCGCTCATCACCGTGTTGCTGGTTTGCGCGGCGTTGGCGCCCGGCTTGGCGGGCAGCCGAATCAGCACGTCGCGGCTGGTGCCGAAGTTCTGCACCGAGACTTCCGGCAGGCCGGTTTTGTCGAGCGCACCGCGAATCGCGTGCAGGTTGGCAGGCTGGCTGGTGCGCACTTCCATCAGCGTGCCGCCGGTGAAATCGACGCCGAGGTTGAGGCCGTTGTGCCATAGCGCCCAGATGGCAAAGATAAAGGTGGCGAGCGAAATCGCGGTCGTCACCTTGCCCCAACTCATGAAGGGGATGGTTTTCTTGAAGGGGAACAATTCCAGCATGACGTGATCCTTAGATCGAAACTTTGGCGAGCCGCGGCTGGCGGCCGTATGTGAGGTTGACCATGGCGCGCGACACGGTGACGGCGCTGAACATGGAAGTGAGAATGCCCAGACACAGCACCACCGCGAAGCCGCGCACCGGCCCCGAGCCCAGCCAGAACAGCGCGATACCGGCGATCAGCGTGGTCAGGTTGGAGTCGAGAATGGTGCCCCAGGCGCGGTCGTAACCGGCGTGGATGGCGGCTTGCGGCGTGGTGCCGCTGCGCAGCTCTTCGCGGATACGCTCGTTGATCAGCACGTTGGCGTCGATCGCCATGCCGAGCGTGAGCGCGATCGCCGCCATGCCGGGCAGGGTCAGCGTGGCCTGCATCATCGACAGCAGCGCGATCAGGAAGAAGCCGTTGATGGCGAGCGCGATCGCCGAGAACAGTCCGAAGATGCGGTAGTAGATCATCATGAACAGCGCGACTGCGGCAAAGCCCCAGATGTTGGAGTGGAAGCCCTTGCTGATGTTTTCCGCGCCCATGCTGGGGCCGACGGTGCGTTCCTCGACGATCTGCATCGGTGCGGCCAGCGCGCCGGCGCGCATCAGCAGCGCGACGTCGGAGGCTTCCTGCGCGGTTTCCATGCCGGTGATCTGCACCCGGCCGCCGCCGATTTCATCGCGGATGACCGGCGCAGTGATGGCTTCGGCACGGCCTTTCTCAATCAGCAGAATCGCCATGCGCTTGCCGATGTTTTCGCGCGTCACGTCCTTGAAAATGCGCGCGCCCTTGCCGTCGAGGTTGACATGCACGGCGGCCTGGCCGCTGGCGTTGTCGAAGCCGGGCGAGGCGTCGGTGATGGAGTCGCCGGTCAGCACCACATCCTTTTTCACCGCGATGTTGCCGCCTTCGCGGCTGGCAACGATGTCGTCGCCGAACGGCGCCTGACCCTGCTTGACGGCGATCGGATCGGCTTGCTCGTCCACCATGCGGATTTCCAGCGTGGCGGTGCGGCCGAGAATGTCCTTGGCCTTGGCGGTGTCCTGCACGCCGGGCAACTGCACCACGACGCGGTTGATGCCCTGCTGCTGGATCACCGGTTCGGCGACGCCGAGCTCGTTGACGCGGTTGCGCAGGGTGGTGATGTTTTGCTGCAGGGCCGATTCCTGCACCCGGGTTTCGGCTGCCGGCTTGAGACGTGCGGTGAGGCTGAAGCCCTCGGCCTGATCCTCCGGGCTGAACATCAGCTCGGTAAACACCGTGCCCAGCTTGTTGATGGCGGCATCACGCTGGTCGCGGGTGGTGAAATGCACGCTGACCGCGTTGCCCTCGCGGCTGATGCGGCCGTAGCGGATCTTGTCGTTGCGCAACTCGGTGCGGAAATCGTTCTGATAGCGGATGGCGGCTTTTTCGAGCGCCGCTTTCATGTCCACTTCGAGCAGGAAATGCACCCCGCCGCGCAGATCCAGACCCAGATACATCGGCAGCGCGCCAATGGAGGAGAGCCAGGCCGGCGAGGCCGACACCAGATTCAGGGCCACGGTGTAGCGCTCGCCCAGGCCCGATTGCAACGCGTCTTTTGCCTTGATCTGCATGTCGCTGCTGGCGAAGCGCGCCTTGATGCTGTTGCCCGTCAGCTCAACCTCGCTGGAAGTGATGCCAACCGCCTTAAGCGTCGATTCGACGCGGCCTAGCAGCGCGGCATCGACCTTTTCGGTGGTGTGCACGGGCGACACCTGCACCGCAGGCATTTCGCCAAAGAAGTTAGGCAGGGTGTAGAGGAAGGCGATCACCAGAGTGATGCCGATGAGCACATATTTCCAGAGCGGGAAGCGGTTCATTTTTTTGGGGGAGCAGTGAGCGGGGAAGAGTGAGCAGCGGTACGCGCTGTGCCGCTCACGTCTGGAACCTTACAGGCCTTTGATCGTGCCCTTGGGCAGCAGGGTTTGCACCGACGATTTCTGCACGTGGGTGATCACGCCATCGGCGATTTCCAGTGCGACATACTGGTCGCCGAGCTTGGCGATTTTGCCGACCTGGCCGCTGGCGGTGACGACTTCGTCGCCCTTGGCCAGTTCGGCCAGCATTTGCTTTTGTTCCTTGGCGCGCTTCATCTGCGGGCGGATGAGCATGAACCAGAACAGGATGAAGATGACGATGAGCGGCAGAAACTGCTGGATCATCGCAGCCGCATCGGGGGTGGCCGCGGCGGCGGTTTGCGCGTGGGCAAGAGAAATCATGGGACAAGCTCCGAAATCAGGATAAATCGATTAAAACCGGAGGATTCTACCATCCGCGCGCCTGCATCTCGTGAAACTGCGCCGTGAAGTCGGCAAAGCGCCGGGCCTCGATCGCGGCGCGCATCCCGGCCATCAGGCGGTGGTAGTAATGCAGGTTGTGGATCGTCGCCAGCCGCGCGCCGAGGATTTCATTGGCGCGGAT
>JBAVFD010000059.1:0-8512 GCA_049588075.1 Thiobacillus sp.
GGCCTCACGCTTTCCGTGCCCAAGCACCAGAACATCAATCTCTCTCGCCTCGACGACGGCCATTTAACCCTTTCCCTCGCATGAACCTACAACTCACTCCAGACGGCAAACTGCGCCACCTGCTCACGCTCGACGGCCTGCCACGCGCCATCCTGACGCAGATTCTCGACACCGCCGAATCCTTCATGGACGTCGGCGAGCGCGAGGTGAAAAAAGTCCCGCTGCTGCGCGGGAAAAGCATTTTCAACCTGTTCTTCGAGCCCTCGACGCGCACCCGCACCACCTTCGAGATCGCCGCGAAAAGATTGTCCGCCGACGTGGTCAATCTCAATATCGCCACCTCCAGCCAAAGCAAGGGCGAGGCGATTCTGGACACCATCGACAACCTCTCGGCGATGCATGCCGACATGTTCGTCGTGCGCCATTCGCAGTCGGGTGCGGCGCATCTCATCGCGCGCCACGTCGCGCCGCACATCTCGGTGATCAACGCGGGCGACGGCCGCCACGCGCACCCGACGCAAGGCCTGCTCGACATGTTCACCATCCGTCGCTACAAGGGCGCGTTTCACAACCTCACCGTGGCCATCGTCGGCGACGTGTTGCACTCGCGGGTGGCGCGGTCGCAGATCCACGCGCTGACCACGCTCGGCGTGCCGGAAGTACGCGTGATCGGGCCGAAGACCCTGCTCCCCACCGGGGTCGAGCAGATGGGGGTGAAGGTCTTTCATGACATGGAGAACGGCCTCAGGGGCTGCGACGTCATCATCATGCTGCGCCTGCAGAACGAGCGCATGAAGGGCGCGCTGCTGCCAAGCGCGCAGGAATACTTCAAGTTCTTTGGCCTGACGCCTGAAAAACTCGCGCTCGCCAAACCGGATGCCATCGTGATGCACCCCGGCCCGATGAATCGCGGCGTGGAAATCGCTTCCGAAGTGGCCGACGGTCCGCAGTCGGTGATCCTGCCGCAGGTGACCTACGGCATTGCGGTGCGGATGGCGGTGATGGCGTTGCTGGCAGGGGGAACGGCATGAAAATCCATATCAGGAACGGCCGCGTCATCGACCCGATGAATGCGCGCGACGAAATCGCCGACGTGTTCGTGGCGGCAGGAAAAATAGTCGCTGTCGGCCACGCACCGGCCGATTTCCACGCCAACCGCACCCTCGACGCCAGCGGCCTCATTGTCTGCCCCGGCCTGGTCGACCTGTCGGTGCGGCTGCGCGAGCCCGGCTACGAATACAAGGCCACACTGGAATCGGAAATGCTCGCTGCCGCTTCTGGCGGCATCACTTCGCTGGCCTGCCCGCCCGACACCGACCCGCCGCTGGACGAACCGGGGCTGGTGGAAATGCTGAAATTCCGCGCCAAAAATCTGCCGGGGCCGCGCGTCTACCCGATCGGCGCGCTGACCGAAAAACTCGACGGCACAATGCTGACCGAGATGGCCGAGTTGACCGAAGCGGGTTGCCGCGCCTTCACCCAGGCCGATGCGCCGCTGACCGACACCCTGGTGCTGCTGCGCGCGATGGAATATGCCGCCACCTTTGATTTCAGCCTGTGGTTGCGGCCGCAGGACGTGGCACTGGCGCGCGGCGGCGTGGCGCACGACGGCGCGGTGGCCTCGCGCCTCGGCTTGCCGGGGATTCCCGCACTGGCCGAAACCGTGGCGCTGGCCACCATCCTGCAACTGGCGCGCGAAACCGGCGCCCGCGTGCATCTCGCCCGCCTCTCCACCCGTGACGGCATTGCCATGGTGCGCGCGGCCAAGGCACAGGGGCTGGCGGTCACCTGCGATGCGGCCATCAACCATGTCCACCTGTCGGAAAACGACCTCGTCGGCTTCGATTCGCACTTCCATCTCGTCCCGCCATTACGGGGCCTGCGCGACCGCGATGCCATTCGCGAAGCGCTGCGCGACGGCTCGATCGACGCGCTGTGTTCCGATCACACGCCGGTCGACGAAGACGAAAAGCAGGTTCCGTTCGGCGAATCGGCACCCGGCGCATCCGGGGTCGAACTGCTGCTGCCGCTGACCCTGAAATGGGCGCGTGAAATGGGCGTGCCGCTGCTGCAAGCGATTGATCTGATCTCATGGAAGCCCGCGCAGATTCTGGGCGTGCCGGGCGGCAACCTGTCGGTGGGCAGTTGCGCCGACATCTGCATATTTGATGAATGCGCCGAGTGGATCGTCACCCCCAAAACCCTGTCCAGCCAGGGCGACAACACGCCCTTCCTCAATCAGCCGATGCAGGGTCGGGTGCGCTACACGCTGATCGACGGCCATCTCGATTTTGAATCGTCCCACTAAGGAAACGCTGAACCAGTCCTTCGACAGGCTCAGGACGAACGGCACGTGCTTGATTCCGTTCGTGGCGAGTCCTTCGACTGCGCTCAGGAGAGCCTTGTCGAACGCTCTCCGGAGCGAAATCGAAGGGCATGAACGGAATCAACTTGCGCCGCGTCCCACCAGGCAGCGCCGCGTCAAGCAGAGTGGATAAGCTTTCCGCCGTGCATCGCGTGCCTTTCCCCTTATTGCTCATCAGCCTGTTGGTCGGCGTGCTGGCCGTCGGTGGCTTTGCCCCGCTCGACGTCTGGCCCTTGCCGGTGCTGAGCCTGGCGCTGCTGTTCAGCCTGCTGGCGCGCACGACCTCCTCACGCAGCGGTTTTCTCATCGGCCTGGCCTGGGGGCTGGGCTTTTTCCTCACCGGGGTGAGCTGGATATTCGTCAGCCTGTCAGTCTATGGCGGCATGTCCATCTGGCTGTCGGCTTTGGCGACCTTGCTGTTTTGCACGGTGCTGGCGCTGTTTCCGGCTGCGGTCGGCGCGCTGCAGGCACGCTGGGCTGTCCCGCCCGCGCTGCGTGTGCTGCTGGTGATGCCGCTCGCATGGGGGGTGACGGAATGGATGCGCGGCTGGATTCTCACCGGTTTTCCGTGGCTGGCGCTGGGGTATTCGCAGGTGCCCGCCAGCCCGCTGGCAGGCTACGCGCCCCTGTCTGGCGTATACGGCGTATCGTTCCTGCTGGCGCTGATCGCGGCACTGCTGGCGTGGAACATGACGCGCATCTCGCTGGCGCAGCGGGCCTGGGCAGCAGCAGCGATTCTGGCGCTGGGGCTCGGCGGCCAGGTCTTGCGTAATGTCGCCTGGACCACGCCGGACGGCGCGCCCACCTCGGTCGCCTTGCTGCAAGGCAACATCCCGCAGGAAATGAAATGGCAGCCGGAGAGAACCCGCGCCACGCTGGAAACTTACGCGCGGATGGCCGCCGCCTCGCCCGCCCAACTCATCGTGTTGCCGGAAACCGCGCTGCCGCTTTTTGAATCCGACCTCCCCGACTTTTATCGCGCCAGGCTGATATCGCTTGGCCGGATGAATGGCGGCGATGTGCTGGCCGGACTGCCGACCGGGTCGCTGCAGGGCGCGTACTACAACAGCGTGATCAGTCTGGGCAGCGCCCCCAGCCAGCATTATCACAAGGTGCACCTGGTGCCGTTCGGCGAATACATTCCGTTGAAGGCCGTGTGGGGTTGGGTGATCGAGGTGCTGCACGTTCCGCTGTCGGATTTCGCGCGCGGCGCAGTCGACCAGCGCCCGCTGGCTATCGGTGGCCAGCGGGTGGCGGTCGACATCTGTTACGAGGATGTCTTCGGCGAGGAAATCATCCGCCAGTTGCCCGCAGCAAGCGTGCTGGTCAATGTCAGCAATCTGGCCTGGTTCGGCGATTCGTTCGCGCCGTGGCAACACGCGCAGATGTCGCAGATGCGTGCGCTGGAAACCGGACGCATGATGCTGCGCGCCACCAATACCGGGCTGACAGCGATCATTGATAGGCAAGGCCATTTATTGGCCCATCTGCCGCCCTTCACAGCCGGCAGTCTTGCCGGAACCATCCAGGGTTATGCGGGCAGCACGCCGTATGTGCGCTGGGGCAATGCGCCGGTGCTGGCTGTGTGGGGCGTACTCGGAGCGGGGTTGCTGATGAGGCGACTCTTCAGGCGGCAGCCTTGACCCGCGTGGCGTTGCGACCACCCCGCTTGGCTTCCAGCAAGGCCGCATCGGCGCGCGCCAGCGCCTCGTTTTCCTGTTTGTCGTCCCGGCTGTACTCGGACAAGCCACCACTCCATGACAGCTTCTGGGTCACCCCCTTGATCAGTTCCACGCTTTCCGGCATGCAGGTGCGCAGCCGCTCGGACAACTCCTGTGCACGATCAATCGGGGTAAAGGGGAACAGCACGCAGAATTCGTCACCGCCCAGGCGAGCGATGAAATCACTGTTGCGCAAGCAGGTCTTGAGCGCATTGCCAAACTTGATGATGAGCTGGTCACCCGCCTCGTGGCCGAAGGTGTCGTTGACCTGCTTGAAATTGTCGATATCCAGAATCAGCAGACTATGCGACCAGCCGTCTTTCAGGCTTGCAAACAGTTCCTTCTGCTTTTCATCGAAGCCGCGCCGGTTATGGACTTGCGACAGATGGTCGAGACGCGCCTGGCTGGTCACTTCCTTCTGCTTGCCGAGCATGACCTTGCCCAGTTTCAGCATGGTCTCAAGCGGTGTCTGAAACTCTGCCAGGCTGACCGGATAATCGGTGCGCAGCCGTTGTTGCCGCAGGTCGTTGGTGAATTTCACCAACATGCGCAGGCTGTCGCCGACCCGGTTGCGTACCGTCAGGGTAAAGGCCATGACCAGAATGGCAATCACCAGACTGGCCACCAGCCAGCCAAAAAAATACGGCAGGACATTTTCGATTGCAGGCTTGTCGTTGCGCCACACCGCAATCGTCCACGGCGTGCCCGTCAACACGACCCGCTTCGGCTGGTTGCGCAGCTTGATCGCCTGATTGCCGCGCCGCATCAGCACGCTGACCGCGCCCTTGCCCTGGCTTTGCTGCAATTCGGCATAAGCAGCAGAATCCGGTAGCGGCAGCGTGTCGAACAGGGCCTGCAGTTGCGGCACGCTTTGTTCGACGATGACGAAGCCCAGGCGTTTGCCTTCGGCGTTCACCACCGGATGCGACAGCGACAGGCTGAAGCTGGCAGCCGCTCCCGCGCCGCCCTGGCCGGCATTGGCAAGCAACCGTCGCGTTTCGACCGGCAAAAAACCGGGCAGCAACTGATTCTGTCCGGCGGTGACGAACAGTACCGTCGCGTCCTGATTCAGGGCTTGGAGGTTGGCGGCCTGCGCCTGGCACACATCCGGCGCGGCGTTAGCGAAACACGCCAGTGTCTGCGGGTGCGCGGCAATTCGTGCTGCGCTGCGCTGCATGGCGTCGGCCATGAACTCGATCTGCGTGGCCATCACCGGCTTGTCGAGTTCCTCCGGAGCGGGCAAGGGCTGCGGCCGCGACAGGTAAATCACGAACGTGACGAGTCCGGCCAGCAGCGCCAGGGCCGCGGCCAGAATCAGACCAAACCGCAATATGGATGTGTGGTGCATGACAGATGCGCCAGACGGCCAACCTCTTATGTTTATGTTCTCCGCAATGACAGGCGCCCAGCTTCAGGCAACCTGCCGACATGGCTTAGCTATAGCAACATCCATGCCCCAACCTGAGCACACCCGGCAGGCTGGCTCGCCGGGTGCGCCGTCATTATTGTGTAAAGAATTCCGACACTATTGACGGCCGGTGCTCCCGAATCCCCCCTCGCCGCGCTGGCTCGTAGCAAAATCTTCCACCACGTTGAATTCGGCCTGCACCACCGGCACGATGACCAGTTGCGCCAACCGTTCCAGCGGCGCCAGTTCAAACGCCTGCTGGCCCCGGTTCCAGGCGGAAACCATGAGCTGGCCTTGATAATCGGAGTCGATCAATCCCACCAGATTGCCCAGCACGATGCCGTGTTTGTGGCCCAGACCCGAGCGCGGCAGGATCAGCGCAGCGTAGCCGGGATCGGCCAAATGGATGGCGAGGCCGGTGGGAATCAGCCGGGTTTCGCCCGGTTGCAGCGTGATTGGGGCATCGATACAGGCGCGCAAATCAAGTCCGGCAGCGCCGACTGTGGCGTAATGCGGCAGTTGATCGCGCAAGCGGGCGTCGAGAATCTTCACATCCATCTTCATTTTCGTCGGGTTCTCGTCAGTTCAGCAGATTAATCAGATGGCGAATCAGGGCGCGTGCCTGGGTGAGTTTGTCGGCGCGTGGCAGCGGATGCTGGCCCTGGTTGTCGAACAACACCAGTTCGGCCGTGTCCTGCCCCAGCGTGTCCTGTGCCAGGTTGCCGACCAGCAGCGGCAGTTTTTTACGCAGGCGCTTGGCTTCGGCGTGCTCGGCCAGTCGTTCGGTCTCGGCGGCAAATCCCACACAAAACGGCGCATCGGGCAAGGCGGCCACTTCGGCCAGAATATCGGGGTTGGCGACCAGTCGCAGCGTCAGCCCATCGGCGCTTTTCTTGATTTTGTGCGTAGCGGCGGCCTCCACCCGGTAATCGGCCACCGCCGCCACCGCGATAAACACGTCGCTCGGCAATTCAGCCCGCACCGCCTCGCGCATTTCGGACGCGCTTTGAACGTCGATGCGGCGCACCCGCGCAGGCAAAGCCAGACAGGTCGGACCGGACACCAGACACACCTCGGCGCCCGCCTCGGCCGCAGCCTGCGCGACGGCATAGCCCATCTTGCCGGAACTGCGATTGGTCAGCCCGCGCACCGGGTCGATCGGCTCGAAGGTCGGCCCGGCGGTAATCAGGATGCGCTTGCCCGTCAGCGGACCGGTTCCCAGCAAGCCCGGCAGGGCAGCCGCGATCTCGGCTGCCTCGAGCATCCGCCCCATACCGGTTTCGCCGCACGCCTGTTCGCCTGCTGCCGGCCCCAGTACGCGCACGCCGTCAGCATGGAGTTGCTCCAGATTGCGCCGGGTAGGCGCTGCCGCCCACATTTCGTGGTTCATCGCGGGCGCGACCGCGAGCGGGCAGGTGCGCGCCAGACACAGGGTGGACAGCAGATCATCCGCGCGCCCGTGAGCGAGCTTGGCCAGAAAATCAGCGGAAGCCGGCGCCACCAGCAATAAATCGGCAGCGCGCGACAGGTGAATGTGCTCCATGCCGTCGCCACTGGCAGCATCCCACAGCGAAACCAGCACGGGTTGGCCGGACAGGGCCTGGAACGTCAGCGGGGTGACAAACTGTTGGGCCGCCGCAGTCATCGCCACCCGCACTTCGGCGCCCGCCTTGACCAGCAGACGGCACAGCTCGGCTGCCTTGTAGGCGGCGATGCCGCCCGTTACGCCCAAGATGATTTTTGTGTGTGCCAGCGACACGATCTCGATTCCCTGAGCATTTTCCATGACAATGGCGACATTCTATCAGGGGTAGACATGGCGATTTGTGACTGGCCGTTGGACACGCGTCCGCGCGAAAAACTGCTCAAACAGGGCGCCGCCGCACTCACCGACGCCAAGTTGGTCGCGGTATTCCTGCGCACCGGTGTCGTCGGCAAGAGCGCGGTGGATCTGGGTCGCGAACTGATCGAACGCTTTGACGGCCTGGGAGGCCTATGCCGCGCCGACCAGAAATCTGCCTGCGCCGCGCCCGGTGTAGGCGAAGCCAAATACGCCTTATTGCAGGCCGTGATGGAAATGGCACGGCGCACCCTGGATGAGGAGATGCAGGCAAGCGACGCGCTGGAATCGCCCAACGCCGTACGCGATTATTTGCGGTTGATTCTGCATGGCAAGGAATACGAAGTGTTTTGCTGCGTGTTTCTCGACGCGCAAAACCGGGTGATCGCGGTGGAAGAACTGTTTCGCGGCACCCTGACGCAAACCAGCGTCTACCCGCGCGAAATTCTTAAACGCGCGCTGGCGCTCAACGCTGCCGCGCTGATCCTGGCGCACAACCATCCCAGCGGGGTGGCCGAACCCAGCCAGGCCGATCGCATCCTCACCCGAAAACTGGCGGAAGCGCTGGCCTTGGTGGACATCCGCGTGCTCGACCATTTCATCGTCGCGGGCGCGTCCTCGCTGTCATTCAAGGAATCAGGCCATCTCTGAACATATGCCAAACTTGCCTCGTTCTTGCGGGCTGTGGTATAAATCGCGGTTCTCGGGTTAGCCCCTACGGCCAACCCCAACCAGTTAACCCTCAATTTTGGAGCAGCATCATGGCTCGCGTATGCGTCGTAACGGGCAAGAAGCCCATGGTCGGAAACAACGTTTCCCACGCCAACAATAGAACCAAGCGTCGTTTCCTGCCGAACCTGCAATACCGCCGGTTCTGGGTCGAAGCCGAAAACCGTTGGGTTCGCCTGCGTTTGTCCACGGCGGCGCTGCGCACCATCGACAAGAACGGCATCGAAACCGTTCTGGCTGACCTGCGCGCCCGTGGCGTCGCTGTTTAAGGAGACCCATCATGGCTAAAGGCGGACGCGAAAAAATCAAGCTGGAGTCCACTGCGGGCACCGGGCACTTCTACACCACCACCAAGAACAAGAAGACCATGCCGGAGAAAATGGAGATCAGCAAGTTCGATCCCAAGGCTCGCAAGCATGTGATGTACAAGGAAACCAAGCTGAAGTAAG
>JBAVFD010000060.1:0-22915 GCA_049588075.1 Thiobacillus sp.
ACGGCGTGGCAGGTGATGAGGTCGCGGATGTCGCCGCGCTTGAAGCTGAAGTTTTCCCAGCGCTCGGGGCCGACGCTGGCCTGCACCTGGGCCAGGTTCTTTTCGTGGCCGGTGGCGAAGTTGTCGAGGCCGACCACGCGCTGGTCGAGCTGCAACAGCGCTTCGACCAGGTTGCAGCCGATGAAGCCGGCGGCGCCGGTCACCAGCCAGGTTCTGGGTTCGGCCTTGAGCGTTTTTTTCAGCGCGTCGAACGCGGTCATCACAGTCTCCAGAGCGCGAAGCCCGCGGCTTTCACCACGGCCGGATCGTAGGCGGATTTGACGTCGGTGAACGCGCCGCCCTGCTTCAGCTTGGCGGTCAGCTCGCCGAACGATTTTTCCAGATAGGCGGTGTGCGAGACCGCCGCCACCAGCGCGTCGCATTCGGGCAGGTCGTCCCATGCGGTCAGGCTGAGGCCGTATTCGTGCTCGGCTTCCTTCGCCTCGCCGAGCGGATCGTGCACGTGCACGTCGCAGCCGAAGGACTGCAGTTCGCGGATGACGTCGACCACCTTGGAGTTGCGCAGGTCGGGGCAGTTTTCCTTGAAGGTGAGGCCGAGCACGTTGACCCTGGCGCCCCTGACCTGCACGCCGTTGGCGATCATCTTCTTCACCGTTTCCTGCGCCACGTAGGCGCCCATGCCGTCGTTGATGCGGCGCCCGGCGAGGATGACCTGTGGATGGTAGCCGAGCATGTCGGCCGTGTGGGTGAGGTAGTAGGGATCGACGCCGATGCAGTGACCGCCGACCAGGCCGGGGCGGAACGGCAGGAAGTTCCACTTGGTGCCGGCGGCCTTCAGCACTTCCAGGGTATCGATGCCGAGGCGGTGGAAGATCAGCGACAGTTCGTTCATCAGCGCGATGTTGAGGTCGCGCTGGGTGTTCTCGATCACCTTGGCGGCCTCGGCCACCTTGATCGAGCTGGCGCGATGCACGCCGGCGACGATGATGCTGCCATACAGCGCGGCCACCTTGTCGAGGGTGGCGGCGTCGTCGCCGGACACCACTTTGACGATCTTGGTGATGGTGCGCTCCTTGTCGCCCGGGTTGACGCGCTCGGGCGAGTAGCCGACGTGGAAGTCCTGCAGCCATTTCATGCCGGACTGTTTTTCCAGGATCGGGATGCAGACCTCTTCGGTGGCGCCGGGGTAGACTGTGGACTCATACACCACGGTCGCACCCTTCTTCAGGTATTTGCCGACGGTGGTGGAAGATCCGACCAGCGGCGAGAAATCGGGGATGTGCGCTGCGTCGACCGGGGTGGGCACGGCGACGATGATGAAGTCGGCCTTGGCCAGATCGGCCGGATCGGTGGTGACCGTCAGCTGGGTGGCGGCCTTGAGGTCGGCCGTTGAAACTTCGCCGGTGGGGTCGCAGTATCGGCGGTAATGCTCGATTTTTTCAACCGACAGGTCATAACCGATGGTGGTCATCTTCTTGCCGAATTCCACCGCCAACGGCAGGCCCACATAGCCCAGCCCAACAACCGCAACAACGCTCATGCCTGGATTCCCTTATGAATAGAAAGTCTTTGCTGCCGCCCGGATTGTATCGAATTTGCACGACGCTGCCGGTTCGCCGGCTCCAGCCGGTACGCAGTCCTTGCAAGCGGCATACCAAATGGATTTCGCTGGCGCTGTTCCTGAGCCTGCCAGCCGCGGCGGACGTCGCCGACACCTTGCAGGCGGTCAAGCCCGCTGTGGTCGGCGTCGGCACCTTCAACCCGACGGGCAGTCCGCGCGCCAACCTGCAGGGTACCGGCTTTGCGGTACTGGATGGGCGCACCATCGTGTCGTGTGCGCACATTTTCAGCAAGCCGCTGGACAGCGAGAAAAACGAAACCTATGCCATCTTCATCGGGCGCGACCGCCAGGTGGCGGCGCGCCCCGCCAGGCTGATCGCCACCGACAAGGCGCACGACCTGGCGCTGCTGAAAATCGAGGGGGAAGCGCTGCCCGTGTTGAAACTGGGTGATTCCAGCCACGTGCGCGAAGGCACGCAGCTGTATTTCACCGGCTACCCCATCGGCTCGGTGCTGGGGCTCAACCCGTCCACCCACCGCGCGGGCCTGGCCGCCATCATTCCCATCTTTACCCCGGTCGCCGCCGCCGCGCAATTGAACGCGCGTACGCTCAAGCAGGCCAATGAGCCCTATGAAGTCTTCGAGCTCGACGCTGTCGCCTATCCCGGCAACAGCGGCAGCCCGGTATGGAACCCGGAATCCGGCGAGGTGCTGGGCGTGGTCAATTCGGTGTATGTGAAAGGCGCGAAGGAAGCCGCGCTCACCGCGCCGAGCGGGATCAGCTACGCTATCCCGGTGAAATATGTGCAGCGGCTGCTGGAGCAGGCGCTGCCGAAAGCCCCCTGACGCCTACATGCCCTCGGTGAGGCTCACCCCGATGCCGAAAGTCTGCTGGCTGTGGTTGTAGTCGATCAGCGACTCGCCATAGCCGTTGAAATACTGCACGTAACCCTTCAGCCGCCCAACCAGCGGGAAGCTCCAGTTCAGCTCCACCGCGCCGTAGCCGGTGTCGAAGTTTTTGCGCAGCATTAACGAATAGGCGTTGCGCTCATTGCGGTAGACCGCCAGCAGGTCGCCGTGCCCCATGTAATCGACGATGTCGGGGTTGTCGTCCTTCTCGGCGCTTTCGGGAATGCGATACCAGGGGCGGATCAGCAGCGCCAGGTCGTCACGCTCGAAGCCGAACTGTGCGTAGACACGATTCCAGCTGCGCGACAGGCCTGCCGAGCGACCATTCGACTGGTGCACAGCCCCGAGGTTGAGGAAGCGCCCACGAAATCCGGCAATCTCGTAATCGGTGCGGTACACCAGCATCGCTTCCGGTGCGTAGTCGGTCTCGCGGAATGGCGAGGAAATGTCGGCGTTGTAGGCCTGCCAGAAGGAGGTGATGGTGTAGCCGAACCACAGATCGGCGTTGTCGTGTCCGAACATGCCCTCCATCGCCTTGATCTTGAAGCTCAGCTGCAATTCGGTCTCGACGGGGTCGAGGCCCTGATCCGGCTGGATGAGCGAGCCCTGAAACGGCGTGTTGTTCGGCCGATTGCTGGCCTTGAGCGGCAGGAAATAATTGGGGTGGTGCGGGCGAAACAGGAACGCGCCCTGCTTGGCTTCGTCGTCCAGTTCCCAGTGGCGCGACAGGGCCGACAGCAGCCTGGGGTCGGGTGGGGCAGCTTGAGCGACAACGGGTTGCGGGGTGGGCGGCACCTTGGCGTCGGCTGCCGCCGCTGGAGGAACCGGTGCTGCCTCGGGTTGCGCGCGCCCCGACACCCGGTCGTAGCACGTCAGGCGATCGACGTCCGCCGGAATCGAGCTGCAGCCTTCCCAGTCGGCCATCGAGGCGGCCTGCGCATGGCCCAGCAGGCCTGCGCACAGCAAGGCAAGCGGAATGCTTCCGCGCAGGGGGGGCTTACGTTTCATGTGGGCTGGGCCTAATCGAGGACGACGCTGAACCCCGGCGTCGGCGCCATCGTATCCCAACCGAACCGGGTGTGCAGATCGGCGGCGAAGCCGGTCGCCACCGTGTCCTCACCATGCACCACGAAGACCTGGCGTGGCTTGCTGCGAAAGTGCCCTAGCCAGTTGAACAGCGCGGCGCGGTCGGCATGCGCCGACAGGCCGCCCAAGGTGTAGAGATCGGCGCGCACCGGGATGTCCTCACCGAGCAGGCGCACCCGCTTGGCGCCGTCGACCAGGCGGCGGCCGAAGGTGCCGGCGGCCTGAAACCCGGTGATGAGGATGGTTGATTCGCGGCGCCCCAGGTTGGCGCGCAGGTGGAACTTGATGCGCCCGGCTTCGCACATGCCGCTGGCCGAAATGATCACGGCACCGCCGGTGATGCGATCGAGCGATTTCGATTCTTCCACGTCTTCGACGAATTCGAGTTTGCGAAAATGCGCTGCGCCGCCGTGCTTGCCCATCAGCGAATGGGTTTCGGCATCCAGCAGTTCCATGTGTTTGAAGGTGATTTCGGTGGCGGCGGTGGCCATCGGTGAATCGACAAATACGGAAAGCCTGGGGATGCGCGCCTGCCGCGTCAGGTCGGCCAGCAAATACAGCATGTCCTGGGTGCGGCCCACCGCAAAGGCGGGAATGATGACGTTGCCGCCCTTGCGCTCGAGGGTGTCGTTGATCGCTTCCACCAGCTCGTCCTGGGTCGCCTCCATGCTCTTGTGTTCGCGGTCGCCGTAGGTCGATTCGACCACCAGATAGTCAGCGTCGTGGATATGCGTGGGATCGCGCAGCAGCGGCCGCGCGGGCTGGCCGAGGTCGCCGGAAAACACGATCTTGCGGCGGCGCGAGCCTTCGCTCACCCACACCTCGACGATGGCCGAGCCGAGAATGTGGCCGGCGTCGCGGAAGGTGCAGCGCACCTGCGGGTGCGGCGCGATTTCCAGGTCGTAGTCGACCGGATTCAACTGCTTCAGCGAGGCCTGCGCCTGCGCCACGGTGTACAGCGGCGCCGTGTCGCGCGGCGGCATCCCGCGCGCTGCTTCGCGCTTGGCCATGCTCTGGCGGAAGCGGTTGAGGTTGGCGTACTCGGCTTCCTTTTCCTGGATGTGCGCCGAATCCGGCAGCATCACCGCCAGCAGATCGCAGGTGGCGCGGGTGGTGAAGATGGTGCCCCTGAAACCCAGCGCGACCAGACGCGGCAGCAGGCCGGAATGATCGATGTGGGCATGGGTGAGGATGACGAAATCGAGGGTGCGCGGATCGAAGTTGAAGGCGCGGTGGTTTTTGGCGCGCGTCTCGCGCCCACCCTGGAACATCCCGCAATCCACCAGAAAACGCACGCCGTCGGCTTCCAGCAGATAACTGGAACCGGTCACTTCGCGTGCGGCACCGAGAAAAGTCAGTTTCATTGTGGTCGTCCCTCACCCGTTTCTTCGCAGGTTTTGCCGTCCCGGATATGGTAAATGCGTTTGAAGGCGGGATGATTTTTTCATCGTGGGTGCCGACGATGATCGTGGTGCGGAATTCCTGCGTCAGGCGCTTGAGGGTTTTCACTGCAGTATGCGCGCGATCACCCCCACACGGCAGCACACCGCCGGAGCGTTCGGCGAGGCGTGCAATCGTGTCGGCCATCGCCATGACTGCCCCGCTGCCATACAACGGTGCGTGATGCCTGCATCAAAACGGACAGGCGCCGCAATTGCGGCGCCGCCTCCCCATACGCATCAGACGCCAGGCGCAGGTCAGCCGCCGCCAGACCCCTTGCCCCCGCTGCCGCCCCCGCCCCCGGGTCCCATGCCGCCACCGGGCCCCATTCCCCCCCCAGGCCCCATGCCGCCGCCTTTTCCGTGCGGGGGCGGTTCATCGGGCAGGGTGACGCCTTTTTGCTGGGCGCGCACCTGCATCTCTTTGTGATGCTGAGCACGGATCTGCTCGCGCGCTTCCGGGGTGGGGGCGGCACGCATCTTGGCCTGGTACTCGTTGCGTTCCTGTGTGGTCATCAGCTGACTGCCGTAGACCTGCTCCTGTGCCTGCTTCTGCGCCGGCGGGTCTGCGGCAAAACCAGGATTGACGATGAGCAGCAAGCTGCTTGCCATCGCCGAAATCAACACGGGTTTAATCAACATTTTCCTGCTCCTTAAACAAACGGGGCTGTCAGGGATGATCCGCGCCGCCGCAACCCCTTCAGCAGGCGCCAGCGAACCTAATGATAGCCCACCACGCTGCCCCATTCCTTTGCCAACCCTGCATCTCAGGGCTTAGCGCTGGCCGCATTGCTCCATCGGGCTGTTCAGGATGGCATCCACCTCTTCCTGCGTGAGGACGAGCGCCGCATAAGGCTGGCCGGTCATGGACTCGAGGTTGTGGGCGAATGCGCGCAGGTGATTGCGCGAACCGCACAGCAGGCTTTCATAGGTGGTGTCGATGTCCACGTTGTCGCTGCGATCAATCGCGCCCGCCAGATCGCGCATGTCGGTTTCTTCGATGATGCCGCCGACTTGCAAGGCATCCAGCGCGCTGAGCTGGCCTTTTTCCATCAGCGAGTCATAGAGCGACTGCAGGGCCGGATTGGTGAATTCGCCGATTGCGTTCCCCGCAGCCGGGTCGGGCAACCGGTAGGTGCGCAGCAGCTTGAGTAGCGCGTCCATGTGGCTTTGCTCGGCAGAGGCGATGTTGCTGAATACCGCCAGACGCCAGGATTCGTAAAGCTTCAGGTACACATCCCGTGCCACTTTCTCTTCCTCGCGCATGAAGAGCAGGTCGGTTTGTTCCACCTGGGAGAGGCTGGATTGCGATGTTCTGGCAGCAGCCGAACCGTTCGCGGCATAAAGCGGCGCACTGACAACCACGGCCAAGGCAAGCATTAACGTAGCGACTGATTTCTTGAACATTTTTAACTCCTTAAAAGAATGCAAACTGAATCATTTAAAGTCACCAAGACGTTTCAACGCCCTCGGCCATCACGTTCTGCGCGCTCAGGGCGTTCGATACGCTCGATTCGATCGGGGTGTTCGGGACGCTCGATTCGATCGCCCCGATCATCTCGAGTCCCTGCATCCATCCCATGACGGGCTTCATAGCCGATTCCGTAACGGCTGCCGCTGCGCAGGTTGCCCTTCACATTGGCGCTTTTGCCCGGCTGCGAATCCGCGTTGGACGAAGGCGGTTTGGGAGCGGGCGCAGACACAACCCGACCCTCACCCGGGCTGGGCGGGCCATTGGGCGCAGCCTGAACCGCCGTGACGACCAGCAGGGGGGCTAACAATAAAAGTTGTCCGGACTTGAACCACATGACATCTCGATTTCGTTGGGTGTTAAATAAATTGTCCTGTGCAAGGATTTCCTGGTGTTTTCGTCGCCGCTACAAGGTGTTACAGCTTGTTTCGCGATCAGGTGTGCGTGACAGGCGGGCGTACCCGCCTGTCACGCAGGATGCCAGGCTTATTGCGGCGCGGGCACCACTCCGGCTGCGGGTTCCGTCTGCCGGGTCTGCGTCTGTTGCTGGTTCATCGAGCGGCGTTGGGCCATGTCTTGTTGCATGTCCGGCGTACCGCTCTGAGCCTTCTCACGGGTCTGCGTCTGCGTCTGGGCGCGTGTTTGAGTCTGGGTGCGCGTCATGTCGCCCGTGCCTTGGGTTTGCTGTTGCTGACCCATCCCCTGGCCGCCCATCTGAGCCGAACCCTGACTGTGCATTTGTCCCATGCCGCTGCCCTGTCCCCCGCCTTGGCCGCCGCCTTTCCCGCCTGCCTGGGCATCAAGTGTTGCGCCCAGTGCGATGAGGGCTGCGAAAACGGCTGCTGTGGATTTGGATGCGTTCATGATGCGGTTCCTTTGCATTAAGAGTTAAGGTTAATTCCCGCCACGGTTTCGATTCCGCTGCAGTGAATGCAGTATCCCGGGCAGGCGTTACCTGTTTTTTTCGCAGCCGCTACAGGTTGTTACAGGTTGTTACGCGGCGGTTGACGCCGGGTCGTTGCCGGTAAAATCGGCTCCTCCCCGCATTCCGGGCAAGATGGAATCCAAATGGACGAAGACGCAGCGCAACGCATCCTGGTGGTGGACGACGACGTGGCGTTGCGTGAGCTGGTCACGTCCTACCTCGGTGCCAGTGGCTACCAGGTGGAAGGGGTGGGCGATGGCGCCGCCTTCCGTGCCAGCATGGCGCGCCACGGCGCCGATCTGGTGGTGCTCGACCTGATGCTGCCGGGGGAGGATGGCTTGAGCCTGCTCAAGTGGCTGCGTGCCGAAGGCGGGCCGCCGGTCATCATCGCCTCCGCACGTGGCGAGGAGGTGGACCGGGTGGTGGGGCTGGAGGTCGGCGCCGACGACTATCTGGCCAAGCCCTTCGGGCCGCGCGAACTGCTCGCTCGCGTGCGCGCGGTGTTGCGGCGCGCTGGGGGCAACGCGTCCGCACCCAGAGAGAGTGAGGCGCTGGTCTTTGGCTCGTTCCGTCTGGATGTCAGCAGCCATGTCCTGCTGCACGAAGGCAACGAAGTTCCCCTGACTTCCGGCGAGTTCACCCTGCTGCGCATTTTTCTCGAACACCCCAACCAGGTGCTGACGCGCGACCATCTCATCACCCTGGTCAAGGGGTATGAACGCGCGCCGTTCGACCGCAGCGTTGATGTCCGGGTGACGCGCCTGCGCCGCAAGATTGAGCCCAACCCCGAAGCGCCGGTCTATCTGCGCACCATCTGGGGCGAGGGTTACCTGTTCTCGCCACGCGGCGAAGTCGCCACGTGAAACCGCGCCATTCCCTGTTTCGCCGCACCGCGCTCACCGTAGCGGCGGGCCTGATCGTGTTCCAGCTCGCCTCCGGCGCGGCGATTTTCTTCAATATCCTGATGCCGCTGGCGCATCGCTCGGCCGACGACCTGGCCGCCCTGCTGGTGCTGTCCGCGCGCACCTGGGTCGAGCTGCCCGCCGCCACGCGCCCGGATTTCGAGGAGGAGCTGAAATTGAGCCATGGCCTGGATCTGGCCGAGGCCACCGCCCCGGTTGGCGATGAGGCCGGGCATCACCCCTACCTCAACTTCCTGCGGACATCGCTCGCTGCCCGCCTCGATTCTGCACCCGCGCTCCGCGTGACAGAGACGGCAAATGGGGTTTTCCATGCGGATATTCCGATGGCGAACCATGTGCTGCGCTTCAGCTTTTCCAGGGACCTGCTGCCGCAGCGCCCCGTTTACGCGCTGGCCTGGAGTTTCGCCGCCGGCCTGCTGGTCACCCTGGTTCTGGCCTGGTTGCTCGCGCGCCGGATCACGGCACCCGTCGCCCGGCTGGCGGAAGCGGCGCGCCAGATCGGCAGCGGCGAGCGCCCGCCCCGGCTGCCGGAGTCGGGCGAACACGAACTGGCCGACCTGGCGCGGGTATTCAATGAAACGGCCAGTCAGCTCGCGGCGCGGCGCGAGAACCAGAGCACGCTGCTGGCCGGCGTGTCGCACGATCTGCGGAGCCCGCTCGGCCGCATCAAGATGGCCTTGGGCATGCTCGCCGAGGAGCGTGCCTCGCCCCTGCTCGCACGCATGGAACGCGATGTCGCCGAGATGGAAACCCTCATCGGCGCGCAACTGGAACTCGCCCGCGCCGAGGAACGTGAGGCCACGCAGGCCACCGACATCGACGCCCTGCTGGCTGAACTGATCGAGGCGACGGAAGCGCAGTCACCCGGCCAGACACGGCTGCGTGCCGATCGCCCGGCTTGCCATGCCGACATTGCCCCCCTGGCGCTCAAGCGCATCCTCGGCAACCTGCTGGACAATGCCCTGCGCTACGCCGGCCCGGGGCGCCTCGAACTGGTGCGGCGTCACTGTTCGGGGAGGCTGCTGATCGGGGTGCGCGACCGTGGCCCGGGCATCCCCGCCGAACTGCGCGAAGCGGTGTTCCGCCCCTTCTTTCGCCTCGATCCCTCACGCAGCCGTGCCACCGGCGGCAGCGGTCTGGGCTTGGCGATCGCCCGTCAACTGGCCAACACGCAGGGCTGGACGGTCGCCGTCAAGCCACGCGTCGGTGGCGGCACCAGCGTCTGGCTGGCGATTCCGTTATTGGACGCAAAATCGTCCGCCTGATTTTTTTGTTCCCGGCGGTGCCCTGACGAGATAGCCCGTTACGCCGCGAGCGCCGGGTTCAGCGCCTGCAGCACCCGTTCGGCCAGCATGGCCATCTCGTCCTGCGTGGTCACATACGGCGGCATGAAATAAACCGTGTTGCCGATGGGGCGGATGAACAGGCCGCGCGCCAGCGCCTCCCGATGAAAGCGGGCTGCGAAATCGGGGTGCGCGTCCGCCACGTCGAATGCCCAGATCATGCCGCACGAGCGGAAATGGCGTACCTGGGGGTGAGCGGCCACTTTGCCCAGAAGCCTTGTAAATTCAGCTGATTTGTCGCGGTTGGTGGCGATGATCTGGTCGCTCTCGAAGATGTCCAGAACCGCCAGCGCCGCCCGGCAGGCGAGCGGATTGCCGGTGTAGGAATGCGAATGCAGGAAGCCGCGCGCGGTGGCGTCGTCGTAGAACGCAGCGTAAATCTCATCCGTCGTCAGCACCGCCGACAACGGCAGGTAGCCGCCGGTGATGCCCTTGGACAGGCAGATGAAGTCGGGCTTGATCCCCGCCTGTTCGCAGGCGAACAGGGTTCCGGTGCGGCCGAAACCCACAGCGATCTCGTCGGCAATCAAGTGCACCTGGTATTGGGTGCACAGTTCGCGCGCCCGGGTGAGATAGGCCGGTTGATACATCGCCATTCCCGCCGCGCCCTGCACCAGGGGTTCGACGATGAACGCGGCGGTGGTGGCGGCGTGTTCGGCCAGATGGGCTTCCAGCGCCTCGGCGCAACGCAGGGCGAACGCCTCGGCGGATTCGCCCGGCCCGGCCAGCCGCGCATCCGGCGTCGGCAGCTGCACCGTGTGCCGCAGCAGCGGTGCATAGGTGGACTTGAACAGCGGAATATCGGTCACCGACAGCGCGCCGACGGTTTCGCCGTGGTAACCGTTTTTCAGGCTGATGAAGCCGTTTTTCTCAGGCTGGCCTGAGTTTCGCCAGAAGTGAGCGCTCATTTTCAGCGCGATTTCGGTGGCCGATGCGCCGTCCGAACCGTAAAACGCATGACCCAGTCCGGTCAGCGCAGCCAGCCGCTCGGACAGCTCGACTACCGGCGCATGGGTCGCCCCTGCCAGCATCACGTGCTCGATCTTGCCGAGCTGATCGGTGATCGCGGCGTTGATGCGCGGGTTGCAGTGGCCGAACAGGTTGACCCACCAGCTCGAGATCGCGTCAAAGTAACGCCGTCCGTCGGTATCGATCAGCCATGCCCCTTCGCCGCGCGCAATCGCCAGCGGAGGGGCGGCTTCCAGCTGCTTCATCTGGGTGCAGGGGTGCCAAACAGCCGCTCGCGTGCGCTGAACTAAATCATTCACTTAAATCATCCCTGCTCTTGAAATTGTCACTTTGCGCCCATACTATTAGCACTCGACGGCGATGAGTGCTAACGGACTCGGTCGCCGCTTCTATTTTTTGTCGGCTTCAACCAGCCGCCTGTTCCGCAACGCAATGGAGACTTTGCAATGAAAATCCGTCCTCTGCACGACCGAGTGATTGTTAAACGCATGGAAGAAGAGCGCAAGACCGCTTCCGGCATCGTGATCCCCGACGCAGCCACCGAAAAACCCGACCAGGGCGAAATCATCGCCGTCGGCGCGGGCAAAAAAGACGACCAGGGCAAACTGATTCCGCTGGACGTGAAAGTCGGCGACCGCGTGCTGTTCGGCAAGTACGCCGGCCAGACGGTCAAGGTTGATGGCGACGAGCTGCTGGTGATGCGCGAAGAAGACATCATGGGCGTGGTTGAGAAGTAATCGCTTCAGCGTAAGCAAATACTCACAACACCGTTCCAACCGAATTAAATTCAGGAGTTAAAACATGGCTGCAAAAGACGTACGTTTTGGTGATTCCGCGCGTCACCGCATGGTGGCAGGTGTCAATGTTCTGGCTGACGCCGTTAAGGTAACCCTCGGCCCGAAAGGCCGCAACGTGGTGCTCGACCGTTCCTACGGCGCGCCGACCGTGACCAAGGACGGCGTATCCGTCGCCAAGGAAATCGAGCTGAAGGACAAGCTGGAGAACATGGGCGCGCAGATGGTCAAGGAAGTCGCTTCCAAGACCTCCGACATCGCCGGTGACGGCACCACCACGGCAACCGTGCTGGCCCAGTCCATCGTCAACGAAGGCATGAAGTTCGTTGCCGCCGGGATGAACCCGATGGACCTGAAGCGCGGCATCGACAAGGCGGTGACCGCCATCGTCGGCGAACTGAAGAAGATGTCGGTGCCCTGCACCAGCAGCAAGGAAATCGCCCAGGTCGGCTCCATCTCCGCCAACTCCGATTCCTCGATCGGCGACATCATCGCCGCCGCGATGGACAAAGTCGGCAAGGAAGGCGTGATCACGGTTGAAGACAGCTCGGGCCTGGAAAACGAACTCGACGTCGTCGAAGGCATGCAGTTCGACCGCGGCTACCTCAGCCCCTACTTCATCAACAATCCCGACAAGCAGATGGCGCTGCTGGAAGATCCCTTCATCCTGCTGTTCGACAAGAAGATCTCCAACATCCGCGACCTGCTGCCCGTACTGGAGCAAGTCGCCAAGGCCGGCAAGCCGCTGATGATCGTGGCTGAAGACGTCGATGGCGAAGCGCTCGCCACCCTGGTGGTGAACAACATCCGTGGCATTCTGAAAACCTGCGCCGTCAAGGCTCCGGGCTTCGGTGACCGCCGCAAGGCGATGCTGGAAGACATGGCCATCCTCACCGGCGGCACCGTGATCGCCGAAGAAGTCGGCCTGTCGCTGGAAAAAGCCACCCTGCAGGATCTGGGTCGCGCCAAGCGCATCGAAATCGGCAAGGAAAACACCATCGTCATCGATGGCGCCGGTAACGCCGACATGATCAAGGGCCGCATCAGCCAGATCAACAAGCAGATCGACGAAGTCAGCAGCGATTACGACAAAGAGAAACTGCAGGAGCGCAAAGCCAAACTGGCCGGCGGCGTGGCAGTGATCAAAGTCGGCGCCGCAACCGAAGTCGAAATGAAAGAGAAGAAGGCCCGTGTCGAAGACGCGCTGCACGCCACCCGTGCTGCCGTTGAAGAAGGCATCGTCCCCGGCGGCGGCGTCGCACTGCTGCGCGCCAAGGCGGCGGCTGCTGCCGTCAAGGGCGACAACCACGACCAGGACGCCGGCGTGAAAATCGTCCTGCGCGCCATCGAAGAGCCGCTGCGTCAGATCGTCAAGAACTGCGGCGAAGAGCCTTCGGTCGTCGTCAACAAGGTGCTGGAAGGCAAGGGCAACTACGGCTACAACGCCGGCACCAGCGAATACGGCGACATGGTGGCGATGGGCGTGCTCGACCCCACCAAGGTGACCCGTACCGCGCTGCAGAACGCCGCGTCGATCGCCAGCCTGATGCTGACCACCGACTGCATGGTTGCCGACTTGCCGGAAGACAAGCCTGCCATGCCGATGGGCGGTGGCGGTGACATGGGCGGCATGGGTGGCATGGGCGGTTTCTAAACCCCCGCTCCGCTCTAAAAGCCCCGCTTCGGCGGGGCTTTTTATTTGTGCAAACGCAAATCTATTAAACTGTAGCGCCGAATCAAAATGAGAAATAAGGGAATCTATGCTGACGCGCATTATGTGGCTGCTTGCGGCCATCCTGGC
Organism: Thiobacillus sp.; assembly: GCA_049588075.1. Classification (GTDB taxonomy): domain Bacteria; phylum Pseudomonadota; class Gammaproteobacteria; order Burkholderiales; family Thiobacillaceae; genus Thiobacillus. Next base: position 13,221 of record JBAVFD010000060.1, read on the forward strand.
CATATCAACCTTCTCAGCTCAAGCTGAGATTTCGATATCTCGAACATTCCAGACTCAGCCACTCAATCAGGCAGTCAACGTTCAGGCAGGTGGATATTGGATTTGGCCTTTGCCGGGGGAGACCGCTGGAGATGCCTATCTTGTGCGCGTTGATTCGGAAAACCAAGTCTGGAGAGACATTTCAGCCTTTGTCGTTGATGACCTGAATCTTCAATTGTTCAAGGCTGGCGCACCGTTCCACGCCGCTGGGAGGACGAAAGGGTTAACTCCGTTTGAATTTAGGGCACTTCGCTCCAGCACGAAACAGCTTTATCTCGTTATCGATAACCGCTATTCGCTAATGACGACGAAGTTGGCCCGAGTCTCGGTGACTCTGACCACCAAACTCAATAACGAACAAGCTGAAAAGCTTGAGACCGCATTGGGAGGGCTGTACTCACATGCCCATAAAATTTTTGAACTACCTGAGTTCGATGTAAGGGTGAAGCCATGCGATTCGGTCAATGCTTCTTCCGAACGCGATACCGGCCACATCACTATTTGCAGCGAATTCGTATCTATGTACGCGAATAAGCCGCCAATCTTTACGTGGGTGTTCCTGCACGAACTCGGGCATACCGCCTTGGGCCTCTGGGGTATCCCCGGAAACGATAACGAAGATATGGCGGACGAATTCGCTACTGCCCTCTTGCTTCGCTCCAAAGATGGCCCGCGCATAGTTATGCAGGCTATGGAATTCTTCCACGACAGCAATCCTGATGCTGAAGCACAGTACACGATTCAGCATGGAGACAGGCATTCCCTGTCAGTTCAACGTGTACGGAACGTTCAAGGATGGCTACTTGAGCCAGTACGAGTAACGACCAAGTGGAACAACTTGCTATACCCTCACATGACTGAGGGTACTCTCCAAGAAATTCTCGCCAAGCCCTCTGCCTATGACAACCAGCAACTGGCCAGAGAACAACTCGCTAGCCGTTCATCAGCAACCAAGGTTACAGCTGCTACCGAGCAGACTGCGAGCCCATTTCTTGGCTGCTCAAAAGACACCGATTGCAAAGGTGAACGCATATGTGAGAGGGGTGCCTGCATAAACCCATAGGGATATTTGGAGGTTATGCACGAGCTTGTGGGATGGGAAGAAAAAACGGACATGCCATCGTGATCTGGCCATTCCATCGCCCGCGTGCCCCCCTGCAGCCGGCGCTCGCGGCGCGCCTGCAGAAACTGGCGGTCAGACCGGTCAGGGAGCAGACGCTGGATGACCGCTGGGTGGTGGTGGATGTCGAAACCGGCGGACTCAATCCCCGCGTCGACCCCCTGCTGGCCATCGGCGCGGTCACGGTGACCGGCAATGCCATCGTGATGGCGCCCGTTTGTGAAGTGGAGTTGCGGCAGCTTGAGGCCACCGCAAGCGACAACATCCTGGTGCATGGCATTACCACGAGCCAGCAGCTCGCCGCCCTGGAGCCCGCCCAGGCCCTGCTGGACTGGCTGGAATACGCCGGCGGCCAGCCGCGGCTGGCCTATCATGCTGCTTTCGACCGGCTGGCGCTGGAGCGTGCCAGCCAGGCCTGGCTGGGTCTGAAAGACCGCGCCATCTGGCTCGATCTGGCGGTGCTGGCGCCGCTGCTGGTGCCGCAGGGTCCGGGATTCAACCGCTCGCTGGACGACTGGCTCGCCCACTTCCACATCTCCGTTTACCAGCGCCACGGCGCGCTGGCGGACGCCTATGCTACCGCCCAGTTGTGGCTGGCGCTGCTGCCCGTGGCCCGGGCGCAAAACCTTACCCATCTCAAGCAGCTCATCCGCACTTGCCGTCAGGCGCGCTGGCTCACGCCCCACCACGCGTGAGGGCACGGCGGGCACAAAAAAGCCCCCGGCTTTTACCCCGGGGGCGCTATCGAGTGCGGGACGAAAACGTCAGTGGGCGCTTGCGCCTTCCGCGTTGATGCCGGTGTTCTGCCGCACGTAAAGCTCGTCCCACATGTCTTCCGCACGCTTGTCGCGGAACAGCAGGGAGCCGATGATGACCATCAGGAAGCCCAGCGGGATGGAGATGAGGCCGGGGTTCTTGAGCAGGAAGAACGGTTTTTCCAGCCCCACCATGCTGGTGGTCTGGCCTTCCATTTTCTTCAGGTCGTCCTCGGCTTTCTTGATGTCCTTCTCCAGCTTGGCGATGTCCTTCTTGGCCGTCTCCACTTCCTTGGCATCGCTCAGCGTCGGCAGCTTTTCCTGCAGCTTGGCCAGTTTCTCCGGCGCGCCCGGCTTGGCGGGCTTGTCAGGCGAGGCGTGCTTGGCCGGCTCGGACTTCACGCAGCCTTCCAGGGCGAACAGTTCGCATGCAAAGCTGCTGGCTGGAACCGCTGCGACCGCCGGCTTGGCCGCTTGGGCGGGTTCACCCTCCAGCACCTTTTTGGCGTCCTTCACGACTGCCTTGGGATAGGTCATGTTGGGTGAAACCATGACCAGCGCGATGGCGGAAATGGCCCCCACCAGCATGCCGAGGACGATGCCGTAGGTGTTGGCGCGTTTCCAGTACAGGGTGAGGAACACGGCCGGCAGGTTGCTTGATGCGGCCACGGCAAAGGCCAGGGCCACCAGGTGCGCCACGTTCTGGCCTTCGGCGGCGATGCCGACGTAGATGGCCAGGATGCCGACGATCAGCGAGGACACGCGCGCCGCAACGACCTGCTCCTTCGGCGAAGCGTGGTCGCCCTTGATGACGCCGACGTAGATGTCGTGCGCCATCGCCGACGCCGCCGCCAGCACCAGTCCGGCCACCACCGCGACGATGGTGGCGAAGGCCACGGCCGAGACGAAAGCGAGGAACAGGTTGCCGAGCATGGAATCGGCGCCACCGCCGACGTACTGGGCCAGCAGCGGAGCCGCCATGTTGCCGCCCTTGTCGAGCGCAGCGATGGGGCCGGCGCCGACATTCATCGCCGCGCCCATGCCGAGGAACAGGGTCAGGATGTAGAAGCCGCCGATGATCGCCATTGCCCAGATCACCGACTTGCGCGCGTCTTGTGCGGTCGGCACGGTGAAGAAGCGCATCAGGATGTGCGGCATGCCGGCGGTGCCCAGCACCAGGGCCATGCCCAGGGAGATCTGGTCGATCGGGTTTTTCAGGAACAGGCCGGGCTCGAGGAAGCGCTGGCCGAGTTCCTGCGGCGTCATGCTGGTGGCGGCATCGCCGACCAGCTTGGCGACTTGCGCCTGCACCTTGGGATCGTCCACCACCGCCTGCAGGAAGCCGGGCAGGCTGAAGCCATACTGGCCCCAGGTGAACATCACCAGCAGGATGGAGGCGGTCACCAGCAGGATGGCCTTGATGATCTGCACCCAGGTGGTGGCCTTCATGCCGCCGAACACCACGTAGGCCAGCATCAGCACGCCGACGCCGATCACCGAGATGTGATAGTCGATGCCGATCAGCGTCTTGATCAGCACGCCGCCGCCGACCATCTGCGCGGTCAGGTAGAAGGTGGACACGGTGATGGTGGACAGCGCCGCGACCGTCTTGGACGCTTTCGGGTGGTTGCGGAAGGCCAGGATGTCGCCCAGAGTGTATTTGCCGATGTTGCGGCACGGCTCGGCAATCACCAGCAGCACGGTGATGTAGGCCACCAGCCAACCGACCGAATACATGAAGCCGTCATAGCCGTACAGCGAAATCAGGCCAGCAATGCCGAGGAAAGACGCGGCGGACAGGTAGTCTCCCGCAATCGCCCAGCCGTTCTGCAAGCCGGTGACGGAGCGTCCGGCGGCATAGAACTCCGACGTCGTGTGCGTCTGCCTGGCCGCCCAGTAGGTGATGTACATGGTGATGGCGATGATTGCGCCGAACACCGCGAAGGTCATCCATTTGAACTCGTCGGCCACCGCGCCGGCGCCGGCAAAGGCCAGACCGGAAACAAGCAGCGCCGCAGCGCCCAAGAACAGGGGTATATGGCGTCCCATTATTTACCCCCGCCGATGTTTTTGGCATCACGCACGATTTCTGCGGCCATGGCATCGTATTCCCGGTTGGCGCGCTGGGCGTAAATGCCGGCGATGATCCAGGCCACGATGAATTCGGACAGCGCGAACAGAATGCCCACGTTGACCGGCCCCCATACCTTGATCTTGAACAGATCCTGGAAGTAGGCAGCGCCCACCGGCAGCAGGAAGTAATACACGATGGAGAACAACATCAGACCCCACAGGAACGAGGTTTTCTTTTTGTGCAGTGCCTGGAACCGCGGATCCTGATCGATCGCGGCCCAGTCCAATTGTGAGCTAGACATGGGAGCCTCCTTTGACTGGTTGACGTTCTTATTGGCCCGCACCCCGATACAGGCAGGGCAGGCGCAGATGCCAACATATCGTAAAACCCCCAAGAACTGAAGGTATAAAACGCTCATAGTCAAAAGCGGCAGAGCAGATGGATCAGAATTCGAAATAACGATCCATTACCGCCTGCAGTTTGCGACCCTGACGGAAGGCCTCTTTCAGGATGCGGCGATCCAGCGCATTGAGCAGATCAGGGTCGATGCGGTTGCCAACGGTTTCGCCCCGCGTTTGCTGCGCGTGCTGATGGCGCACACGCAGCAACTGGATGAAGTGAAACGCGGCCACCCAGGCCTCCACCTCGTCCGCCGACATCTTCCAGGCGCGGGCCGCAGCCCTGAGGCGTGCGGCCGTACCGGTTTCGCCGACGCCGGCATACAGCGCGAAAATGCGGGCGGCATCGACAAACGGCGTGATGCCGTTGATTTTGAGATCGAGGGTGTGCGCCTGCGCACCGTCCGACGACACCACGAAATCACGCACCAGCCCAAGCGGCGGACGATTGGCGAGCGCATTCTCCGCCATGCGCTTGAGGAACAGCCGGTTGTCCTTGATGCTGCCGTTCAGCCATTCGCGCAATGCGTCACTCAATTCATGTGCGCCATACAAGGGACGAAAGTCGAAAAAAATGCTGGCATGGAGCAGCGCTGGCGCGTCGCTCCGATGAATCCAGTTGGCAAACGTGGCGCGCCATTCTTCCGCGCTCAGACACCACTTGGGATTGCTGGCCATGATTCCGCCCTGGCAGAGCGGGAAACCGCATTCCGCCAGCCGCTGGTTGACCCGTTCGGCAAACGCCAGCAAGGCCGATCGCTCCGCCTCCGTGGCGCTGCGGAAAATCAGTGCATTGTCCTGGTCAGTGGCCAGGGTCTGTTCCATGCGGCCTTCGGAACCCAGCGCCAGCCAGCACCACTGCACATCGGGCAGGCTGGCCGTGCGGCTTTCCAGTTCGATCACCCGCTGCGTCAGCCGGTCGTTCAGGCTGGAGAGGATGGCGGTCAGATTTTCTGCATGCATGCCCTGGGCCAGCAGATTGCGTGCGAGTGCGCCGATATCCTGGGCCAGCGCAGGCAGGCTGGCCGGATCCTCGGCGCGTGCGATGGCGCCGGTGATGCCTTCCATGGACAGGCGGCGCAGCGCAAACACGTCCTTCTCCGAGATCACGCCGGTGAGCCGCCCGCCTTCCACCAGCGGCAAATGGTGGATGCCTCGCCGCGCCATCAGCAGCAAGGCGTCCGATACCGGTGCAGCACCTTCCAGCGTGGCCGGGTTGGCCGTCATCACCGAGGCAATAGGCGTGTTCAGGGGAATACCGCCCAGCGTTACGCGCTTCAATACATCCTTCAGCGTCAGGATGCCCACCGGGCAGGCATCGGCATTGCAGACCACGACCGATCCGACCCTGGCCCCATCCATGGTCGTCAGCGCATCGGCCAGCGGGGTGTCGGGTCCAACCGACAGCGGTGGCTGGCGGATCAGGCTGCGAACCGGACGCGAGAAACGGTTTTCGTCATCCTGCGCCAGCGCATAGTCGGACTGCACCGCCCGTTGCGATTGCTCGAGCAGGCTGGCGATGCGGCGCGTGCAGAAATCGCTGAAGGCCCGGCTGCGCCCGAGCAAGGTATGGAAATCGGCGGCAGCCAGGCGATAGCAGAAGGTGTCGGTTGCCGCGAGATAACGATTCGCCACGGCGCGATCAGCCAGCAAGGCGCCAAGCGGGAACATCTCGCCGCCAGTCAATTGCAGCAAGCGCGGGCCTTTCCGGTTCGGCGCCTCACCTTCGATCACGCCCTGCTTGACGATGAAAAGGGTGTCCGGAGACGTGCCGCCGGCTTCAAGCAGGGTCGTGTCCTGCGGGAAATACGCAACCGACAGGCGTTCGACCAGCCACGCCAGATCCGCCTCTGCCATGTCGGAGAAAGGGGCATGCGAGCGCAGGGTCTCAATGGTGGCGTGCAGCAGGCTGCTGGCGATCGGGAGCGTGGAGGCCATGCCGCCTATCTTAGTTGAACTCAACGCCGCGCTGTCGAACGCTTCGACCTGCCGTCGCAGACTTGCCGCATGCCCGATTGAAGGGTGCCGACACCCCTGCATCGGCCGTGCGAGTTGACTTGCGGCCCGGCTCAGGGTTTAATGGCGCGCTTCGCGGCTGGCGACAGGCGCAGAAAAGTCCAAAGAAATTCAAAACGGCCAGTTAGCTCAGTTGGTAGAGCAGCGGATTGAAAATCCGCGTGTCCTTGGTTCGATTCCGAGACTGGCCACCATATTCAAACGGCCCACAGCGATGTGGGCCGTTTTTTTTTTGGTTAACCCCGATACCGGCCGTTCAGCAAACCCGGAGTGCGCAGGCTCTGCCGCGACTAGCCCGCAGCCTGGTTCTCCGCATGACTGAATCCGCGCATATGCTGACCCAGCAGGGTGGTCGCTTCGTGGCTGGAAACCGGGGCGCTGTAGTAATACCCCTGCATTTCGTGGCATTGCATCTGCTGCAGCCGGACCAGCTGGGATTCGGTTTCGACGCCCTCGGCGATGACGTTGAGGTTCATGCCGCGCCCCATGGCGATCATGGCATTGACGATGGACATGTTTTCTTCGCGGTCGAGATCCTGCACGAAGGACTGGTCGATCTTCAGGGTGTGGATGGGGAAGCGCGAGAGATATTTGAACGAGCTGTAGCCGGTTCCAAAGTCATCGATGGCGAGGCGGATGCCTGTGGCGGAGAGCCGGCCGAGCTTAATGGCGTTGGCCTCGAAGTCGCGCATCAGCAGGCTTTCGGTGATCTCCAGTTCCAGCTGATGGCCGTCCAGCGAATACACCTGCACGGCGCGCATGACGCTGTCGACGAAGTCGGGGCTTTCCAGCTGGCGCGCCGAGATGTTGACCGACAGCCGCACGGCCGGCAGCCCGGCTTTTTTCCATTCGGCGATTTGCGCGCTGGCCTGGCGCAGCACCCAGTCGCCGATGGGGACGATGACGCCGGACTCTTCGGCCACCGGGATGAAATCGGCGGGGGTCAGCAACCCGCGCTGCGGGTGCCACCAGCGCAGCAGCGCTTCGAAGCCGCGCACTTCGCCGCTTTGGGTATCGACCTGCGGCTGGTAGAACAGGACAAATTCGTTGCGCGCCAGGGCGCGGCGCAGATCGGCCTCGATCTGCATCCGTTCGGAGTAGGGCGCCTGCATGCCGGATTCCCAGAATTGCAGGCGGCTGCGGCCCTGGGTCTTGGCCTGGTACATGGCGATTTCGGCCTGGCGGATCAGGCCATCGATCGCTTCGCTGTCGTCCGGCGCGACGCAGGCGCCGATGCTGACCGAGATATAGATTTCGTGGCCTTTGACGTACACCGGCTTGGACAGCACCTGGATGATCTTGCGGCAGATGTGATCGACGTCGCTACGCGATACGAGCGTCGGCAGCAGCACGGCGAATTCGTCGCCCCCCAGGCGCGCCAGCGTGTCGCCCTCGCGCAGGCACTGGCGCAGCCGCGCGCCCACCGCCAGCAGCAGTTCGTCGCCGATGGTATGGCCGAGCGAGTCGTTGATCACCTTGAAATGGTCGAGGTCGAGGCTCAGCACCGCCAGCGGTTGCTGGTTGCGCTTGGCCTGCGCCAGCATGAGACCGAGGTGGTCGCGGAACAGCGCGCGGTTGGGCAGTCCGGTGAGCAGGTCGTGGTAGGCCTGGAAATGCACGGTTTCCTCGGCCTGCTTGCGCTCGGTCACGTCCTTGGCGACGCCGTAGCTGCCGATGAAGCGCTGTTCGAACGGATTGGCCTCTTCGTCGTACATGCCGGTGGCGGTCAATTCGACTGATTTGCACAGGCCATTCATCAGCCGCGGACGCCGTATCCCCGGGTTGCACTTGAGGCGGATTTCGGCGTTGCGCGCGCTGCGGTCGCCGGCGCGGCGTTCGTTGAATATGTGTTCGGCGCGGGCAATGTCGTCCTCGTGGATCAACAGGCTGTAATGCTGGCCCAGCAGGTCTTCGCGGCGGTAGCCGAGCAGGCTTTCGACACGGTCGTTGACGAAGGTGAAGCGGCCTTCGCCGTCCAGCGTGTAGATGAAGTCCGGCGAACTGTTGACCAGAAAGCGATGCCACTTTTCCGACTGCTGCAGCCGTTGCAGGATGTGGTTGTTTTCCCGTTCCAGCCGCCGCCGCGTCAGCGTGTTGTCGATCCGGCGCAGCAGTTCCTCGGGTTCGTACGGTTTGCGCACAAAGTCGGCGGCGCCGCCGCGCAAGGCCTTGATCGCGGCGTCGATGGTGCTGTCGCCGGACACCACGAGCACCGGGGTGTCGCCGCTGCGGTCGGCGACGAAGCGCAGCACCTCGTTGCCGTTGAGGTCCGGCATGCCGAGGTCGAGCAGGATCGCGTCGAACTGCTGCTTGCCGATGGCGATCAGGGCTTCGCAGCCGCCGTTGGCGGTCACCACGTCGTAATCGCGGGTGGCCAGCAGCCGGGCGAGTCCTTCCAGAATCAGCGGCTCGTCGTCCACCACCAGAATACGAGAGCGCACCGGAAAGGTGCTGACCGTACTGCGATGTGGCGATGACTCGATGGGGTCGTCTGACATGAATTTCTCCTTGGGCGCGGGTTACATGGACCCGTAGCGTGTTGTCGTGAGGGGGGCCTGGCCGTTCTGCAGGGTCGGCAGACGGATCAGAAAATGCGTGCCTTGCGGCGTACTGGTGCAGCTGAGGTGGCCATTCATGCGTTGGACCAGGCTGTGGCTGATGGTCAGGCCAAGCCCGGCATGGTCGCCGCCTTTTTCGCTGACGATCGGTTCGAACAGGTGTGACGTGATCGCTGCCGACAATCCGGGGCCGGTGTCGGCCACTTCGATTTCGATCTGGCGCTGGCCGTTGGCCTCGACCAGGCGCGTGGTGAATTTCAGGTGGCCGCCCGCTTGCATGGCTTCCACCGCATTTTTGGCCAGATTGAACAGCACCTGCTTGAGCAAGTCTTTATGCAGCGGCAGCGGCGGCACATCCGGATTGAGATCGATCTGCACGTTGACCTTGTTCGGCGTGAACAAGGTGCCCAGCGCCATCCGCACCAGTTCGGAAACGATGCTGTTGACCGATACCAGTTCAAGCTCGGCGACGGGCGTCGTGGCGAGGTCACCGGTCACGGTGATGCCGCGCACGATGCGCGCCACCCGCTCGATTTCGTCGCCGATGATGCCGAGATCGCGCTGCACCGCCGAATCTGCGCCCAGGCGCTCGGACAGCAGGTTGACGTAGTTGCGCATGATGGTGAGCGGATTGGCCACCTCATGCACGGCGCGCCGCACCCGCTCGCGCGGGATGTCGTCACTGGGGGCGGCGGTCGCCGGCGAGACGGGCGCGGTTTGCAGCAGCGCAGCCGC
>JBAVFD010000061.1:0-14941 GCA_049588075.1 Thiobacillus sp.
TCGATTCCGTCATCGATCTGGATCGCTGCCTCGGCGAGCCTGGCGAGGCGCCCGATTTCCATCAGCTCCTGGCCCGGGCGGCCGGGATCGATCCCTACTCGTATCTGCATGAGGTGCTGGAGTCGCACGAGATCGAATTCTCGGATGCCACGGGGGTGGCGGCGCGAAGCTGCCGCGATGGCCGGTTCGACTGGCCGCAATTCGAGCAGGAGCGGCGCGAGGAACAGGACTGGCAGGCGGTCAGGGCCATCGCGGAACGCATCCTGGCAACTCGCGACCTGGATGCGGAACCGGACCTGAAGGCGGCCCTGCTGGCAGCGTATCGGGCCGGCAAGGCGAGTGGCGCTGTAGACTAGAAAAGTGGTTTCGGTTGCGTTGCCATGATCCTTTTGCCTAAGCTGTCTTTTTCATGTTTTGACAACATCAGAAAAGGAGGACGACGATGAGTTTTGACAGAAGATATCTTGTTTGGTCGCTGGCTTATGTGGCAGTTGGAATGGCCCTGGGCATTTACATGGCGGCATCGCACAACCATGCCCAGCACGTTACGCATGCCCACATCCTCCTGGTCGGCTTTGTCGTTTCATTCATCTACGCAGTCATCCACAAGCTATGGCTGGGCGGGCAGACTTCGCGGCTGGCCACACTCCAGCTCATTGCGCATCAGGCTGGCGCGCTGGCGATGTTCTCCGGGTTGTTCCTGCTTTATGGAGGCATCGTTCCCGAGGAGCAGATCGAGCCTGTCCTTGCCACGTCGACCATCGTCGTTTTCTCCGCTGCCTTGATGATGATCGTGATGGCGCTCAGGAAACAACCCGTGGGCAGTGAACACTAGGGGGCGCGGCCGCCGGAAAATCACCCAGCGGCAGCCGTTTTCCGGGCCTTGTTGGTGAAGCGGATGGAAAATGTGGTTTGATGGTGCGCTATTGAATGTCGTCCGGAGAGCCGCATGAAAATTCAGACCGTATTCGCCATGGGCATGCTGCTGGGCTTGCTGGCGTGCAGCAAGCTCACGCAGGAAAACTACAACAAGATCGCGATGGGCATGACTTACGACGAGGTCGTCGCCGTGCTCGGCGCGCCCGCGAACTGCGACGATGTGATGGGCGTCCGCAGCTGCAAATGGGGCGACGACACGCACTCGGTGAATGTGAACTTCATGGGCGGCAAGGTGTTGCTGTACTCGTCCAGCAACCTGCACTAAGTCAGAAAGACAAAGGAATCGGCTGCGGATTTTTCCGGATTGACCGGTTTCCGGAACCGGAGAAAACGATGGCGATCAGAAAATCGAAGCTGACCCTTTCAATCCTGCTTTCAATCCCTGAAACGGTGGCCCGGATTGCCGCTGCCCTGGGTGTCGATCCATTTCAGCGGTTGCCGTTTTCCGCGGCCGTTCACGGGATCGGATGGTGTGATCCTGAATCAGGCATACGGCCATGACCCTGTTCACCCTGCCCCAAACCCTTGCGGCCTGGAACAGCGCCGTGTTCAGGGAAACCTTCAGGCACGAAGTCGAGCAGGTCGCCCCGGCGCTGCTGCCGCTGCAGCAGGGCCTGTCGCAGACGAGCTGGGTGGCCGACGAGCCGTTTCGCGTGATGCTGATCGGGGTGGCGGATGCGGGCGACTGTCTTCGCGTGAAGGCCGGGGTGTTCTATGCGGGGCTCGTCGGCGGGTGCAGTTGCGCCGATGACCCGACGCCGCTGGAGCCGCAGCCGGAGTATTGCGAACTGTGGTTCGAGATCGACAAGCGTAGCGGTGCGACGCGCGTGGAGCTTGTCACGGAAACGGACGGCTGACGGTGCTGAGGAGGTCGGCTTCGGTTGGTTTTTCGGAGCCGGCCTTCTGTTTTCGTGACGCAGAAAGGCGGGGGGGATTGCCTGGCCATCCCCTTGAATCCTTCCAGGCCATGAAGCGTGCGACGGGGCGTATCATGGTCATTCAACGATTGGAGTTCTTCATGCGGACCAGGATCATCATTCATGCTGCGCTGCTTTCACTGGGGTACGTTGTCACGGCCTGGGCCAGTCCAGGCCCCCTGCCTGTGCCGCTGACCCAGGAGACGGAAGCCCCCACCTTGAATGAAGCACAGCAAAAGCCCGTCCTCCCCCCGGCGCTGCCGCGCGGCCAGATGCTTTACGAGAATCACTGCATGTCCTGCCACGAAAGCCTCGTCCATATCCGCACCCGGCAGGACGCCAAATCGCTGCCGCAATTGCGGACAAGGGTGCAGAACTGGGCAGGGTATTTGCAGCTGCGCTGGGGCAAGGAAGAGGTCGAGGATGTGGTCGACCACCTCAACAGCCAGTACTACAAGTTCGAATCCCGCTAGAGGATGGCCGAACCAGACCTGCGTCACTTGTAAATCGAACATAGGGAGTCTACACCGGACTATTCTTTCGGGGACTTTGGTTTCAGCCGCATCAGACTCCGTTGAAGCATGCTTTGGGTCGTCATTCACCAACCCGGGAGGGCGATATGTCAGTCGAAACGAGTGCAATGAGCCGGGGTACAGACCGCAGGTTCTATACGTGGGCGGCGATGGGTGCCATCGCCATCGTCTTTGCCGGGTTTGCGCGGACCTATTTTCTCAAGACAAGCTTTGGCACGCCGGCGTTATCGACCTTGGTGCATGTCCACGGTCTGGTGATGACGCTCTGGTTTACTTTCTTCCTGATGCAGGTTCGCCTGGTGGCCATGCGGCGCACGCACCTTCATCGCCGTGCCGGCGTGGTGGGTGCGCTGGTCGCGGCGGCAGTGCTGATCGTGGGCATTGCGACCGCCATCACTGCGGCCAGACTCGGCAGATCGCCCGGGCCACCGCCGCTGGTGTTTTTGGTGGTGCCGTTGGGGGACATGCTGGTCTTCGCGCTTCTGGTGGGGGCGGGCCTGTACCTTCGAAACCGCCCCGACATGCACAGGCGGCTGATGTTGCTGTCCTGCGTGGGCATGCTGACGGCAGCGATCGCGCGCATCCCGATCGGCGCCATTCAGGCGGGTGGCCTGCCCTTGTTCTTTGGCCTGACCGATCTGGTCGTCCTCGCTTGCGTGGCCTACGACACCACCAGGCAGCGCAGGCTGCACCCGGCGTTTGGGTGGGGCATGCTGCTCATCGTGGCGTCGCAACCGCTGCGGCTATTGCTGTCGGGCACGAGCGTATGGCAGCAGTTTGCAAGCTGGCTGGTGAGTTAGTTGAAAAATAAACAGGGCTAGGGGGATCAGCTTCGAATTGATTCTTGATCCTTCATCTTTCCTGTCCGGTTGCTGCGACGCATTCCGGAGTCAAAATGGCCCGCTTGAGCGGGCCATTTTGACTGCATCAGGGGCGGGTCGTGCAGCAACGCGCAACCCCATGGCCGGGGCGCGCTCGCCGGACAATCACCCCACCTTCGGCAGGCGCTCCAGCGCGGCCTTGATCGCCTCTTCCGGGTAGGCGAAGTCTTCCAGCTTGCCGCTGAAGTAGCTGTCGTAGGCGGCCATGTCGAAGTGGCCGTGGCCGGACAGGTTGAAGAACAGCGTCTTCGGTTCGCCGCTTGCCTTGCAGCGCAGGGCCTCGTCGATGCAGGCGGCGATGGCGTGGTTGGATTCGGGCGCGGGGATGATGCCTTCGGCGCGGGCGAAGGTGACGCCGGCCTGGAAGGTGGCGAGCTGGTGCACCGCCACCGCCTCGAGCAGCTTCTCGTGATAGAGCTGCGACACCAGCGCCGAGTCGCCGTGGTAGCGCAGGCCGCCAGCGTGGATGCCGGGCGGCATGAAGTCGTGGCCGAGGGTGTACATCAGCATCATCGGGGTGAGCTTGGCGGTGTCGCCGAAATCGTAGGCGTAGTGGCCGCGCGTCAGGGTGGGGCAGGAGGCGGGCTCCACCGCGACCAGGCGCACATTCCTGCCGGCGGCCTTGTCGGCGAAGAAGGGAAAGGCCGCGCCGCCGAAGTTGGAGCCGCCGCCGCAGGGGGCGAAGATCATGTCGGGATAGTCGCCGGCCTTCTCGAACTGTTTCTTCGCTTCGAGCCCGATCACGGTCTGGTGCAGCAGCACGTGGTTCAACACCGAGCCGAGGGCGTAGTTGGTGTCGGCGCGCGAGGCGGCGTCTTCCACCGCCTCGGAAATCGCCAGGCCGAGCGAGCCCGGGTTGTCGGGATCCTCCGCCAGGGCGGCGCGGCCGGAGTGGGTTTCCATGCTGGGGCTGGCGAACACTTCCGCGCCCCAGGTCTGCATCATCGAGCGGCGGTAGGGCTTCTGCCCGTAGCTCACCTTGACCATGTACACCCGCACCTCCAGCCCGAACATCTGGCCCGCCAGCGCCATCGAGCAGCCCCACTGCCCGGCGCCGGTTTCGGTGGCGATGCGCTTGATGCCGGCCTCGGCGTTGTAATAGGCCTGCGCGACCGAGGTGTTGACCTTGTGCGAGCCGGCCGGGGAGACGCCTTCGTACTTGTAGTAGATCTTTGCCGGGGTGCCGAGCGCCGCTTCCAACCGGTGGGCGCGGAACAGCGGCGAGGGGCGCCACAGCTGGTAGATTTCGCGCACCTTGTCGGGGATCGGAATCCAGCGCTCGGCCGACATTTCCTGCTCGATCAGGCTCATCGGGAAGATCGCCGTCAGCGCCTCGGGGCCGATCGGCTTGCCGTCCGGACCCAGCGGCGGCGCCGGCCGGTTGGGCATGTCGGCGACGATGTTGTACCAGTGGGTGGGGATCTCGGATTCGTCGAGCAGAAACTTGGTTTGCGGCATGGCGGTCTCCCTTTTATATTGAATGCTGACGCGGTTTCGGACAGGCAAGTCCGGATTGGAATCATCGGCCTATCGCTTGATGCCGTCAACGAGCCGGCCCCGGCTCATTCTTGGCCGTACGAACGAAATCAAAATGGTCAGTCTGAACTGACCCGGCGTCATTCGGGGCTGCGTGAAGGCCGTTGCCGATTTGATGTTCACAAAGCTTGAAATTGGTCTTTAATGGGATTAATTTGTCTCTTTATGAAGGTGGGCGGCTGCGTAACCGGCAACGGCGAGTGCACCACCCGCTTCATCCCGGAAAAATCTTCGTTATCTCGACAGGATGTTCTTTTGACTACCAAGCACATTGCCACTCCCAAACGCCCTGCCGCACGCAGCAGGAATGCCAAGCCCCGAATCGCCGCTGCCGGGGATGTTTCACCCAGCCACACCAGACTGGGGATCGAAACATTTACCGTGAACGAAGCGGTGAGCGCCGCGCAGGAGGCCAAGATCGTGGCGGTAAAGGACATCCTCAGCCAGGCCGGCAGCGGCAGTCCCGAACTGATCGAGTCGCTGAAGGCCATTCTCGCCGGCGCGTCGCCGGAGGACGCGGAGGTGTTGCGCAACGCGCTGCTCAACCGGCCACCCCTGGGCAGGCCCGGCGTACCGCACGACCCGGACGGCGAACTGGCAGAGGACTGGCGCGAGGGCGGCTACCCTTACAAAAACCTGATGTCGCGCAAAAGTTACGAGCAGCAGAAATACCAGCTTCAGGTGGAACTGCTCAAATTGCAGGCCTGGGTGAAGGAAACCGGGCAGAAAGTGGTCATCCTGTTCGAGGGCCGCGATGCAGCCGGCAAGGGGGGCACCATCAAGCGCTTCATGGAGCACCTCAATCCGCGCGGTGCGCACGTGGTCGCGCTGGAAAAGCCCAGCGAGATGGAACGCGGACAGTGGTATTTCCAGCGCTACGTCCAGCATCTGCCCACGGCTGGCGAGATCGCGCTGTTCGACCGCTCCTGGTACAACCGCGCCGGTGTGGAACGGGTGATGGGATTCTGCAATCAGGAGGAATACCTGGAATTCATGCGCCAGGCCCCCGAGTTCGAACGCAATCTGGTGCGCAGCGGCGTGCACCTGATCAAGTTCTGGTTTTCGGTCAGCCGCGAAGAACAGCGTCGCCGCTTCAAGGAACGCCGGGTCCATCCCCTCAAGCAGTGGAAGTTGTCGCCCATCGACCTGGCGTCGCTCGACAAATGGGACGACTACACCAAAGCCAAGGAAGCGATGTTCTTTTACACCGACACCGCCGACTCGCCGTGGACCGTCATCAAGTCGGACGACAAGAAGCGCGCACGGCTGAATGCCATGCGCTACATCCTGCACCGCCTGCCCTACGCCAACAAGGATGTCTCACACATCGGCTCGCTGGACCTGCTGCTGGTCGGGCGTGCGCACGTCGTGTACGAGCGGGGCGAACATCAGGAAAACCCTTTGCTTTGAGCCCGTCTGTCCAGTCCATGCGGACTGAACCGGAAGGCGGCGCTCAGTCGCCCTGCTCATTCAGCGTGAAGCCTGCCCCGGCATCCTGCCCGAGTACTTCGACCAGATACGGCATGATGTCTGCGAGTGTCTGATGCAGGGTCCAGGGCGGGTTGATGATGAACATGCCGCTGCCGTGCATGCCGTAGCCATCCGCTGACGGAGTGTGCACGGTGAGCGCGACATGCAGCCAGTTCTTGATCGGCAGTGCCTTGAGCTTGCCGGGCAGTTGCTGGGCTTCCGGGCGGGCGAGTTGCGGGTACCAGATCGCATAGGTGCCGGTGGCAAAACGGGTCAGTCCCTCTTTCAGGGCGGTGATGACATGCGTGTAGTCGTCGCGGGTTTCGTAGGGCGGATCGATCAGCACCAGCGCGCGGCGCGGCGGGGGCGGCAGCAGCGCCTTGAGGGCATCGAAACCGTTGGCGGTGGTGACGCTGACGCGCCGGCCCTGGTCCGCGAAGTTGTCCTGCAGAATCTTGCTGTCGCTGCTGTGGAGTTCGAACAGGCGCAAGCGATCCTGCGGACGCAAGGTTTGCAGGGCCAGCCAGGGGGAGCCGGGATAAAAGCGCAAGTTGCCGTCCGGGTTGCAGGCGCGCACCCGGTCGACATAGTCGGCCAGCGCGGCGGGCAGATCCTGGCGTGCCCACAGCTTGCCGATCCCGCTTTCGTATTCCTTCAGCTGGGTCGCATAGCCTGTATCCAGCGCATACAGCCCCGCCCCCGCGTGGGTGTCGATGATCCAGAACGGTTTGTCCTTCTGTCCCAGATAACGGCTCAACTGGAGGAGCACAAAATGCTTCAGCACATCGGCGTGATTGCCGGCATGAAAGGCGTGACGGTAGCTCAGCATGGTCGGATCAGATTGGGTGGCGGCTGGAGTGTTGCATATTCCGGCGAAATCGCAGAGAAGAGAAGCACACACAGGCGCTGCCCGCCGTCGAATTTTTTCGGCTGTCGAGTGTCCGGTCAAATCAAGAGGGCCCAATACCGAAAGGGTAGGCGCATGCCATGACAGCGACACCGACACCGACACGTTCAACGATGAGCCGATCGACGAACGCTGTCCTGTTATCCGCCCTCGTATTGCCCGGCGCCGGCCATCTTTACCTGAAACACCTTGGGCGCGGCGTCGCATTGATCGCCGTGAGCCTGGTTTGCCTGGGGGTTTTCGTCGACCGGGCGATGCAGCAGGCTTCGGCCGTCCTCGAGCGACTGGAGTCGGAAGGGGGTGCGCTCGACGCTGGCCAACTCTCGGACCTGGCCAGCCAGGCCGCAAACAGTGCCGGCAGTCCCGCCACCACGGTTGCCGCGCTGGTGCTGGCCGGCTGCTGGCTGGTCGGGATCGTCGATGCCTACCGGCTCGGCAGGGAATAAAGATCGGGC
This sequence comes from Thiobacillus sp., assembly GCA_049588075.1. Taxonomy (GTDB): domain Bacteria; phylum Pseudomonadota; class Gammaproteobacteria; order Burkholderiales; family Thiobacillaceae; genus Thiobacillus. The sequence goes on from JBAVFD010000061.1 coordinate 7,639, forward strand.
ATGCGATTCACGCCGGACTTCCCCCGCATGTCGGCTTGCGCTGATTCGACTCGCGCAAGCGCCCGTTGCAACCCATAATGAGCTTTCGGGTTCGCTGCAAACCGATTGTACGGAGGTTGCTATGGGCAAGAAATCCTTTCCCCTGTCCAGGGTCTATGGCCTGCTTGAGACGGGACCGGTGGTGTTGATCACCACCGCCAGCAAGGGCCGGACAGACGTCATGACGCAGTCATGGCACATGATGATGGAGTTCGAGCCCCCGCTGCTGGCGGCGATTATCAGCGGCCGCAACTACTCCTTCGAACTGCTGCGGGCAAGCCGGGAATGCGTGATCAATATCCCGACGCTGGAACTGGCAAAAGCAGTGGTGGGTTGTGGCAATACGTCGGGGCAAACAACCGACAAATTCAAGACCTTTGGCCTGACGCCCGCCCCGGCCGCTTGCGTTGCCGCCCCCCTGATCGAGGAATGCTATGCCAGCATCGAGTGTCGGGTGGCGGACACCCGGATGGTGAATAAATACAATCTGTTCGTTTTGGAAGCGGTCAAGGCGTGGGTCGACCCCGCGCAGAAAAATCCGCGCACGCTGCACCATCGGGGGAACGGCGCGTTCATGATTGCCGGCGAGACAGTCAAACTGCCGTCAAAAATGAAATGAGGCCGCTGCCAATCGGCCTCGCCCCGTCCGCTCATCCGTTGTCGGGTTTTGCATGAACAGGTTCTTGCTGATTGCGGCGCTCGCTGCGGCCGCTTATTTCACCCTCGTTCCGGTTTCACACACGCCTGCCAGCCCCGCAGCGGAAGCCCATTCCGGCGTTTCCGCGCCGGCCCGTGACAGCGACGATGCCGCCATCGAAAACGCGTTCGCAAACCGCATCGGCAGCCTGCAGGTTGCCGGGCAGGGAACGGTGGTGAAGATGCTGCCGGACGACACCAATGGCAGCCGGCATCAACGCTTCGTCGTTCGGCTGAATTCGGGGCGGACGCTGCTGGTGACCCACAACATCGATCTGGCGCCGCGCATCGATTCGCTGCGCGCAGGGGACACGGTTGCCTTTTACGGCGAATATGAATGGAACCCGAAAGGCGGCGTGATTCACTGGACCCACCACGATCCGCAGGGGCGCCATTCCGCCGGCTGGATCAAGCACGACGGCCAGACCTATCAGTAGTCCAACCGGAGCCTGGCTCGAATAGCAGGGGCTCACCGAACGCATCGCGGAATAACAGAGGGCAGCACGCCCCAGCGTGCTGCCTGAACTATTATGCGTCGCCCGTATCCAATTCGCTGCCTGTTCGCATGGGCATCATCGTTCAACCATGCATGAGGGAGCTTCATGAAAGATTCCTGGAAAGACAGCATCTACCTGCAACGGGAAGAATTGGCGCGCATCCTGCGCGAGCCCATGGGGCAACTGGCCGAGCGCTGCACTCCGGCATGGGGCCATTGCGACGCGCTGGATGCGATTCTCGTGGAGCATTTCTCCAGCATTCCGCATTGCTCGTTCCTGTACTGCATGGGCAGCGACGGGATACAAATCAGCAACAACGTCGGCCAGCAGGGGATCGTGCCCGACTACCTCGGACGCGACCGCTCGCAACGTCCGTATATGAAGGAAGCGGTCCCGCCCTGGGGGTTTCTGCTCTCGGATGCGTACATCGGCCTGACTGAACACCGGCCTTCGCTCACGGCGCTCCAGGTGGTGAGCCGGGATGCTCAGACGGTGGGCTATCTCGCGGCAAACTTCGACTTGCGCAATCTGCCGGTGACGTCCGAGCTCTACGAAGAGCCCGGTTATTGGCGCCAGGTGAAAGGCGACCCGGCGATCCGCAGCACGGTGTTTCAGCAATGCCGGGTGGAAAGCCCGATGGATCGCAACATGGAGCGGGCCCTGTCGATCCTGGAGGAATTGCTGACGCAATGCGGCGTGTTTCAGTGCCAGATCCATTTCTCCAGCAGCCAGGCCACGATCTGGACCGTGGACGATCCGTTTCGTTATCGCATTCTGGATCATGAAGCCCTGAGCGATCCTGACATCTGCCTGATCTACCCCACGCGCGACTACCCGCCCGATGCCGCGATCCCGCAGAAAGACATCAAGCGGATTCTGGAAACCCTGCAGTCCCTGCGCCTCACCGATCCGACCATTTATCTGCGCATGGCCTCGATCAACCTGTTCAACGGCATGGTGAGCGTGACGTTTTCATGCGATGGCTCACATTACATGCCCCACCTCGAGTTTCTGATGAAGGGCCATTCATTCTGGTTCTGAGCCGGCCATGATGGATCGGGTTGAGGATCGCTTTGCAAATCGGGGCGTCAAACACCATGTGCGGCATGCGTGAACGATGGAGGGCGACGAGTTGCACGCTGTGCGGCTGCATCGCTTATGCTGTCGGCTGTTCTGCGCCCAAGCCGAGGGCGTGACCTTGATGGCACGAGCCAGCAAACACCATTTACCCAGACACTCCAGGAAAATCACATGAAGAAAACGGATCTCGACCGAAACGAAGGCCTGAAAATCACCGGCCAGATGAAACAGGCCGGCACGCCGGATCGCTTCGGCAGTGCGGCCGGCGCGCTGGTGTCGCGCCGCGACCAGCGCAAGCTCGACCAGGCGCAGGGCCTGGTCGCGTTTGCCGTCAAACTCGACGGCGAACTGGTCAGGCAAATTCATGCCCTGGCACAAGCGCGCCAGATGGGCATCAATGAAACCGTTGCGGCCTTGCTGACCAAGGGCCTGGCCGACTGAAACCTGAAATTGAGAGCAGACCGCTCACCCACGAGGACAACACGATGGCCACACCGGATATCCGCAACATTGCCGTATTTTGTGATTTTGAGAACGTGGCCATCGGGGTGAAAGAGGGCAATTACCCGGATTTCAAAATTCGCCCGATTCTTGAACGCCTGCTGCTCAAGGGCAGCATTGTGGTGAAGAAGGCCTACTGCGACTGGGACCGCTACAAGGAATTCAAGCGGGACATGCATGAGGCGGCGTTCGAACTGATCGAGATTCCGCATGTGCGGCAGTCCGGCAAGAACTCGGCGGATATCCGCATGGTGGTGGATGCGCTCGACCTTTGCTACACCAAGACGCACATCGATGCGTTCGTGATCATCAGCGGGGATTCCGACTTTTCGCCGCTGATTTCCAAGCTCAAGGAAAACGGCAAGAGCGTGATCGGGATCGGCGTGCGTGGCTCGGCGTCGTCGCTGCTGATCGCCAACTGCGATGAATTCATTTTTTATGAAGACCTGGTGCAGGTGAAGACGCCGGCAAAAGCCCCCGCCAGAAAACCGGCCACGACGATCCAGCCTGTGAAAGACACGGCCGGCGGTGCGGCCAAGACGGCGAGTCCGACCCGGCGAAGAACCCGGCCGGCGACGGATAAATCAGCGGCGGTGGACGAAGGCCGGGCCGCGGTCAAGGCTGAACCGAGCGCCGAGGAAAAGAAGAGCCACGCGATTGAAATCGTGGTGAGCACGCTGGAGCAACTGGTGGCGGAGCGCGGTGGCGAGGGCGCCATTTCGGCATCGCTGATCAAGAGCACCATCAAGCGAGTCCATCCGGGTTTCAGCGAGTCGCAATATGGCTACAGCGCGTTTGGCAAGATCCTGGACGACGCGCACAAGAAAGGCGCGCTGGGGGTGGAAAGAAAAGAGGGGGGCGCAGTCATGGTCAGCCTGCCGCCTTCCAGAACCTGAATCCTGCCGGGCGGCTCCCGTGCTGGAAATGCAATCCGCACACGGACTCCCCCGCCCAACCCGAGCGATTGGCGTGACTGCGATCACCCACGCCCCCTCCGGTGCGACGATAGACCGGTCACCCGGTCCGCAGCCAAGCCGTCAGGCCACGCTGCCGAAGCTGCTGTCGCTGGCCATGAACGGCGCTTTCAGGCCGGCCAGACGGCAACTCTGCGCGATGGGGCCGCCGGGGAACAGGGTATAGAGATATTTCAGCCCGCCTTGCAGATGGAAGTGCTCGTCCAGAGCGTCGTGCAGGTCGCGCAGGCTGATGACGGTTTCGTCGGCATGGTGCGCGTAATAATTCTGCAGGGCGCGAACGACTTCCCAGTGCGCTTCGGTGAGTTGCAGTCCCTCCTCGCGCGCGGTTTTCATTGCGTCTTCCCGCGTCCAGTCCAGTGGGGCATTCGGAAAATCTGGGTGTGTCGCCGGGTCGCGAATCAGTTTGTTGATGTCGGCTGTAACGTGCAGCATGATCTGACTCCTTCAACGGTTTACAGACGTTCAGGATAGGCCAGGGTGGCGATGATTCAAGGTTCGATATGGCTGAACCGGCCAGGCAAAAGGGGGACGGCCTTGAATGTGTTTTCGAAACAGTTCGGGAGCCGGAAAACTGATGGACAACTCCAGCCGCGCAAGCACCATCAGGCAAAAATTCAATGCCGCCTCAGCGGCTTACGGCCAGCCCGTCCTCATCCCTGCAACCGCATGGGGCTGCTTGCCAAGAACCTGCCCTTGATCAGAAATCCAGCTTGAAACTGAACCCCACCCGCTTATGCCCGGTCGTCAGTGGGTCGTCCGTTTCGGACACCGCCACCGGCGGGGCGAGTTTCAATCGCCATTCGTTGCGCGCACTGCGCGGGGTCAGCATGACAGGTGCAGAAAGGTGGTCCATCAGCGGATGCGCCGACGCTTCGGTGCCGTAACGCGGCATGTAAGGTGCATTCCAGGAAGAGTAAGACTGCGCTAATCCTTCCATGCCCCAATTTTTGGCATGGACGGCATGGGGCACGCCGGCAACCATGGCCAACCCCATCATCAGGACTTTGCGTTTCATGACCCTTCCCCAATTTATTATCCTAATTTATTTATAGTCCCGCTCCATCGCCGGTCAAGTTTGTGCGACACGGGCAGATGCCTGGATAAATGTGCCGCCACCGGGGGCGATCCATACGAACGCCAGCGAGACGGCGGCGGGAGACGCGGTGACGGGTTGAATGCGGGCCAGCGACTGGCGGAGCAAAACGGCCTGGTTGGCGGTTGAAGAACGAATGGATCTTGGGGCTTGATCGTATGTGAGGCTGATGTCGCCTATGTTGCCTGAGGCACGACGGATGGCGGTGCTTACCCCCAGCCTGCCGCGAGCGCCAGGCGATAGGTGATGAACGAAGCCAGATACGCCAGCGCGAACAGATACGCGGCCATCACGAGCGGCATGGTCCAGCCGCCGGTTTCGCGCTTGACGGTGGCGAGCGTGGCCAGGCACTGCGGCGCGAACACGAACCATGCCAACAGGGACAGCGCGGTGGCGAGGCTCCAGCTATGCGAGATTAGCGGGGCGAGTGCGCCTGCGGTGTCGTTGCCGGTAGCCGACAGGGCATAGACGGTGCCGAGCGCGCTCACCACCACTTCGCGCGCGGCCAGGCCGGGCACCAGCGAGATGCTGATCTGCCAGTTGAAGCCGATGGGCTCGAACACGGTGGCGAGCGCACGCCCCAGCATGCCGGCGAAACTGTATTCGATCGGTGCGCCGGTCGCGCCCGCGGGCGGCGCGGGAAAACTGGCGAGAAACCACAACAGGACCGTCAGCGCGAGAATGATTCCGCCGACCCGTTTCATGAAGATCATCACCCGCTGCCACAGGCCGATGGCGATGTTGCGCAGGTGCGGCCAGTGGTAGATCGGCAACTCCATCATCAGCGGATGCATGAGATTGCGCGCGGTGAAGCGCTTGAGCAGCCAGGCCACGGTCAGTGCGCCGACGATTCCGGCCACATAGAGGCAGAACAGCACCATGCCCTGCAATTCCAGCACGCCCCAGATCTTGCGCTGCGGCACGAAGGCGCCGATCAGCAGCGCGTATACCGGCAGCCGCGCCGAGCAGGTCATCATCGGCGCGATCATGATGGTGACCAGGCGGTCGCGGGTATTGGTGATGGTACGCGCGGCCATGATGCCGGGAATGGCGCAGGCGAAGCTCGACAGCAGCGGGATGAACGAACGTCCGGACAGGCCGACGCCGCCCATCAGGCGGTCGAGCAGGAAGGCCGCGCGGGGCAGGTAGCCGGATTCCTCCAGCACCAGAATGAAGAAGAACAGGATGATGATCTGCGGCAGGAACACGACCACGCCGCCTGCGCCGGCGATCACGCCGTCGACCACCAGGCTTTGCAGCCAGCCGGGCGGCAACAGGCCGGCGACGCCGTTGCCCAGCCACTCGGTGGCGGCTTCGATCCAGCCCATCGGCGCTGCGGCCCAGGCGAACACCGCCTGAAAGATCAGGAACAGGACCACCGCCAGCAGCGGCGGGCCGGCCAGCGGATGCAGCACCACGCGGTCGATGCGGTCGCTGGCGAGGTGCGGAATCGTCTTGTCCAGGCCCAGGCCTTGCAGAATCCGGCGCACCACTTCGTGGTCGGCTTCGATCGTGTCGGCGGTGGACGCGCCATCGCCGATGGGCGCGGCCCGTTTCCAGTTGTCCGGCTGGTCGAGCAGGGTGAGGAGCGCGGCGGCACCGTCGGCATTTACTGCGACGGTGTTGACGACGGGCAGGCCGAGTGCGGTCGACAAGGCGCCACCGTCGACCCGGATACCGCTTTGCGCGGCGAGATCGGTCATGTTGAGTGCCACCACGCAGGGCAGGCCCAGGCGTTTCACTGCCAGCACCAGCCGCAGATTGCGCCGCAGGTTGGTCGCGTCGACCACGCACACCACCAGGTCGGGCCGCTTCTCGCCTTCGGCGTGGCCGCTCAGCACGTCGCAGGTCACCTTCTCGTCGGGCGAGCGCGGATTCAGGCTGTAGGTGCCGGGCAGATCGAGCACGCGCAGATTCTTGCCGGCAGGCGTGGCGAGCTTGCCTTCCTTGCGCTCGACCGTCACTCCGGCGTAGTTGGCGACCTTCTGGTGGCTGCCGGTGAGCCGGTTGAACAGCGCGGTCTTGCCGCAATTGGGGTTGCCCACCAGCGCGACCAGCGGCCCGCCGCGATGCACATGGACGATGGCCTGCTTCATGCCGCCGCCCCGTCAGCCGCCACCCGCTCGACCGCCACCCGCACGCATGCCGCCTCGACCCGCCGCAGCGCGAAGGTGGAGGAGCCGATCCGCACCACCAGCGGATCGCCGCCCGGCAAGGCACGCGTCATCACCATCACCCGTTCGCCGGGGATGAAGCCGATTTCTTCCAGCCAGTCGTGCCATTCCGGCGCGCTGGCGGGAGGGGCAACCTGGGTGACGGTGCAGGCCTGGAAATCGGGGAGCTGGTCGAGGGTGAGGGCAGTCATGAGGATGGACGTGAGATGTGGTCAGTGCCTGGTTTGTGGATCGGTCACGAAGCCA
>JBAVFD010000062.1:0-4812 GCA_049588075.1 Thiobacillus sp.
AGCGCCATCTCGCGCAGGCTGTCGTGGCCGTCGGTGGCTTGGGTGTGGGCGTGCAGGTCGCCGCGCAGGTCGGCGAACTCCACCAGGCGGGGCAGGCGTCCGCCGTGCGCCGCCTCGATCTCGCCGCGGTTCTCGCGCAGTTCCGGTGGAATGAAGGGCAGGCCGATGCTGCGGTAGACCGAGGCTTCGTCCTCGCCGGCGATGCGTTTGGCGCCGCGGAACACGCCGTACTCGTTGATCTTGAGGCCGCGTTGTTGCGCGATGCGGCGGATCGCGATGTTGTGGGCCTTGGAGCCAGTGAAGTAGCACAGCGCCGCGCCGTAACTCCGGGCTTCCACCACGCGCAGATCGACCTGCAGGCCGCTCTTGAGGACGACGCTGGCGCGGGTGGTGCCGACCGACAGCACCTCGGCCACTTCGTCGTAGGCCGCAAAGCGCTGCATTACCGGGCTGTCGGCCGCGGCGGTCACCAGAATGTCGAGGTCGCCTACCGTCTCGCGCATGCGGCGGAAACTGCCGGCCACCGTCACCTGGTCGACGCCGGGGATGGCTCGCAGGAACGTGGCAAGCGACTCGGCGTACTGCGCCGCCACCGCCAGCTTGAAGCGGCGCGTCTGGCTGGCGTGCGCTTCCACCGCCTGCAGGATGTTGAGTTCGGTCTTTTCGCCGAAGCCGGGCAGGGCGCGGATGCGGCCGTCACGCGCCGCCCGGTAAAGCTGCTCGACGGTCTGCACTTCGAGGTCGTGGTACAGCGCCTTGACCCGTTTCGGCCCCAGGCCGGGAATCTGCAGCAGTTCGGTGACCGCCGGAGGCAGTTCGCGGCGCAGGCGATCGAGCAGGCTGCAGTGGCCGGTGGTGACGATTTCCTGGATCTTGGCGGCGAGGTCGTCGCCGATGCCCGGCAGCCGGGTCAGATCCTCGCCGTTTTCCAGCAGCGCGCGCGCCTCCTGCGGCAGTTCGCCCAGCATGCGCGCCGCGTTGCGGTAGGCGCGGATGCGAAACGGATTGGCGCCCTGGATTTCCAGCCGGTCGGCGATTTCCTCGAAGGTGGCGGCGATGTCGGCGTTGTGGGTGGGCATGAGCGGAATGACGGGCTTAATGTTGGACTGGCGCTTGACGCAGTCCAGGGGGTTGGGCCGGCCATTCCCTCCACACCACGCCCTCCCGATTTTGGCCTCTTATTCAAACCATAGCCGACAGGACAGCGATAGGGAATAGCGATTGAACCCATCTGAAAGCGGGTGCACCCTGTTCATTGGGACAAATCCAGCCTCACGGGTTGCGTTGACGGGGCGGGCGGTATGGGTTGCGCTGTCGGGGCGAGTGGGATGAATACGAAGTGCCACTCGGCGTAAGTTGTCGCCCTGGCAAACGCCTCATCGCGCGGATCAAAGCCCGCCTTTTTGAGCGGCGTGGCAGTCGAGCGGCTGGCCACGCCGCTGAAGCCCGCTCCATCGGGCGCGGGGATCAGTTCGAACGCGCCGCCGGTGATTGGATCGCGCCAGGCGCGGCGCAGGTGCCGAACGACATTGGGCTGGCGCTTGTCTTCCAGCAGGTCGTCGATGCTTCGCGGCAGGCGCGGCGCGTTCTTGTCGAGTTCGTAATAGCTCTGGATGGCCTGGCGGTACTGGTTGCCGATGAACAGCAGTTCGACCTCGCGCGCGCGCTGCGCATCGGTACGCCAGAGCGTGCCTGCAGCGGCGAGTCCCATGCCAATCAGGGCGATCAGCATCAGCACGAACAAATAGGTGAAACCGGACTGGCGCGTGGACATCGCTACCACTCGGCATACGGGCTGCCGTCTCGCGCGTTGCCGGGCGCGCCGCTCCTGATGTCATAGAGTCCGCCCGCTTCGCCCTCGGATGGCGCAACCGGCTGCCAGGTGTTGCGCTGCTCGGTGATGGGGTCGACCGGCACGGCGCGCAGATAGTGTGCATTGACCAATTCGTCGAGGCTGGCCGGGTAGCGTCCCTGGTCGCCGTGATATTTGTCGATGGCATCACGCATCACCGCAAGATCCTGCCGGAGGATGGTTTCTTTCGAACTCTCCAGATGATTGAAATAGCGCGGTAGCGCCAGCGCAAGCAACAGGGCGATGATCGCCATGACGACCATCAGTTCGACCAGGGTGAACCCGCGTGGGCTGAGTTTCCTGCGGCGGCGGTTCATTTCACCACTCCCGGTAGGGCACGCCGTTGAGTCCGGTTTGCGGCGACAGCGAATACACGTCAAAGACATCGTCGCCGGCGGCCGGTGCGTCCGGCGGGCTGTTGTAGCTGCGCAGCCCCCAGGTTTCGGCCGCCGTCGCGGCAGGCTCGGGGTAAAACGGGTCGCGCGGCAGCCGGCGCAGAAAATAAAGCTTGCCGGATTCAATCTTGGTCTGGTCGGCAACCCCCTGCCAGAGAATGTCGAGGTTCGGCGGATAACCGCTTTGCCCCTCGACTTTCGGTATGCGGCCGTCCTTCCAGGCTTGCCTGTAGGCATCGATCGCGGTGCGGATGTGGCGCAGCGCGTCGCGAAGTTCGGCCTCTTTCTGGCGCTGCTGCACCAGTTGGGCGAACGGCACCGCCATGCTGGCCAACAGCGCCAGGATGGCCAGCGTGACCATCAGCTCGATCAGACTAAACCCGGATGAAGCGCGGCGATGCATGACTTATTGCGTGGGAAGCACGGGTGATGCGGGGTTCATGGTTGGCGGCACTTCCTGCGCCGGCGTTTCTGCCGGGGCGTTGCCTGCCTCGGGAAGGTTTTCCGGCTGAATGGGCGTGATGTTCTCGCCGGGCAAATTGACCGGCGCAGCCTGGGGCGGCGCGACCCAATTGGCTACAGGGCCTGGGGCAGTTCCGCCCGAGCCGCCAATGGTATTTTCGGTGCCGCCCCTGAATTCGGTGAGGACAGGCTGCTGCGCTTGGGCGTGGCGCAGGATGTAAGGCGTGATCAGCAGCACGATCTCGGTCTTGATCTTTTCGTCGCTCTTGCTGGCGAACAGGTGTCCCAGCACCGGCAGATTGGCCAGGCCGGGAATGCCGCTCGATGAGCCGCGATCTTCTTCCGAGATCAGGCCGGCCAGCACCTGGGTTTCGCCATCCTTCAGGCGCAGTATCGTGTTGGCGTTACGGGTGCCGATCTGGTAAGTGAGGGTGCCGCCAAGGCTGCGGATTTCCTTCACGATGTTGGACACTTCCAGATTGACCTTGATTTGCACATCATCGCGCATCAGCACGTTGGGCTCGACATCAAGTTTCAGGCCGACGTCGATATACGACACCGATTCCGAAATGACGCCGGTCGAAGTGACGTTGGAGGTGATGACCGGCAATTTGTCGCCGATGTGAATTTTGGCTTTTTCGCGGTTTTTCACCCGGATGCGCGGATTGGCCAGGATGTTGACGTCGCTGTCGTCCTGCTGCACATTCACCGTCGGTACCGGGCTGATGCCGATGTCCCTGGCGGAAATGTTCTTCAGGCTTTGCAGCGTCAGCGGGGAGGTCAGCGGCGCCGGGTTGATCAGCGAAAACTGATTGGGATACTGCACCCCCAGATCGAGCAGTCGCGAGCGTTTGACCTCGAGCACTTCGACATGCAGCATCACTTCCGGATCGGCCAGATCCTGCACCGCAACGATTTTTTCCGCCAGGCGGATGGCGTCGGGGGTGTCGCGCATCACCAGCTGGTTGAGGCGTTCGTCCACGTAAAGGTCCTTGGCCTTGATCAGGGTGCGCAACATCGCCATGGTGCTTTTCGCATCGGCATTCCCCAGATAAAAGCTCTTCACCATCAGTTCCTGGTATTGCTTCTGCTTTTGCGGTGTATCGGGATAAATCAGCAGGGTAGTGGGGTTCATCACCTTTTTGGATAGCTGGCCGGTGGTGAGCAGCATGTTGATCGCATCGGCGACCGTGGTATTGCGCGCGAACAGCGTGGCCTTGGTGTCGAGCCGCACATCCTTGTCGAACACGAAGTTGAGGCTGGACTGGCGCGAAATCATGTCGAATACATTGCGCAGCGGCGTGTCACGAAATTCAAGCGTCACGGTTTTGCGCGTGGCTGCGCTGAGCTCGCGTGGCGCGATTTCGTCTTGCGCCTGCGCCACCTGGACCTTGCGCAACATGTCGATGGCGCCCGCGTGGTCGGGCGATTGCGCCAGTACCGCGCGCGCTTTGTCGGCCGCCAGCGCGAGCTGGTTCTGGTTCAGTGCGTTCTGGGCTTCTTCCAGCATGCGATGCTGCCTGGTCTGAGCCTCCAGATTCGCCAGTAGCGTTTTCGCACGCGGGTTTTCCGGATGAATGGCGAGCACTTTATGCAGCGTCGCCTCGGCCGCGGCAAAATTCGCTTGGTCGATCTCCTGCTGTGCCTGAAGCAGCCATTGGCTGGCCAGCTTCTCACGCTGGCTGTAGTAATACGATTTCAACTCCAGGTTGTCGGGCTCTTCGGTCATGCCGACCTGCAGGCGGGCGAGTCCGGCCTCGGTCGCGCCGCTGCCGATCAGTGCGCGCCCTTCGGTGAGGCTCGGGCTGGCGCATCCGGCCAGGCCGGCGGCGCCTGTCAGCGCGGCGAGCAGAATAATGAGTTTGGCATGCTGCAATTCAGTCTCCCATGCGCAAACTGCGCGTTTGATTCAGGGGCAAATAGGTGAAATTCAGACTCCCGCCCGCTGCCGTCTCCAGCCGCCAGACGCCGTCGACCAGCTGGCCTGTGCGCACACTGACCGGCATGGTTCCGCGGGTCAAGTAATACGTGGTGGTGGGGCCTTCCTGCCAACTTCCCATGTAAGCGAAAGGCAACGCGGGCGCTTGCGGCGGGGGGGGTGGG
>JBAVFD010000063.1:0-4329 GCA_049588075.1 Thiobacillus sp.
CTCAAATGAATTACTTCATTAAAGTGTGAGCATTTATGCTAGTTGCCACCCCAGCCAAAACCAGGACAGCTACCACCACAACACCCACACCTATCGGCTGTAAATTGTTAAAGATCAATCGATTAGCGCATCAGCTTTCGCTGCAATGCCGTTTCGAGAGGTGCGCATTCTACGTAGATCACATAAAACGTCAACACTTATTTCGAAATGGTTGCGGGGGCAGGATTTGAACCTACGACCTTCGGGTTATGAGCCCGACGAGCTGCCAGACTGCTCCACCCCGCGCCTGTCGCAATGAATCGCGTCAATCGAGAAGCGGAACTATAGCAAAGCCTGTTTCACCCCGTCAACACTTACGCACGCCCACCAACAAAGCACAGTCCAGCAAACCCAACATCCCCAATGTTTTCAACGGGATCTCGAAATCCGTCGCTACTCGACAGAGTGCCAACAATTCAGAGGCAATGCAGCAAGTCCGGGATTTCTGCCCAATTTATAGGCAGACAGCGAACCGGCAAAGTCGCTACCATTCGAACGTTCATTCTCAATTTGAAAGCCGCCTGTGCGCATCTCTGATTTCTCCATTTCGCGCTTGCCGCGCATCGAATTTGGCTCGGGGGCGTTAACCAAATTGCCATCCATCATCCACGGATATGGCTCGCGTGCATTGCTCGTGACCGGTGCAGGCTCATTGAAAAACTCGCCGTTTTGGCCGAACGTAACCAGCGGCTTGAAAGAACGGGGCACTTCGTGGCTGCACCTCGCCATCGCGGGCGAACCGTCGCCGCAGATGGTGGACGAAGCCGTGCGCGCTTTTCAAGCCGAATCCATCGATGTCGTAATCGGCATCGGCGGCGGCAGCGCGCTGGATGCTGCCAAAGCAATCGCCGGTTTGCTCAGGCCAGGCCATTCGGTGATGGATTATCTGGAAGGCGTGGGGCCGGAGTTGCCCTATGCGGGTCCGGCCACGCCGTTCGTCGCCGTGCCAACCACTGCGGGCACGGGTTCAGAGGCGACCAAAAACGCAGTATTAAGCGTGCAGGGAGTGGGCGGCTTCAAGAAGTCTTTCCGCGATGAAAAGCTGGTGGCGGAATATGCGTTGGTCGATCCTGATCTGCTGGCCACCTGTCCGCCCGCGGTGATTGCGGCGAATGGCATGGATGCCTTCACCCAGTTGCTGGAATCCTATGTTTCCAGCCGCGCCGCGCCGCTCACCGATTCGCTTGCCTGGGGCGGCATGAAAGCCGCGCGCGACGGCCTGCCGGCTTTGTATGCGAACGCTGGCGATGCAGCCGCGCGTGAGCGGATGGCATATGCCGCGCTGGTGTCGGGCATTACACTGGCGCAGGCAGGACTCGGCTCGGTGCATGGGCTCGCCGCGCCGCTAGGGGCGTTTTTCCCGATTCCGCATGGCGTGGCGTGTGGCACGCTGGTGGCGACAGCCACGCGTATCAATATCGAAACGCTGCGCACACGCGAACCCGATCATCCGGCGCTGGAAAAATACGCGCAGGTGGGCCGCCTGCTGTGCAGGCTGGGGCAGGTGGATCGGGATGCCGCCCATACTGCCCTGATCGACACGCTGGAAGCCTGGACGCGCGAACTCAAGCTGCCTGTGCTGGCGCATTACGGCGTGACGTCAGCCGACATCCCGCGCATCGTGGCCAACAGCCGCGGCAGCAGCATGAAAACCAATCCGGTCCGGCTTGACGACCGCGAAATTGCGGCCATTGTCGCTGCCCGGATTTAATCCTGCCGCGCTCAAGTTAAACGATCGCCAGCCGCTATTTCTGCGATTCTTACGTGGAGCGCATCATGTCCGGCCTCATGGTTTTCTTTATCGTGCTCGCGCTTCCGGCTGTCTATGGCGTGTTCACCTTCAACCAACTGGTGTCGCTGAAGCACAACGTCGGCAAGGCCTGGGCCAACATCGACATTCTGCTCAAGCAGCGCCACGACGAGTTGCCCAAACTGATCGAGACCTGCAAGCAATATATGCAGTTCGAGCAGGAGACGCTGGAAAAGGTGATGCAGGCACGCAGTCAGGTAGCCAGTGCGCGTGAATCCCACAACATTCCCGCATTGGGTCAGGCTGAGGGTGCGCTGCGGCTGGGACTGGGCAACCTGTTTGCCGTCGCTGAAGCCTATCCCGAGCTGAAAACCAACGAAACCTTCCAGCATCTGCAGGCGCGGATTAGCGGGCTGGAAAACGCCATCGCCGACCGCCGCGAGTTTTACAACGACTCGGTGAACGTCAACAACGTGCGCGTCGAACAGTTCCCAGACACGGTCGTCGCGCGCCTGTTCGGCTTCCGCCAGTTTTCGCTGCTGCGGTTTGCCATCGAAGAGAAGAAAGATGTCGATCTGAAGCAGCTTTTCAATAGCTGATGTACCAAACACGCTGGGCAGCCGAATGGCGGCACGACTACGCCAACTTCGCGCTGGGCGGCGGCAACCTGCTGATCCTGCTACTCGGCCTCAAGCTGCAGTCGCGCATCGGCTGGCAGATCAGTTTTGCACTGGTCGGCCTGACCAGCTTCTGGGCGTGGTACGCCAACCTCAAGCGTTATCGCACCGTCGCGGACACGCCGACCTCGCGCATCGCCTCCGCGCCGCAAGGCTACATCGAACTGGTCGGACGCGGCCAGCAGCCGCCTGGTGACGGCCTGGTCAGCCCGATCAGCGGCCTGCCCTGCCTGTGGTATCGCTACCGGATCGAACGCAAAAACGGTGACCGCTGGGAATATGTCGAATCCGGCACCTCGAACGACACCTTCGGCGTAAGCGATGGCAGCGGTCAGGTGCTGGTCGATCCCGACGGCGCAGAAATTCTGACTTCGCACAGGCAGGTTTCAAACGTGGAGGGGTACCGCAAAACCGAATGGACGCTGATAGAGGGCGAGCCGATTTACGTCATCGGTGAACTCATCACGATCGGCGGCCCTAACGCCGTGCTCGATAAAAAGGTCGATCTCGCCACCTTGCTGGCCGAATGGAAAACCGACCAGAGCGCGCTGCTGGCCCGTTTCGACGCCGACCGCGACGGCGAAATCAGCCTGGAAGAATGGGAGCACGCGCGCCAGGCCGCGTCTGACGAAGTCGACCGCGCGCATCTCGATATCCGCCTGAAAGACGGCATCCATCTCATGCGCAAGCCTGCACATGGCCGTCCGTACCTGATCGCCAATCGCGAAGTCACCGCGCTGGTACGGCATTTTCGCCTGTGGAGCTGGCTGCATCTGGCGCTCATGCTGGCCTCGCTGGCCGGCCTGATGCTCATCGGCCGCTCGACCTGAAAGCTTGCCCGGCCTGCCCCTTGCCCTAGCCGGCGTCGCGCCCTATAGTTGGAGCACGGAGGACGCACCATGAAACACGCCATACCCGAAACACCTGCCGACTACGACCATACCCGCATTATCGAGCGGCCAGACGGCTGTTACTGGATCGATGCGGAAAGCGGCGAGGAATATGGCCCCTTCGCCAGTCTGCTGGAGGCCGTGCAAGACATGGAATACAACGCCGACAGCGACTATGAGCCCGGCGAAACGGTGGAAGAAGCCGAGGACGAACTGGGCATTTCCGACTGGATCGATCCTGACACCGGCGATCCAGGCGCAGACCCGCACCGCCCGTCAGACTGAGCCTGGCTGCTCGGGTTTTAGGCGCCCGCCCGACTCCGCCGCACGCGCCTCACGCTCGAACACATTATCGCGATACGGATGACCGCCGCGCAGCCAGGCGAGCAGCCCGGCCAGCGGATACAGCACCAACAACAAGGCTCCCCAGCGCTCGAATTGCCTGACATGCGCACGTTCATGGGCGCGGGTCGCGACCAGGGCAGCCAAGGATACGCCCACCACCACATGTCCCAGCGTGATCGCCGCAACCGATCCGCTGAACGGTAACCCCCGCCGCAGCACCCGGGCTGGCCAGCCGCCTGCCGCCTCCAGCACGCCGTCCACCCGCTGCAATGCACCACCGCTGCTGCGTGCGATCAACACCACCAGCATGCCGAGCAACGTCACCGGCAGCGCCCACACATAAAACCAGACCCGCAGCATCCGGAACTCAGGCGTCCAGCGCCCCCGCAAACCAGCGCGCGTCGTGCAGGCCACCACGCACAAAATGCTCATGCGCCCGTTCAAGCTGCGCCGCCGTGCCTGCCGCATAGACGTCAAAACGATGCAAGTCCGGGTAATCCACCACAATGCTGTTCAGCATGGAGTCCAGATCGTCGGTCGGCGCGTGCGGCACGTAATGGAAGTTATCCAGCGCATCGGCCCAGGCGCGGCACAGATTGTCCTGATAATGTCCGGCCGCGTCGGCCAG
>JBAVFD010000064.1:0-22030 GCA_049588075.1 Thiobacillus sp.
ATCCACGAAGGGTCGACGGTGGTCGTAGTGATGAACGCACTAAGATTGCTGGCCTATCGTTTTCCGGTACAAGAAACGGTTGGCGACAAAACACAATAAGCGGCATTCCAGAAAAGTCAGCCCGCGACTTTTGGCGATCTTATCCCATCCGCGCCAACCCGCGCGCCTTTACCAGCGCGTAAATCGCCGGAATCACGGCCAGGGTCAGCACCGTCGACGAAATCATCCCGCCCACCATCGGTGCGGCGATGCGGCTCATGACTTCCGAACCGGTTCCCGTCCCCCACATGATGGGCAGCAGGCCGGCCATGATCGCGACAACCGTCATCATCTTAGGGCGGACGCGCTCGACGGCGCCTTCCATCACGGCCGCGTAAAGATCGGCGGTATTGGGCGTGCGATGGGACGCGTGGCATTGGGCCTTCATGTCTTCCCAGGCACGGTCCAGGTAGATCAGCATCACCACACCGGTCTCGGCAGCGACGCCAGCCAGCGCGATGAAACCTACCGCCACCGCGACCGACAGGTTGTAACCCAGCAGCCACATCAGCCATATCCCGCCCACCAGGGCAAAGGGTACCGACAGCATGACAATCAGCGTTTCGGTCAGGCGTCTGAAGTTGAGATAGAGCAGCAGGAAGATGATCAGCAGTGTCACCGGAATAACAATTTTCATCTTTTCGATGGCGCGTTCCATGTATTCGAACTGGCCGCTCCAGGCGATGTAGTAGCCGGGCGGAAATTTCACCTGATCGGCGACCGCCTTGCGAGCGTCTGCCACGTAGGAGCCGATGTCGCGGTCGCGGATGTCGACGAAAATATAAGCAGACAGCAGTGCATTCTCGGTGCGGATTCCCGGAGTGCCCTTGGCGATTTCCACTCGGGCGACCTGGCCCAGCGGGATCATTGCCCCGTCCATGGTCGGCACCAGCACCTCCTGGGCGATCTGCTGGGGGTTGGCGCGCAGTTCGCGCGGATACCGAACCTGCACGCCGAAGCGTTCCCGCCCCTCCACCGTGGTCGTCACCATCTCGCCGCCCAGCGCGGTGCCGATCACCTCCTGCAGGTCGCCGACCGCCAGGCCGTAGCGGGCCAATTGCTCGCGATCCGGTTCGATGTTGAGGTAATAGCCGCCGGTGATGCGCTCGGCGAAGGCCGAGGTGGTGCCGGGCACGGTCTTCACCACGACCTCGATTTCCTTGGCCAGTTTTTCCATCCCGTCCAGATCCCTGCCGAAGACCTTGATGCCGATGGGCGTGCGGATGCCTGTGGACAGCATGTCGATACGCGCCTTGATGGGCATGGTCCAGGCGTTCGCCACGCCCGGAAACTGCAACGCCTTGTCCAGTTCACCGATCAGCTTGTCCACCGTCATGCCGGGGCGCCATTCTGATTCAGGCCTGAGGTTGATCACCGTCTCGAACATCTCGATCGGCGCCGGGTCGGTCGCGGTGTTGGCGCGGCCCGCCTTGCCATAGACCGATGCGACCTCGGGGAAGCTCTTGATGATCTTGTCCTGGGTCTGCAGCAGTTCAGCCGCCTTGGTGATCGACATGCCGGGAAGTGAAGACGGCATGTAGAGCAGCGTGCCTTCATTGAGCGTCGGCATGAACTCGCTGCCGAGCCGGGATGCCGGGTAGATCGAAACGATGAGCACCAGCAGGGCTGCAACAAGGGTCATTTTCTTCCAGCGCATCACCCTGGCGATGATGGGGCGATAGGTCCAGATCAGGAATCGGTTCACCGGGTTTCTCGCCTCCGGCATGATTTTTCCGCGGATGAACAGCAGCATCAGCACCGGCACCAGCGTCACCGACAGCAACGCCGCGCCCGCCATGGCGAAGGTTTTGGTGTAGGCGAGCGGGGCGAACAGCCGGCCCTCCTGCGCTTCCAGCGTGAACACCGGCAAGAATGAGACGGTGATGATGAGCAGCGAGAAGAACAGCGCCGGCCCCACTTCCTTGCATGCAGTGATCATGGCATCGGCGCGGGATTCGCCTTCCTTCAGACGCTCCAGGTGCTTGTGGGCGTTCTCGATCATGACAATCGCCGCGTCCACCATGGCGCCGATCGCGATGGCGATGCCACCGAGGCTCATCAGGTTGGAGTTCATGCCGAGGAGACGCATGACAATGAAGGCGATCAGCACGCCGACCGGCAGCATCAGGATGGCGACCAACGCCGAACGCACGTGCAGCAGGAAGATCACGCATACCAGCGCGACGATAATGCTTTCCTCGATCAGCGTGGTTTTGAGCGTCTTGATGGCGCGAAGAATCAGGTCGGAGCGGTCATAGACCGCCTCGATCGTCACGCCTTGCGGCAGGCCGGCGGAGATTTCGCTTACCTTGGCCTTGAGATTGCGGATGACCTCCAGTGCGTTCGCGCCGTAGCGCGCCATGGCGATGCCGGACACCACCTCGCCCTCGCCGTTGAGTTCGGTGAGGCCGCGCCGCTCGTCCGGCACCAGCTCGACCCGCGCGATGTCGCGGATCAGCACCGGCGTGCCCTGATCGCTTTTCACCACCAGTACTTCCAGGTCGCCCTTGCCGCGCAGATAGCCCTTACCGCGCACCATATACTCGGTTTCAGCCATTTCCACGACGCGCCCGCCGACATCGCGGTTGGAATCGCGGATGATCTGCGAGACCTTCGACAGCGGTATCCCGTAGGCGCGCAGCTTCACCGGATCCACCGTCACCTGGTAGGTCTGGACGAAGCCGCCGATGGAGGCGACTTCGGCCACCCCCTGCGCCTTGGTCAGCTGGTAACGCACGTACCAGTCCTGGATCGTGCGCAGTTCCGCCAGAGTCTTGTTCTTGGCCAGCAGGACATACTGATACACCCAGCCGACGCCGGTCGCGTCCGGCCCCAGCGTTGGCGTCACGCCCTTCGGTAAACGGCTGGAGGCAAAGTTGAGGTACTCCAGCACCCGCGAGCGGGCCCAGTAGATGTCGGTACCGTCCTCGAAAATCACGTAAACGAAGGACGCGCCAAAGAAGGAAAACCCCCGCACTACCTTGGAGCGGGGTACAGCGAGCATGGCCGTGGTGAGCGGATAGGTGACCTGGTCTTCGACCACCTGCGGCGCCTGGCCGGGGAACTCGGTGTAGACGATGACCTGCACGTCGGACAGATCGGGCAGCGCATCGAGCGGGGTTTTTGCCACCGCATAGACGCCACCGATGACGATGAACAGGGTGGCGAGCAGGACGAGGAAACGATTCCGGCCCGACCATTCGATAATTTTGGCCAGCATGGCGTACCCTGTCAGTGACCGGCGTGCGGATTAGGATTTGCAGCTTGGCCGGCCATCGGCTGGATGCCGGTAATCACCCATTCTCCCGGCTGGCGTTCGACAAACTCGAAAGCCACTGCCGCTCCAGGCTTGACCCCCTTGAGCAAGGCCTCGTTTGCGACCTTGAATTCCATGGTCATGGCAGGCCATTGCAGCGATTTCACCGGGCCGTGATTGATGCTCACCCTACCTGTCCGGGCGTCCACGGCGTCCACCGTGCCTTCCGCCTGGTTGCCTGCTGAAGGCGGCGAAGTTGCGGGCAAAGCGGTGTCCGCCTTGGGCGCTCCGCCGTGCCCGGCGTGACTGCCCAGGCCACCGATGGCCGCCTTGAGGTTGCTTTCGGCGTCGATCAGGAAGTTGGCCGCGACCACGACCTGTTCCCCTTCCTCAACCCCGTCCAGCACTTCCACATAACTGTCACCGCGGGCGCCGAGCCTGACCTCACGCGGCTCGAAGCGGCCTTCCTGAGCTTGCACCAAGACGATGCGGCGGGTGCCGCTGTCGATCACGGCTGAATCCGGAACAGTCAGCACCCGCGCTCTGCTGCCGACCGGCAGTTCCATCTGGGCAAACATCGCCGGCTTGAGCAGATACCCGGGATTGGCGAGCTCGACGCGGACCGGCACGGTGCGGGTCTCTGCCTTGAGTGTCGGGTACACGTAAGTGATCCTGCCCTCGAAAACCTTGTCCGGATAGGCGTTGATCGTCACCCTGGCTTGGGCACCGGGTCTGACGAGGCCGATGTCCTGCTCGAACACATCGGCCACAATCCAGACCGAAGACAGGTCGGTAACCTGATACAGGGTCTCCCCGGGCATGAAGCGCATGCCCTGCAGGGCAGTCTTCCCGGTCACGACACCGCTGACCGGCGAGCGGAAGGTCAGTGTGCGTTTCGTTTCGCCGGACTTCGCCAATGCCTGCACCTGTGCGTCTGAAATGTCCCAGTTCTTCAGTCGCATCAGGCTCGATTCGGAGAGTTGCCGCATGCTGTTCTGGGCCTCGCTGCCAGCACCCTTCATGGCCTGCACGCCCTGGATGGCAAGCGCATATTCGCGCTGGGCCGAGACCAGTTCCGGACTGTAGACCTCGAATAGCGGCTGGCCTTTGCCCACCACCTGGCCGGTGACGTTGACGTGCAGGCGCTCGATATACCCCTCGAACTTGGGCGAGATCGCATAGATGCGCCGCTCGTCCGGTTCGACGCGGCCGACCGCCCGAACGATCCGGTTGAGCGTCCGCAGGCTGGCGGCTTCGGTTCTGACGCCCAGTTTCTGGACCTTGTCGGGGCTGATCCTGATCTGGGTGGCGGCGCTGGTTCCGTCGCCGCCCTCCTCGCCTTGATAGACGGCGACGTAGTCCATCCCCATCGGGTCTTTTTTCGGTACCGGCGAGGTATCGGGCAAGCCCATGGGATTGCGGTAATAGAGAATCCTGCGTTCCTGCTTTGCCCCTTCGCTCGCCGGCGCCGTCCCGCCTGCATGCTCGACACGCGTACCCAGCCAGTAACCGCCCGCCGTCAGTACCGCAGCGACCATCAGGCCGATAGCCCAGTTCAGGCCCCGCTTCATAGGTCTTCTCCCAAGAGTCGCTCGATTTCCGCAAGCCGAACCTGCGCCTCGACCTCGGCCTTGAGCCGGCCCAGCCTGGCCAGGAGGATCTGGCGCTGCGCGTCCAGCAGTGTCGCGAAATCGATTTTCCCGGTCTCGTAGCCGGCAACCGCCGCCTGGAAGGTGAGTTCGGCCTGGGGCAGCAGGCTGCTTGTGGTCAGCATTTCGGTGCGGCGGGCAGACTCGATTCCGGCGAGGTTCTCAGAGAGTTCGGCGAGCACTTGGTTTGACGCGGCATCCCTGCGTGCCTGGGCGGCAGACAGCATAGATTCCGATTCGCGTTCCTGGGCACGGCGTGCGGATTGCTGCAAGGGAAGGTTGAGTTCGATCATCAGATCCCACTCCTGGATCGAGTTTTGATACTGGATAGGGGCTACCCCGAAGGTGAAATCGGGGTAGCGATTCTTGTAGACGAGTTCGCGGCTTTTTTCGGCCGACTTGATGCGCGCGCCCTCGGTGAAAAGGAGCGGATTCCGCGCCCGGACGCGTTCCTCGAGCGCGGAATAGTCGAGTTGCGCCGGGTTGGGAACGGGGCGCAGTTGTCCCGGCTCGGCGAGCGGCGCGTTTGCCGGACGGGCAAGCAATGCATTCATGCGCACCTGCAGCAGCCGGCGTTCGTTCTCCAGGGCGATCAGCTCGGCCCTCATGCTGGTCTGCTCGACCTGTGCCCTGATGACGTCCTGCTGTGCAGACAGGCCGCCTGCGTAACGTACCTGGGCAATTTTTTCCAGGCGCGCCATGAGGTCAAGGACTTCACGGGTATAGCGTTCGTTGCGGTACACGTAATACAGCTGGGCGTAGGCTGACTTGATGCGTGACGAGAGTTCCGCCCAACTTCCCATGGCCTGCCCTTTGGCTCCCTCGGCGTCGAGTTCGGCAATCTCCCGTTTCAGATCACGCTTGCCAAACCAGGGAATCTCCTGCGCCAGCAAATAGCGGGTGCTTCCGACGCGGCCAGGAGAAAGCGTCGGGCTCTGCTCGCCAAACCGGGTGATGTCCCGCAGTTCGATAAGGAGCTTGGGGTCGGGCAAGGCACCTGTCGGCGTCACCCGTTCGCCAGCGGCATCCGCTTCCATGCGCATCGCTGTGTATTCGGGGTTATGCCCCACGGCGTATTCGAGGAGTGAATCGACACGTGCGCCCAGCAACGGTTCCTGCGCTTGCGCCGCCATGCCCCAGCCCCACACCAGAACAAACAACAGAAAATGTAACGAGCTTGTTGGTAGTTTCATACGCTCTTTCCCTGATATTTTCATGACTTCCTTACCCGAGCGGAGCTCCTGGTAATCTTTATTGAATAGAGACAAGATGCAATAGTTTGAAGGTTCCGCCCCAACAGAAAACCAACCGGAGTATTACAATTTTGTCATGTTCAGGGGGCAGTGTGTCGCCAGACTCTGGCGACACATTCGGCATCTGGGTAGGCTATTTATCCAGGATCATTACTCACCTCCTTCAAAGCCTCCGCAATACGGAGCGCGGCGACAGCGCCAAACGCAAGCAACGCGGCGGTAACCCAGAACGAACGGCCGATCAAGACGGCGAACAGCCAGCCGGCGGCAACCGAGCCAGCGGCCTGGCCCAGGCTCGCGGCTGCAATTTGCTTGCCGAGTGCCATGCCGTGCCGTGTTCCGGCCGCAAGCGACACCAGATAAGCAAGTGCCGGAATCAGCACGCCCGAAGCGCCGGCGACCAGCCCTACCCCGACTGTCAACATGGGATAGGTCGTAGCCAACGGCAGCAGCGCAATGCCGACAGCCATCGCGAGGAATGCCGGCGCCAGCAGCCTGCGGCCGAAGCGCTTGAGCAGCGGCGCGAGCACGAAAATCTGCACCAGTATCATGACCAGGCTGCACTCGGCGAACATCCAGCCGATCTCGCGCGGACGCAGGTTTAGCACCTGCTGGCCCTGCAATGCCAAACCCACCTCGAAGCTGCCGATACCGAACATCACAAGCAGCGACAGCGCCAGCAGTCCCGGCAGCGACGACCGATCCGGCAGGAGCGGAGCATCCGCCGCGCGTCGTACGAGGCTTTCAGGAAACCACAGATAAACTGCGAGCCAAACCCCGCCCCCGATGGCCGCAGCCGCGTAGAAAGGTAGCGCCAACGCCTTGGCGCTGGCAACGCTCTCGATCGACGCCAGCCAGCCGCTCAGTGTCGGGCCGAACAGAAAACCAAGCGCACTCGCCGCGCTCAACCAGGCGAATGCCCCTGCCAGCGTGGGTGGTGACCGCACATCGCTTACCCAGGCAAACACCACCGGCAGCACTGCTGCCGCGAACACGCCAGCAAATGCACGGGCGGCATACACGGATACCAGGCCGCGCGCCAGTGCAAACCACAGCATTGCGCCGATGAAACCGGCGAGCCCAATCAAGATGACTGTTTTCCGCCCCACCCGATCAGAGACATAACCCCAAAACGGCGCAAACAGGAACAGTGCCAGCATGTATATGCCTGTTAAGAGGCCGGTGTGCCAGGAAATCGTTGCCCGCGACGTCGCCTCGTCAAGCGCGAGTGCCAGCACGAAGGGCAATACCGGCAACACCAGGCCGAACCCCATGGAGACGACGAACACCGCCACAAGCGGCAGCGTCAAGCTCGTGACGGACTCCCGGGCGGCGATTGCGGACACGTTCATACGGTTGCGCGCTGCGTCAGTCCGTGCGCACGGATGCCTTCGAGCCGCGTACGCTTGAGCAACAATGCGTTCACCGCCACCAGCGCCGAACTGCCGGACATGGCTAGCGCCGCAACCTCGGGGCTGATGACGAAGGGATAGAACACCCCAGCCGCGACCGGGAAGGCGACCACGTTGTAGGCCACTGCCCACCATAAATTCTGGTGCATCTTGGTGAGCGTCGCGCGCGACAGAACGATCGCGCCGACCACGTCGAACGGGTCGCTCTTCATCAGCACCACGTCGGCGGATTCCATCGCGACGTCGGTGCCGGCGCCGATGGCGAAGCCCACGTCCGCCTGCGTCAGCGCTGGTGCATCGTTGATGCCGTCCCCAACCATGCCGACTTTCTTGCCCTGTGCCTGCAGTTCCTTCACCTTGTCTGCCTTCTGCCCAGGCAGCACGTCGGCGAGCACGAGATCGATGCCGAGCCCCGCGGCGATGCGTTCGGCCGTCGCTTGGTTATCGCCCGTGAGCATCGCCACCTGCACGCCGCGTTCGCGCAGTGCCTGCACCGTCGCCGCCGAGGTGGCGCGCGGTGCATCGGCAATGGCAATGAGACCAACCAGCTTGCCTCCATGCGCAACATGCACCACCGTCCGCCCTGCCCCCTGCATCTCATCGGCGCGGGACACGAGTCCACCCAGGTCGACTTTCTCGGCCTGCATCAGCTTGCGATTGCCCAGCAGCACCGTGCGTCCCTCGACTTCTCCCCTGGCGCCCATCCCGTCGATATTGGTAAAGCCGGTTGCTGGCGACATCGCCAGCCCTCCCGCGCGCTTGAGTATCGCCTGCGCCAGGGGATGCTCGGAGCCTTGCTCCACGGCGGCGGCGAGCGCGAGTACCGCGTCTTCGCTGACACCCGGCGCCGCCGCCAAGTCCACCACGTCGGGCTGACCCACGGTGAGTGTGCCGGTCTTGTCGAAGATCACGATGTCGAGCCGCGTCGCCTCCTCGAGCGCCGCAGCGTTCTTGAACAGGATGCCATTCATCGCCCCCAGGCCGGTGCCCACCATGACCGCCATCGGCGTGGCCAGTCCGAGGGCATCCGGGCAGGCAATGACGAACACCGTAATCGTGAGCGTGAGGGCGAACAGCAGCGGCTCCCCGATCCCCCAGAACCACACCGCAAAGGTCGCCAGGCCAATCACCAGGGCGATCAGCACAAGCCATTGCGAGGCGCGGTCGGCCAGCAGTTGCGCCGGTGCCTTTGAGTTCTGCGCCTCCTGCACCAGCTTGACGATCTGTGCCAGCGCGGTATCGGCGCCGACCTTGGTGGCACGGTAGACGAAGCTGCCGCTCTTGTTGATGGTCGCGCCGATCACCGTATCGCCGGGTTTCTTCCCGACCGGCATGGACTCGCCGGTGAGCATGGACTCGTCCACCTGCGACTCGCCTTCAAGCACCTCGCCGTCCACCGGTATCTTGTTGCCGGGGCGAATGATGACCATGTCGCCCGCCAGTACCTCGGCGGTGGGCAGTTCCGTTTCGCGCCCCTCACGGATCACCGTGGCCATGGGAGGCGCAAGATCGAGCAGCGTGCGGATTGCCGCCGAGGCGCCGGCTCGGGCACGCATCTCAAGCCAGTGGCCGAGCAGGATGAACACCAGCAGCACCGCCACCGCCTCGTAGAACTGCACGCCTTCGAAGAAGAAAGTCGCCCCCACACTGAACAGGTAACCGGTACCGACCGACAGCACCACCAGCACCGCCATATTGAGCACGCCATTTTTAAGCGCGCGCCAGGCGGCGACTACGAACGGCCAGACCGGGTAGATCACCGCGATGCTGGCAAGCAGGAACAGCCAGAGGTTGAGGGACAGGCCGAATGGCGGCACTGGCGGCGTGAACATGCCGCCCATGGGCGAATAGACGAAGACCGGCACGGTGAACACCGCCGCGATGAAAAAGCGGTTGCGCATGTCGCGCGCCATCGCATGCGCGTCCATGCCGGCACCGTGGCCCATTTCGTGCGCCATCGCCTCCGCCTTGCCCGCTGGCGCGGCGGGTCCTGCATGGGCGGCATGTTCATGCGCGTGCCCGGCTGCCGCCGCAGGCGCAATGGCGGCAGCAGCCGGGGGATCCTCGGGCACACAGATGTGTTTTGGCAGGCGCTCGCCCGCGCAGTGATAGCCGCATTCGTGCACTCGGGCCTTGATGGTCTTGATGTCCGTCACCGTCTCGTCGTACACAACGGTGGCGCTGCCGGCGACGTAGTTGACCTCGGCCTTGTGCACGCCCGAAAGCTTCATGAGCTGCTTTTCGACGCCGAGCGCACTCAACGCCGACAGCAGATCGCCGACTTCGATGGTGACGGTTTTCATGGCTTTCTCCTCGTCTCTCAGGTAATGACTGACGGCGCGCCTGGTGTAGAGCAACAACGTGACGCCTTGCGCAACCTGCTCATAACCAACCTCCATCAAACCCCGCTCGCCGCAAGCCACCGACGATGTATGGGCACCTTCGCATCAATTGCCACAACAAGCCGGTTCGATAATTTTCGATCATCAGAACAGTCGGCCCTTCATTGAGCCCGAAATGCCACGGCGATACCCAGCCGTGGGGATTGCCGGATGCAGCAGGGTAGGTCGGATTGAAGGACGCTTTGAAGCCGTAGCGGTTGGACTCTGTCAATTTGACGTCATGAATGCAGTAATCGAGCACGGGCTGCACAATCTCGGGCGCGAATGGCAGCGACGCCGCCGCGGCCCACGGCGCGATCGTGCCGTCGTCGGGTCCGTACGGCACGCCGCGGCCCACGCAATCGAAGAACTGGCGCTCAATGCCGGCTACGTTGATGGTGTCCGGACCGGGACCTTCGCTCGCGGTGAGGCCCCAGCAGTGCCCGCCGTAGTGCGCGAACTTGAGCGGGTTGTCGATGGCGTACTCGTGTTGCACATAGGTCGCGCGCCGGCTGTTCTCGAAATAGTCGATGCCCTTGGCACGCATGAAGGCGTCCTGGATACCGCGAAAGTCGACCCAGATATGCGAGAGCTGGTGCGTGAATAACGGCCCGGCATAGAGATAGTCGTATCCGTAACAGTGTTCCCACCGGTAGGTGGCAGCCCACGCCGCATAGGCGCTCTCGGGCAGCGGATGAGTCGGCGAACCCAGCCCCAGGATATACAACAGCAGCGCCTCGTCGTAGCCTTCCCAGCGGTAGTTGAGGAAGCCGCTTTCAGGCTTCCAGCCATGCGTTACGGTTGCATCCTGATTCTGCGCCCACGGCCAGTTGGCGCGGCGATAGAGCGCGTCGGCGAGAGTGCGGATTTCATGTTCTTCGGCCGTATCGGCGTCAAAGTACGCCCCCGCCGTCAACGCCCCCGCCAGGAGCAAAGCGCTGTCTATCGTCGACAGTTCGCATTGCCAGGCGCGCCGCCCAGTCTGCATGTCAAGAAAATGGTAGTAAAACCCCTGATAGCCGGTCGCATCAGGCTCGGGGCCTTGCGGGCTGTTCCAGAAAAACCGCAGGGTGGTCAGCGTGCGTTCTACCGCCGAAGCGCGCGGCATAAATCCGCGCTCGACGCCCACCGGGTAAACCGCCAACGCGAGGCCGGTGGCGGCAATACTGGCAGGCCAATTTGCTTCGGTCTTCTCGATCACCAGCCCGTTGACCGGATTCGTCTCGTGCAGAAAGTAGTTAAATGAAGCGTGCTGCAGCTTTTCCAGTTCGGCAGGGCCAAGACGTCCCGCGAAAACCTTTCCCATCCGACTCCCCCCCAAGGACATCACAGCTTTCCGGAGCGGGAAATCCCGCGCGCGAGACGCCAGGTAAACCACAACGCCAGCGCGTAACCCGCCGCCGCCAGCAGCGGCATCTCGCCGAGGCGCGGCCCGATCGAGTGCTGCATCAGCAGCGAGGCGGCAATGTAGAGGCCCAGCGTCACCAGCGCCAGCGCCATGCGGTTGCTGCCGCGGGCTATCTGTTGCTCCAGTTCTTCCATGCCGTGGTGCTGAACCTGCATCTCCAGGCCCTTGGCGCGTATCCGGTGAATCCAGGCGCCGAGTTCGGCCGGCAGTTCGTGCACCCCGGCCGCAGCCTCGAACCGCAGCCGGTCGACCCCCGCTTCCGCTTCGGCGCCGGCGGAGGAACCGAGCACCGCTTCGGCCTTGCCGAGCAGGCTCTGTAGCAGATTGAAGTCCGGGTCGAGATCACGCACGGCGTTTTCCATCAGATAGAGCATGCGCATCAGGACGAGCAGGCTGTGCGGAATGCGGATGTTGCGCCCGCCTCCGAG
The DNA here is from genome assembly GCA_049588075.1 of Thiobacillus sp. Taxonomy (GTDB): domain Bacteria; phylum Pseudomonadota; class Gammaproteobacteria; order Burkholderiales; family Thiobacillaceae; genus Thiobacillus. The sequence goes on from JBAVFD010000064.1 coordinate 11,827, forward strand.
ACGCGCCACGCGCACGAACGCTTCGGCTAGCGACCACTCCTTGAGCGGCAGGCCGGCATAGTCCTGGATGAGCTCCTGCATTCCCTGGCGGAACTCCGCGCGGTCGAGCGTCCCCGCAAGCAGCCCCAGGTCCAGCGCCGCATCCAGCATCCACTCGCTGTCCTGATGGACGAAGGCGAGCAGGAACGCCGCCAGGTTGCGGCGCGCGGACGAATCGAGCGCGCCGACGATGCCGAAGTCGTGGAAACAGATGCGCCCGCTCTCCATGATGAACAGATTGCCGGGATGGGGATCGCCGTGAAACAGGCCCATGACGAATATCTGCTGCAAATAGGCCTCGACCAGGGCCTGCGCGAGTTGCGCCCCGTGCGCGCGCACTGTGGGATCGTCAACGCGCCGCCCGCCACTCAGTTCCTGCACCAGAACCGACTCCGCATAGAGCCCGTCGATCACCATCGGAACATGCACGGTCGCCGAACCCTGGAAGGCCTCGGCGAAGCGCAGGGTGTTCCGCGCCTCGCGGCGGAAGTCCGTCTCCTTGCGCAGGTTGGCCCAGATTTCGTCGACGAGGGCGAGCGGCTCGTAGCGCCGCAACCACGGCATCAGCGCAAGCAGCACGCGCAGCACGCCACGCAGCAGGCGCATGTCGCGGTCAATCTGGGCTTTGATGTGCGGCCTGCGGATTTTCACCACGACCCGCCGTCCGTCGTGCAGGCGCGCCCGGTGCACTTGCGCGATGGACGCGGCCGCCAGCGGATGCGCCTCGAATTCGGCAAACAATTCTGGGATTGGTTTTCCCAATGCCTGTTCCACTTCGCGTCGCGCAATCTCGCTCGGAAATGGCGCGACGTGGTCCTGTAGGCTCTGCAGTGCCCGGATGTACTCGTCTGGCAACAAGTCGCGGTGCAGGCTCAAGCCTTGGCCAAGCTTCACAAATGTCGTGCCCAGCCGTTCGATCGTACGGCACAGCCGCTGCGCCGGCGTCACCGACGCACGCCACAGATGCAGATGCACCAGCAGCCGCCACAGCAGATAAGCGCAGACTGCAAAGCCGATCTGGAACAGTCGTCTCAGGCCATACACAATGTCTCCTTATCCAGGCGCTCGCCGCTCGCCACCGAGCGTCACCCGGTTCATGGATTTGAACAGTCGGGCCGCTCGGCTTCCTCGAGCGCCAACGCGTTCATCTCGATCAGCATGCGCACCTGCTCTCCGAGAAGCCTGATCCGGTGCCGCAGGTCGCTGTCGCTCACCATCCGGCCACGGTTGAGGTCCTGCTGCATCTGTTCTTCCATCGCGAGTGCCCGATCCATGTTGTCACGCACCCGTTCCAGGTGCGGCTTGAGGGCGGCTTGCCGCTCGCGACGACAAAGCTCGCGAAAGCGATTCATCGCCTCGCGCAGGGCGACGAGGTCCGCGCGGAAGCGGTCCATCTCGTGCTCCATCGCGCTGTGCGATTGAAATCTCAGCTTGTGCTCAACCGCTTGAGGCCATGCTGGCGGAGTGAGCGAAATGCCGGCGACGGTGAGCACGAAGCCCACCGCTGCCCCTCCGCCGAGCATTCGTCTGATTCGACCTCCGCGGCCGCGGGAAGGACGGCTGCCAGAAGAAAACTGTTGTTGCTGCTTCATACCATCTCCTCAACGCCAGCTTCAAAACGGTGATGTTCCCGAACCGGCCATACCTGGGAGCGCGCTTGGCTTTTCTGCCCGACCCCCACCGCGCCCTTGTCCAGATAAAGCGCCCAGGCCCAGTCCGGCTCGTATAGGCTGGTGGTAGACGACCAATACACATCCCGTAGCTGTGCGAAAGGATGATCCGACGGCAGAGCCGGGTTGGCGGCGGCGCAGTCCGCCAGTGATTCCAGCTCGTTGATGTTGGGCAACCGCCAGCCCGTGCCATTCCCAGCATTAAAGCGCGTCACCGCCGCCAGCGCCTCATGCCAGGTCACACCCTCGGGCACGAGGCTCGCGGCGCGCCGCCAGACAAGCCCGGTGAGCCGGTCGATCACCGTTTCATCCCAAGCGGAAAAGCGCGGCGCGGGCCAGGGGAGACCGGTGCGGAATTCGCCGTCCTGTCCCGTTCCCGCGCATGGAACGATCGCGCCCCTGTCGTCGTAACACAGCGTCTGACCGGTGGCCGGCAGCATGCTGATTTCTCCCCTCACCGGCCAGACCAAAAAGGATTGATCCTTGCCGCCGTAGAACATGCGCCCGCCGTCCATGTCCACGTACCAGGCGTGGGCAGGGACGCCGGCGGCGCTGGTGGCGCTCCAGTACCAGCTGGCAAACACGTTGACGAAAGGGTGTCCCTCGGGCAGTGCGGGACGGCGGGTCTGGTGGCTCACCAGGCTGCGCAGTTCGCGCCGGTTGGGCAACCGCCAGTCGGAACAGCCCAGCGCCCGTTCGCGGTTCATTCCGGCAACGAATGTCAGGGCCTCCCGCCAGGTCATGGGAAATTCGCCGGAGTTGGCATTGCGCGTCCAGAACAGTCCCGTGAGCCGGTCGAGGATGATTTCGCCGCGGACTTCGAAGCGCGGCTCGGGCCAGGGAAGGCCGCGGTGGAATTCGCCGTCCTGGCCACTGCCGGCGCAGGAAATCGCCACACCGCCTGGGTCGTGGCAGGTCGTCTGACCGGTTTGCAGATAGCCATGGACGGTTTCTTTCATTCATCGCCTCCCGATTCCACGGACTGGATAGACATCCCGCCGCGTCAAGGGAACTGGATACAGACCCTTGGTTCGTCGTCCGGCCAGAATCTGATAGACACCGGCGTCACCCGCCTCGAAGGCCAGGGCGCAAGCCGCCATATAAAGCCGCCAGACCCGGTAGGTCGGTTCGGAGACGTGCCGCAATGCCTCTTCCCGGCCATCTTCCAGACGCCGCACCCAATGCCGCAGGGTCAGGGCGTAATGGGGCCGCAACGCCTCCACATCCAGGATCTCGAAGCCGCAGCGCTCCATGGCGCGCTGGACATTGCTCACCATGTCCAACTCGCCGTCTGGGAAAACGTAGCGGTTGATGAACCGGGTCGAAACGCTTTTCCGCCAGCCCTCGCTGTCATGGGTGATGCCGTGATTCAGGAACAGTCCGCCCGGTTTCAGCAGGCGCCGGGCCGTGCCGAAGTAAACGGGGAAATTCCCGATGCCAACGTGCTCGAACATGCCGACGCTGACGATCTTGTCGAACACTGCGTCGCCCGCCACATCCCGGTAATCCCTGAGTTCCACGCTGACCCGGTCCTGCAGGCCTTCCTCGGTGATCCGGCGCAGGCAGTGTTCGTACTGGTTGCGGCTGAGGGTGATGCCGTGGGCCGATACGCCGTAATGCACGGCCGCCCAGCGGATCAGGGCGCCCCAGCCGCAACCGATGTCGAGCAGGCGTTCGCCGGGCTTGAGTCGCAGCTTGCGGCAGAGGTGATCGAGCTTGTTGCGCTGGCCTTGGTCCAGGCCGCCGGCCGCGTCCTCGAAATAGGCGCAGGAATAGACCATCCGCTCGTCCAGCCAGAGCCGATAGAAATCGTCTGAAACGTCGTAGTGGAAGGCGATAGCCTGGCAGTCGCGCGGCCTGGAATGCTTGCCTGCCAAGCGGGCGAACAGGGATGCGCGCCAGGCTGGCGAAGTCCTGCCTGTGTCTTCATCCACAGAGCTCCCCAACAAAAGCGCTCCGATAAGGAAAGCGGCCTTCTCGAACGCGGACAGACGCAGGGATTGCAGATAATCCTTGAGTTGCAGGGCGGCATAGAGATCCCCTTCGATATCCACCTTTCCCCGAAAGTGGGCTTCAGCCAGGCGCAGGGGATCGCGGGTCAGGATCAATTCCCGCAAGGGGCGGGATTCCCGCAAGACCAGGGTGAATTCGGGCGCGCCACCACCGAGGGCAAGCGTTCGACCGTCCCACAAACGCACCGCCATGCTGCCAGGATAATCCCGGAACACGCGCCGCATGATGCCCGCCGCGCGTTCTACGCCGGCATCGGCAGACCACGGCATGACACGGTTGCCCTGTCTCATACGTCGGCCTGTCTCGCTCCCCGGCTCAACTCAAGGTTCATGAAATAGACGATCACCGTGCGGATCACCACGATGCCGCCGAGGATCGCCAGCGAGTTCCAGGTCGGCACCACGATGGTCTGCACGATGTCGCCGGCCAGGAAGAACTCGAGTCCGAGCACCATCTTCTCGCCCATCGCGAGACGAATGGCCCCCAAGTCCTTGCGCAGCGTGCGCTGCGTCGCCAGTGACCAGCCACGCTGAGCCAGACCCATGAACGCCTCCAGGACGCCCCACAGCACCACGACGATGCCCAGGGCCTCGATCCAGGGGACGACGTGACCCACCCATTGAACCAGCAGCGCATGCATGGCTCATCCCGATGAGTGCGCGGCCATCATCGACTGCTCGCTCCATCCAGTCGCAGCACGCAAATCCCGGGCGTGGCGCATCGCGTTAGCCCTCCGCCCAGCGGCGCTTGAGCGCGTTGTAGATCGGCACATACACCATCCCCGCGTACACGCCGTAGAGAAAGCTTTCGGCCAGCCCGAGCAGGAAGCCCCACCAGGTGAGCCACTTGAACGCCGGTAGCACCTGTTCGAGGAATTCGTGCATGTGCAGGCTCTGCGGCGTGACGAGGCCGTAGATCACGCACACGATGAAGGTAACCGCGCCCCATAGCCCGAGCGTCCAGGAAACGAGCTTGATATTCAGCATGACGATCTCCTCAATGTTGATGGCCTTGCGGTTTGTCCCTGCCCGGCCGCTCTCCGCCTGCGGGCGGCTGCTCGTCTCCGCCGCCGCGACCACAGCCGCCATGGCCCCCATGCCCGCCATGGCCGAACAGGTGCATGCCGATGAACAGGACGAAAAACACCACCCAAATCCAGTTCTGCGTTAACCAGTCCATGATCTATCTCCTCGCTTGTTGCCATCAAAATCACCCCTTGGGTGGACGTCGCAGTCGGGTCGGGCCTCGCCTTCTCATTCGCTTCGCCCAGGATTGGGCATTCAAATTTCTGAACGCTGTTCAATGACCATGCCCATGATGCGAATGCACTTCCAGGTTTCCCACCTCGGTTTCCTCCATGTAATGCACGAAACCGCGGCGCAATCGCTCCGCCCAGCCTGCGCCGAGCTTCGCGCCCACCTCCGCCATCTTCGCTTCGAGCTGTTCCGCCGTTGCCTGGATCAGGTCGTAGGTGATGGTCACCGTGTTGCCGTCCTCGATCTCGACGATCTTTACCCCCATCATGGCGCCCAATGCCTCGGTCAGAACCGCGGCGCCCGGCGCGTCGAGCGCCGCGTCGAGCTGGAAGCGCCTCCGCTTGAACAGCTCCACGCCCTTCTGCCTGACCGCCTTTTCGCCCGGCACTCCGATGTAGAGGTGGGGATTGGTGGCGAAGCGCTGCCGGCATTGCTCCGAGCAGAAGGCATAGTGAAGCCCCTCGTAGATTGTCTCGAACTGCGCCGGGGCGACCTCCATCCCGCAGACCGGATCCTTGACCGTGGCACTCATCGACATCTCCTTGGCGATCGCGTTCGCCTTATCCCAGTATGTTTTGGTAACGCACGCCGGTATTCAGATTCAGGTCCGCCCGGATCTGCTTCGAAGGCTGCGCCGCCAGCCGCTTGCTGATCTCGCTGTCGGGGTCTTTCAGGTCGCCGAACAGGATTGCTTGATGTCCTGCCCGCTGACAGGCCTCGGCGCAGGCGGTGATGCCGTCGCCGCGATCCACCTTGTGCACGCACAGCGTGCAGGATTCGACCGTGCCTATGCCGCGTGGCGCGTAGGCTTTCTGATTGTGAGTCGGCTCGTGGATAAGCGAGCGCGCCTTGTAGGGGCAGGCCATCATGCAGTAGCGGCAGCCGATGCAGGTGTGCTTGTTGACCAGCACGATGCCGTCGGCGCGTCGGAACGACGCCCCGGTTGGGCAGACGTCCACGCAGGGCGGAAACTCGCAGTGCTGGCACATGACGGGGAAGCTTTGCGTCTGCCCGTTCCGCTCGTCGGTGACGGTCAGCTTGCGGATCCACTGCGCATCGGTCCTGGGCCGCCCGTGGCCCCACACGCCGTTCTCGGTAAAGCAGGCGTCGACGCAGGCGTTGCAGCCGTCAGCGCACTGGTTGGCATCGATCAACAGCCCCCAGCGTTGCAGGCTGGATGCGGCTTCTTCGGGGGAGCGCGCCCGGGCAAGTTCGATCAAATTCAAACCCGGACCCAAAGCGGCGGCTGCGGCAGCGACGCCGGCCAGGCTCAGAAAATCACGTCGGTTCAGGCTCATGGTGTTGGCTCCTTGGCAGCATTGTTGGTAACAGGGGCTTTATTGAGACTTTGTTGCACCGCTTCTGCGGCAGGCCACTTCCACTTGAGTATCTCCGGCATGTCTTGGCCGTGGCGCTCGATGTACTGGCGGTGCTCGATTAGCTTGTCGCGCATCAGCTGCCTGAGGTGCGCGGCCTTGTAGCCGAGCGTCGGCACGCGGTCGATCACGTCGATGACCAGATGGAAGCGGTCGAGGTCATTGAGCACCGCCATGTCGAAGGGCGTGGTGGTGCTGCCCTCCTCCTTGTAGCCACGCACGTGCAGGTTCTGGTGATTGGTGCGGCGGTAGGTGAGCCGGTGAATCAGCCACGGATAGCCGTGGTAGGCGAAGATGATCGGCTTGTCGGTGGTAAAGAACCCGTCGAACTCCCGGTCCGCAAGCCCGTGCGGGTGCTCCTCGCGTGGCTGCAGCGTCATCAGGTCGACGACGTTCACCACGCGCACCTTGAGGTCGGGAAGGTGCGTGCGCAGCAGATCGACCGCCGCCAGCGTTTCGAGCGTCGGCACGTCGCCGGCCGCCGCCATCACCACGTCCGGCTCGCCGTCGGCGTCGCTGCTCGCCCATTCGAAGATGCCGATCCCGGCCGCGCAGTGCTTGATGGCGGCGTCCATGGCCAGCCACTGCGGCTGGTCGTTCTTGCCGGAGACGATGACGTTCACCAGATGACGGGAGCGCAGGCAGCAATCGGTAATGCATAGCAGCGTGTTGGCGTCGGGCGGCAGATACACGCGGATGATGTTGGCCTTCTTGTTGACCACGTGATCGATGAACCCCGGGTCCTGATGCGAGAAACCGTTGTGGTCCTGACGCCAGACGTGCGAGGTCAACAGATAATTCAGCGAGGCGATCGGCCGCCGCCACGGGACCTCGCGGCTCACCTTGAGCCACTTGGCGTGCTGGTTGAACATCGAGTCGACGATGTGGATGAATGCCTCGTAGCACGAGAACAGTCCGTGCCGGCCGGTGAGCAGGTAGCCTTCGAGCCAGCCCTGGCAGGTGTGTTCGGAGAGAATCTCCATGACGCGCCCGTCGGGGGCGAGATGATCGTCCCCCGGCAGACGCTCGGCGACCCACGCGCGCTCCGTCGCTTCGAACAGCGCGCCCAGACGATTGGAGGCGGTCTCGTCCGGGCCGACCACGCGGAAGTTGCGCGAGTCGGCATTGCGCCGCATCACGTCGCGCAGGAACTGGCCCAGGATGCGCGTCGGCTCGGCCAGCGCCTGCCCCGGTTGCGGCACATCCACGGCGTAGTCGCGGAAATCGGGTAGCCGCAGGTCCCTCAGCAGCAGCCCGCCGTTCGCGTGCGGGCTGGCGCCCATGCGCCGCGTTCCCTTGGGGGCGAGCGCCGCGAGTTCGGGCCGGAACGCGCCGCGTTCATCGAACAGTTCCTCGGGCCGGTAACTCTTCAGCCATTGTTCGAGGAGTGCCAGGTGCGCCGGCTTCTCCGCCAGTTCGCCGAACGGCACCTGGTGCGAGCGCCAGCTGCCCTCGGTCTTCTGGCCATCCACCTCCTTCGGACCAGTCCAGCCCTTGGGGGTCTTGAGAATGATCATCGGCCAGCGCGGGCGTTCGATGATGCCACCTGCGCGCGCCCCGTGTTGGATCGCGCGGATCTCGCCGATCACGGCATCGAGCGTCGCCGCCATCGCCTGATGCATGGCCGGTGGGTCTTCACCCTCGACAAAATACGGCTGGTAACCGTAGCCTAGGAACAGGCTTTCAAGCTCGGCGCGCGGGATGCGCGCGAGCACCGTGGGGTTGGCGATCTTGTAGCCGTTGAGGTGCAGGATCGGCAGCACCGCGCCGTCGCTCGCCGGGTTGAGGAACTTGTTCGAATGCCAGGCGGCGGCGAGCGGCCCGGTCTCGGCCTCGCCGTCGCCCACCACGCAGGCGACGATCAGCTCAGGGTTGTCGAAGGCGGCGCCATAGGCGTGCGACAGCGCGTAGCCAAGTTCGCCGCCCTCGTGGATCGAGCCCGGGGTTTCGGCGGTGACGTGGCTGCCGATGCCGCCGGGGAAGGAGAACTGCCGGAACAGCCGGCGCATGCCCTCGGCATCGCGCCCGACGTTCGGGTAGAACTCGCTGTAGCTGCCCTCGAGCCAGGTGTTGGCGACCAGCGCCGGGCCGCCGTGGCCGGGACCGGCGACGTAGAGCATGTCGAGGTCGTACTTGTTGATGGCGCGGTTCAGGTGCGCGTAGAGGAAATTGAGCCCGGGCGTGGTGCCCCAGTGGCCGAGCAGCCTGGGCTTGACGTGCGCGAGCGTGAGCGGCTCCCTGAGCAGCGGATTGTCGAGCAGATAAATCTGTCCGACCGAAAGATAATTCGCGGCGCGCCACCAAGCATCCATCCGCTGCAATTCCTCGTTGGAAAGTGGACCGGTCGCGGCTTGAAATTGAAGCATGGTTTCGCTCATGGCCTGTTTTCCTGACCACTGACAGCTTCATGGCCCGCCGCCATCACAGCCAGGGCCGCCTGCGCCAGAATCACGGCCTCGTCCACCGGAATGACCCACACTCCGATTGCACTGCCGGGCCGGCTGATACACCGCTCGGCCCCGATGGCGGCGCGGTTGGCGTCCGCCTCCAGCACGATGCCCAGTCCGTCCAGGCCGGCGAGGATCCGCGCGCGTACCTCGGGCGCCTGCTCGCCCACGCCGCCGCCGAACAGGATCGCGTCGGCGCCGCCCAGGGCGGCAAGATAGGCGCCGATGTATTTACGCGCGCGGTAGCAGTAGACACCGACTGCCAGCGTCGCTGCCGGCGCGGCGGAGTCGATCAGGCGCCGCATATCGCCGGTCGTTCCGGAAAGGCCGAGCAGGCCGGCTTCCTCGTTGAACAGACGTTCCATGTGCTCTGGCGCGAGCCCTTCAGCTCGTTGCAGGAACAACAGCACGCCGGGATCGACATCGCCGCTGCGGGTCGCCATCACCAGGCCCTCCAGCGGTGAGAAGCCCATCGATGTATCCACGGCTTGCCCGTGGCGAATGGCGGTGATTGAACAGCCAGCGCCGAGCTGCAGCGAGATCACCCGCCCGCCCGCCCGGAGGTCGGGCCGCAGTTCGCACCAGCGCTGCCACATTGCTTGATGCGCGATGCCATGGAAGCCATAGCGGCGAATGCCGTGGCGCGCGCACAGCGCGCGGGGAAGCGCATAGGTCGCGGCGGCCTCCGGCAGCGCGGCGTAAAACGCCGTATCGAACACCGCCACCTGCGTGGCTTCCGCCCCGGCCAGCGCGCGGCTGGCGCGTATCCATTCGAGCGCGCGCGGATTATGAAGCGGCGCGAGCGGCGCCAGTCGCCCGATCTCGGCCTCTACTTCGGCATCGATGCGGCACGGCGCCGTGAGGTGCGCACCGCCGTGGACGATGCGGTGCGCGACGGCCGTAACCGCCTCGATGCCATGGCCCGTGAGAAAGGCGTGCAGCATAGCCGCAGGGTTGCTCCACTCGCTGGGAAAATGCCCACTCGCCAGCAGCGACAGTGAGCCGCCTTCTGGCGCAAACGCTGCTAGCCGGACGGAAGAACTTCCCGTGTTGACGGTCAGGACGACTGGCTTCATGGTTCGGCGGCCTCCACATGCACGATTCCAGGCTGCGCGGCGATGTAGTCGAGCGCGTAAGCCAGTTCGCCCGGGGCCTCGGCATGCACGGTAAAGAGCGGCTGTCCCCGCTCGACGTGAGTTCCAATCGGTACGTACAGATCGAGCCCTGCGGCTGGCGCGCGCGGCGCGCCGGCAAGCTTGGCCACGCGTGCCAGCCGGCGATTGTCGATCGCCATCACGCGCCCGCGCCGCGCGGCCGTCACCCCGTGCCGTACAGGGGCAGGGGGGGCACGCTGGATTGCGGACCCCTGCGCAGCCTGTAAAGGCCGCCCCTCCGCACAAAGC
>JBAVFD010000065.1:0-76376 GCA_049588075.1 Thiobacillus sp.
CCAGCGTCATCAGCGGCGCCGGTTCCAGCATGCGGCCGGTATGACCGAGCGAGACCCGCGCCATCATGCCGAGGGTGAGCACGCCGATGCCGCCGGCGGTGAAGGCGTGCAGCGCGCTGAACGCCGCCGCGCTCAATCCGGCCGCCGACAGCCCTAGCAGCGCGAAGCCGAGCGCGATCCAGGCATAGCCCAGATGCAGAATCCACAGCAGCGGCACCGACCACAGCTTGCGGGTGTACCAGCCTGCCAGCCGGATGGCATGCACGGCCGCGGCGAGGACGGCGAGCAGCGCGGTGATGAGTGAAGCGGGGGCGATCAGCGCGGCCAGCAGCGCGCCGAGCGTGGCGACCGGCACCAGCCGCTCGATGATTGGCCAGCGCCGCGCGCGGGTGCGCAACTTGTTGTCGGTGAAGCTGGGAATCACCCGTCCGCCCATCACGACGATCATCGTCACCACCGCATAGGCCGCAAGGCGCAGGCCCAGGCTGGCGGTTCCGGTTGTCCAGCCGACTGCGTCCAGATGCACCAGCGCATTGGCCGCCGTCAGCGCCAGCAGCAGGATGGGGAAGGGATAGTTGTGCAACTGCCGGGCCTTGAGAATGGGCACGGCCAGCACCAGCGCCAGCGCCGGCAGAAACGCCAGGTCGATCACGGCGACCAGCCCCGCTGGCAGGCCCGGAATCAAGAAGCCGAGCCGTCCTGCCAGCCATAGCAGGAACAGCGCGGCGAGCGGTGCGCCCGAGGGGGTGCGAATGCCGGTCCAGTTCTGCGCGGCAGTGAGCAGGAAGCCGGCGATCACCGCCACGGCGAAACCGAACAGCATTTCATGGCCGTGCCAGACCAGCGGGGGCAGGCTGCCCGGCGTCAGGCTGCCGCGCAGCACCAGCAGCCACAGCGCCATCAGCAGCACGGCGTAGAGTCCCGCCGCCAGGAAAAACGGCCGGAAGCCGAGGGCGAACGGCGCCCAGCCGGTGAGCGGCGGGCGCGGGTGCAGGTCGTCGATGGGGAGCAAAGCCATGGTGTGTCTGTCCAGTGAAAAAACCAAGTCGCCGCATGTCGACAACCTTGCAGGCCAGTTTGACATAGCCATAGGGAAACAGCACGAACAGCAATTTCTGCGCGTCTTTCCCTCGCGTTCGGACAGATATCCGCCGGCCAATCGTGCCACCCTGTTTTCCAGAGTCGGCTATCCTGAATAGTGGGTTCGTTAAATTAAAGGAGTACGACATGGCGGTAGGGGAAATTTGCAACCGTGAGGTGGTGGTCGCCGAGAAGTCGCTTTCGGTGGTGGATGCGGCTCAGTTGATGCGCAAGCACCACGTCGGCGATATGGTCGTGGTCGAAGCAAGGGGGGGCAGCAGGCATCCGGTCGGCATCGTCACCGACCGCGACATCGTGGTGGAAGTCGTGGCGGCCGGGGTGAATCCCGAGTCGCTCAAGGTGGGCGACATCATGGGCGCGGAAGTGGCAACCGTGCTCGAAAGCGAGGGCCTGTTCGAGGCGTTGCGCTACATGCGCGACAAGGGCGTGCGGCGCATGCCGGTGGTGGACAGCGCCGGCGGACTGATCGGCATTCTCACGCTGGACGATTTGATAAGCCTGCTGGCCGAGGAAATGACCGGACTGGCGCAGCTGGTTTCCCACGAGCGGCAGCGCGAGGCAAGTTCACGTGCATGAATCGCAGAAATTGTGACGTGGCCTGCCGGGCAGAGCGATCCCGGGTTGTCTGGTCAGGCATGTTATTTGTAGAAGTTCAGACCTGATCTGACAGTCAGACCTTGCCAAAGGGTGGGGTTATCTGGCGTACAGTGCGTCAGGCAAAACGATCAACCACAGGGATCCAGCATGAAACATTTACTGTTTGCAGCAGCGCTAGCCGCCGCCACCGCTCCGGCACTTGCGACCGATGTCGGCGTGTCCATCAGCATCGGCCAGCCCGGCTTCTATGGCCAGATCGATATCGGCGGCTATCCGCCACCGCAATTACTCTACGGTGAGCCGATGGTCATCGAGCGGGCTCCGATGCATCGCCCGCCGATCTACCTGCGCGTCCCCCCGGGCCACGCAAAACACTGGAGCAAGCACTGCCACGAGTACAACGCCTGCGGCGAGCGGGTCTACTTTGTGCAGGACAACTGGTACCAACACGAGTACGTCCCGCGCTACCAGGAACGACATGGCGACAACCATGGCAAGCACGGAAATGATCATGGGAACAATGGGAACGGCAAGCACGGCGACGAGCATGGCAACCCGCAAGGCCATGGTTCCAGTCACTAAGGCATGGACTTTTTGAGCCATCGCACCACCAGCGGGTGATGGCTCAGGTATGGCGCAGGGGCGTCAGGAAGCCGGGCCTGAAAAGGCTTGGGGCTCGTCGTCAAGCCCCTGACTCCGGGGAATCATTCGTGTCCGGCTCGAGCGATACCGTTTCGTCCAGAAAATGCAGCAATGTGGCAAGGACGGTCAGCAGCACCGGCCCGATGATCACGCCGATCATGCCGAAGGCCGAGAGGCCGCCGATGACGCCGATGAATACGACGGGCATCGACACCGGTGCATGGCTCGAAATCAGGAATGGCCGAATCAGGTTGTCGGAAACCGACACGCCGATGCCCCAGATCAACATGAAGAGCGCCCAGCCCCATTGCGATGTGGCGAGCAGGAACACGACCGCCGGTACCCATACAAGCGCGGCGCCACCCACCGGCAGCAGCGCCAGAAGCGCTGTCAGCACCCCGAACACGACGGTGGAGGGCAATCCCGCGATGGCAAACCCGATGCCGACCAGTGCGCCCTGGATAAGCGCGGTCAGGCCCTCGCCGTAGACCACGGCGCGTGTCGTGTCGCCAATCAGCTTGAACAATTCCCCCCGGCGCAGGGGGGCCATCGGCACCAGGCGCACCACGCGGCCGAGCAGGCGGCGGCCGTCGCGCAGCAGAAAGAACAGCAGGAACAACATGATGAAGAAGTTGATGATCATGTCCAGGGCGCCGAGCATGAAGTTGCCGCCCGAGGCCGCCAAAGACTTCAGCAACATCTGGGCGCCGCTTTCCAGCCAGCCATGGAGCTGTTCGGTTGTGGCGATGAGGTTCAGCCGCAACCATTCGGCCAGGCGGCCGATTAATGGGTGCCGCTCCAGTTGCGTGAGCAGGCTGTCGTCGAAGCGCAACTGCTGCTGTTGCAGGCGTGCAACCAGTGCCGCGAACTGGCTCGCGAATGTCACGCCCAGACTCACCAGTGACCCAGCGAGTACAACCGGCACCAGCACGGTGATGATCCCCGCCGACAGACCGGCGCGTCCCTTCAGCTTGCGCGTCAGCCAGTTCTGCATCGGTGCCAGCAGGAAAGCGAGGCAGATGCCCCAGGCAAACGCGCCCCAGAAGGGCACGAGCATCCAGTACAGGGCGACGGCAAACAGCACCATGACGACGATCACGAAGTCCTTGCGGTAGAGGTCAAAGTTCACAGCCATTACTCCCACATTCGAGCCAACCACGCCTTGAGGCGCAAGGGGAGCGCGCGGCACGGCCACTGCTCCAGCGTGATCGCGACTCCGCCCCCAGCGCCGTCACGTCCAGCTCGTGATTGTGCAGGAAACCGGGCCGATCGAGGTTGATCGAACCTGCCGTGGCCCACACGCCGTCGATCAGCGCGGTGCTGGAATGCGGAATCGCGCCGCGCCGGCCGGCGCCGGCGACGTGATCTCCGTCAAAGACGACATGCGGGTCAAGTGAGCTATAGTTGGAAAAAGTCCCTCGCAGCGCGTTAGGGTTGTGCGGGACCAGGCGGCGCCTCGCTTGATGCGCTTCGTTAACAACCAGAGGGAAAATATCCATGAACACCCAGAATTTATCTGCCGAGACAAACGACGTGACGAAGGAGCAGTTGATCCATGACTTCAAGGTGGTGGTTGCCGATGCGGAAGCGCTGCTGAAGGCCACGGCCGGGCAGGGCGGTGAGGCGATGACCGCCGTACGCGCCAGGGTGGAAGCATCCCTGGCCACCGCAAAAGAAAAAATGGCCGATGCCCAGGCGGCGCTGCTGGTCAGAACCAGGGCTGCCGCCAAGGCGACGGATGAGTATGTCCACGTCCATCCGTGGCAGGCCATTGGCGTCGCAGCAAGTGTCGGCATGGTGATCGGCCTGCTGATCGGGCGTCGTTAACCAGGCGATGGCTGAGGAATCACATGCGACGGCGGGGGGATTGTTTGAATCCCTGAAAACGCTGTCAGTCAGCGTGGTCAGTATTGTCCATACCCGTCTCGAGCTTTTGTCCACGGACATTGCCGAAGAGCGGGAACACTTGATCACACACTTGGTGCTGGTGCTGGTTGCGCTGTTTTGCCTGGGCGTGGGTGTCGTGCTGCTGGCGATCCTGATTGTGGTCGTTTTTTGGGAATCCCACCGGCTGCTGGCGCTGGGTGGATTGACCGGGCTTTTCCTGGCAGCCAGTGCCGGGTTGGGGTGGCTCGCCCTCTACAAGATTCGAACCAAGCCGAAGCTGTTCGCAGCGAGTCTGGCGGAGTTGTCCAAAGACCGGCAGCAACTCACCCCCAAATCATGAACAGGAAATTGCTCCACCTGGCCGAACGCCGCAACCATCTGGTGGCGCAAGCCGCGGCCCAGCGAACAGCGCTGGCACACGACGTGGAGCCGTGGCGTGCACGCCTGGCGCTGGCCGACCGGGGAGTGTCGGTGCTTCGTTATGTCGGACGCCACCCGGCCCTGATGGTGGGTGCCGCGCTCGTGTTGGCGCGCTTGCGTCCGCAATGTGCCGGAAAATCGCTACAGCGCGGCTGGGTGATGTGGCGGATCGGGCGAAAGCTGCTTGTCCGCTGAGTGCGGTCCCGTCAGACGGACAGGGCGGGCCGCTTCTTGCAACGGATAGCGGTGACGTTCAGGGCAACGAGACCCAAACCGAGCAGCAAGATGGTCGACGGTTCGGGCACTGCGGAGAGTTTCCCGAATAAACCGTCCGTCTCGCCATTGGGACCCGCAGTGAAAAACAGCTCATTGCTCAACCCGGCGAGCACACCATTTCCGAAGCCCAGCGCCCACAACCCATCGATCAGGATCGGGTTGCCTTTGCCATCCTTGAGCGTGCCGAGCAAGGCTCCGGTCAGGGGGTCGAAGGCATTGATCAGCCCATCGCCAAAATTTCCCACCAGCAGGTCGTTGCTGAACTCGCCAAAATCTGCAGGCGCAAGAACCACCCCCCAGGGGGAATCCAGGACCCCGCCCGAGATCAGGTGCTTCTGCAGATTGCCGCTGGTATCGAAGACGTCAACATAACCATGGCCCGCCCCCGCGACGTCGTCCTGCGCATTCGCATCCTGCTGGGCATAGGTGACATAAAGCTTGCCGCCCAGGTTCTGGATGTTGAACGGCGCGTAGCCTGCCGGCAGATTCGGATCGGTGAAGGCGCCAGGCAGGAAGGCGGGTGCAAAGGTGCTGTTGTAGACATCAATGGAGCCGGCGTGGAAATTGGCGGCATAAAGAAATGTGTCCGCACCAGTGCTGCCGATGGCCAGTCCCTTGTAGATGGCGCCCGCGGCCGTGTTGTTCACCACGAGTTCGGCCGTGGTTCCCAGCGCGCCCCTCCACCCGGCGATCGTGCCGTCTTCGGTAGCGAAGAGGAACCGGTCACCATTGAAACCCGCCCCGCCGTTGAATACCTGGCCAGTGGGTCTGGCTGTGCCGCCTGCTGCTGCGGAAGGGATGGTTACGGTCAGGGCTTGTTTGCTACCCGACCCGTTATAAAGGGTGGAAACACCCGTGCCATTGTCCGAAATCCAGAACGGGCTGGTAGCGCTGTAAGCCATGCCCCAGGGGTTGACGAGATTGGGGTCGGTGAAGGCGGCCTGGCCAGAAACATTGGACACCAGATTCGTTTGCATATAGCCGGCGTGTGCGGGGATGGAGAAGACCCCGGCCAGCATCAGGCCCGCAGCGGCCAGCCTGAAATCAAGCATGAACGGCCTTTGGACGGTGGGTGTTTTCGGATGACGCCCGGCATTGGTAATCTCATGCTTCATGTTTTCCTCCTCGACCCTGGGGCCATTGTGAATGTCGGATTGGCTTATCGACAGCCATAAAGCGCGATGTGCTTCTCAGGGCACATGGTTTTCTTCGCCTCTCACATGGACGCCTGTGTCCTGGCAGCCCGATTTATATTCATAGCAGGCTTGGGTTGTTTTGCTTGGCGCGTTCAAGCTGTATGCGCCAATGCGGTCAATCCTGAAATGGTGCGCAAGGTGATTAGCGCGCGGGACACCTGTTTCATGGCATCCTTGAGCGGAGCGGAAAACGCCAAGGACGTGACATGAAAAGCAAACTCATCCCGATCATCGCAGCAGTCATCGCCGTGCTGGCCGGCGTCGGCTGGTTCCGTCACAACGGGAAGCCGGTGCCGACCGAACTGACCCTGCACGGCAACATGGACATCCGCCAGGTGGAACTGGCCTTCAACGCCAGCGGCCGCATCGACCAGATCCGGGTGCGAGAGGGTGATCGGGTGAAAGCGGGGCAGTTGCTGGCCAGTCTGGACACCGAGCGACTGCGTCTGTCCCTGGGCCAGGCCGATGCCCAGACGGCTGCCCAGCGTCAGGTGGTAGCCCGCTACCTGGCAGGCTCCCGCCCCGAGGAAATCAGTCAGGCGCGCGCCCAGCGGGACGCTGCCCGGGTGTCGGTGGCGGACGCCGAAGCCTATTACCGGCGCCAGCAGGATCTGGTGGAAAAGAACTTCGTTTCCCGCCAGCAGACGGATACCGCGAAATTTGCCCTGAACAAGGCGCGGGCCCAGTTGAAGTCTGCCGAAGAAACCGTGCGCCTGGCCGAGTTGGGTCCGCGCAAGGAGGACATCGCCGCCGCCCGGGCATCCCTGGCGGCCAACGAGGCGGCCGCAGCCGTGATCAAGCACGATCTCCAGGAAGGCGAACTGCACGCCCCATCGGATGGCGTGATCGAGAACCGCATCCTGGAGCCGGGCGATATGGCCTCGCCGCAGAAACCGGTATTCACCCTGGCGCTGACCGACCCAGTCTGGGTGCGCACCTGGTTGCCCGAGACCGATCTGGGCCGCGTGCCGGTCGGCGCCCGCGCCTGGGTGCATACCGACAGCCATCCGGACAAGCGCTACCGTGCCTGGGTCGGCTACGTTTCCCCCAGTGCCGAGTTCACTCCGAAATCGGTCGAGACCGCCGAGATCCGTTCCAGCCTGGTGTATCAGGCCCGGGTGTTCGTGTGCGAGGGACAGGGCGAACTGCGTCTGGGCATGCCTGCCACCGTGACCCTTCCCCTGGACCAGGCGGCGCCGGCTCAGGGGACCGACCCCTGCCGGGACGGCAAGTGAACGGAACGGCCATGGACGCCGCCCCCATCCTGATGGCCGCGGATCTGGCCAAGGCCTTCAGCGCCGGCGGCCGGCGCACGCAGGCCCTGGACGGGGTAAGTTTCGCGATCCGCCCCGGCGTGGTGACCGGCCTGATCGGCCCGGACGGCGCGGGCAAGACCACCCTGATGCGCCTGGCGGCCGGGCTGCTGGTGCCCGACGCCGGCAGCATTCATGCCCTCGGTCTGGATTCCACCCGCGACTCCCTCGCGGTGCAGGCCGCCCTGGGCTACATGCCCCAGCGCTTCGGCCTGTACGAGGACCTCACCGTGCAGGAGAACCTCGACCTCTATGCCGACCTGCAAGGGGTGCCCAAAGCGGCGCGCGCCGAGCGCTATGGCGAGCTGATGCACATGACCGGCCTCGCCGCCTTCACCCGCCGCCTGGCCGGCCGGCTGTCCGGGGGAATGAAGCAGAAGCTCGGCCTGGCCTGCACCCTGGTGCGGGCGCCGCGGCTGCTGCTGCTGGACGAACCCACCGTGGGGGTGGATCCGGTGTCCCGCCGCGAACTGTGGGCCATCGTCGACCGCTTGGTGAAGGGCGAGGGCATGAGCGTGCTGTTGTCCACCGCCTATCTCGACGAGGCGGAACGCTGCCAGGAAGTCATCCTGCTGCACGAGGGCAAGATTCTGGAGCAGGGTCCGCCGGAGGCAATCAGCGCCCGCATGACGGGGCGTACCTGGGCAGTCAGCGCTCCCGGCGAGCGCCCGCGCAATCTGCAGGCCAAACTGTCAGGCCAGCCCGGCGTGGTGGATGCCCTGGTCCAGGGCGATCACGTGAGGCTGGTGACGCAGGCGCCGGGCGACCCGGTGCAACTGGCACGGCTGCCCGGCCTGCAGGACACCCACACCCAGGCCGTGCCCCCGCGTTTCGAGGACGGCTTCATCGATCTGCTGCGTGCCCGCATCGGGACAGCCGCACCCGTTCACGGCGGCACGCTGGTCGATGGTCTGGATCGGCGCGCCAGCGTTGCGGCGGGCGACGCGCCCGTCATCGAAGTGGCGGGGCTGCGCCGCCGCTTCGGCAATTTCTGGGCGGTGGACGGGGTGAATTTCCAGGTGCGGCGGGGCGAGATTTTCGGCCTGCTGGGTGCCAACGGTGCCGGCAAGTCCACCACCTTCCGCATGCTCTGCGGCCTGCTGCCCGCCAGCGCCGGCACCCTGCGGGTGGCGGGGCTGGACCTGCGCCACGCGGCCTCGGCAGCGCGGGCACGCATCGGCTACATGTCGCAGAAGTTTTCCCTCTATGGCAACCTGAGCGTGGTCCAGAATCTCGATTTCTTCGCCAGCGCCTATGGCCTCGCAGCGCGCGCGCGCCAGGCGCGGCAGGAATGGGCGCTGACGGAATTCGAACTGGAACAGCACGCCGGGCAACTTTCCACGGACCTGTCGCTCGGCTACAAGCAGCGCCTGGCCATGGCCTGCGCGCTGATGCACCAGCCGGAGATCCTGTTCCTGGACGAGCCCACCTCGGGGGTCGACCCCCTGGCCCGGCGGGAGTTCTGGCAGCGCATCAATGCCCTGGCCCGTGCCGGGGTGACGGTGCTGGTCACCACCCATTTCATGGAAGAAGCGGAATACTGCGACCGCGTGGCCATCATGGCCGCCGGCCGTATCCTGGCGATGGACGAGCCGGCCGCGCTCAAGGCCGGCGCCCGCTCCCCCGAGCACCCCGAACCCAGCATGGAGGACGCCTTCATCCAACTGGTGGAGGGGGACGTGGCGCGGGAGGCTGCGGCATGAACGCTCCCCCGCGTGGCGGCAGTCTGATGCGGCTGCAAGGCCTGGTGCGCAAGGAATTCCTGCAGATCGTGCGCGATCCGAGCAGCATCGCCATCGCCTTCGTCATGCCGATTTTCCTGCTGGTGCTGTTCGGCTACGGGGTGTCGCTGGACGCCGATCATGTGCCGGTGGCCCTGGTGGCGGAGGAACCCTCGCCGGATACGGCGGATTTTCTGGCCAGCCTGGAGAGCAGCCACTACTTCGCGCCGGTGCGTGCCCTGACCCTGGCCGGGGCGGAGCAGGCGCTGCGCGAAGGGCAGGTGAGGGCCATCGTGCACCTGCGCGCCAACTTTGCCGAACAACTGCGGCGTCCCGGCGGCGCCCCCATCCAGGTCATCGTCAACGGGGTGGACGCCAATACCGCTCGCCTCACCCAGGGCTACGTCGAAGGCGCCTGGGGCAACTGGCTGGCCCGCCGCGCGGCGGGCAGGGGACAGGAGCTGACCACGCCGGTGCAACTGGAGCAGCGGGTATGGTTCAACAGCGAACTGCGAAGCCGCAACTTCCTGGTGCCGGGCCTGGTGGCCATCATCATGACCCTGATCGGCACCCTGCTCACCGCCCTGGTCATGGCGCGGGAATGGGAGCGGGGGACCCTGGAGGCGCTGCTGGTGACCCCGGCCAGCATGAGCGAAGTGCTGCTGGGCAAGATCATCGCCTACTTCACCCTCGGCACCGGCGGCATGCTGCTCACCGTGGGCCTGGCGGTGGGGCTGTTCGACGTACCGCTGCGCGGCTCGTTCTGGCTGCTGTGGACGTGCGCCTCGCTGTTCCTGCTGGCGGCGCTGGGCATGGGCCTGGCGATCTCCGCGGTGGCGCGCAACCAGTTCGTGGCGGGGCAGGTCGCCATCATCGGCACCTTCCTGCCCGCCTTCCTGCTGTCCGGCTTCATCTTCGACATCGACAGCATGCCGCCGGTGGTGCAGGCCGTCACCCATGTCATCGTCGCGCGCTATTTCGTGTCCATCGTGCAGACGCTGTTCCTGGCGGGGGACGTGTGGGCGGTGGTGCTGCCCAATGCCATGGCCTTGCTGATCATGGCGACCATCTTCCTCGGCATCACCTGGCGCAAGTCCCGGAAGCGGCTCGAATGACGGGGAAGCGTTCATGCTGATTCGCCTGCTGGCGCTGATCCACAAGGAGTTCCTGGCCCTGCTCAAGGATCCCCGCAGCCGCATGGTGCTCATCGTGCCGCCGATGATCCAGCTGCTGGTGTTCGGCTACGCCGCCACCTTCGACCTGAAGGACATTCCCTACGCCCTCTACAACGAGGACCGCGGCGCGGCGTCGCGCGACATGGTGGCGGATTTCGACGGCGCGCCCGCCTTTCGCCGCGTGGCCACGTTGCATTCAGAAGACGAGATCGCCCCGCGGGTGGACAGGCGCGACGTGCTGGTGGTGCTCCACATCGGTCCGCGTTTCAGCGCCGACCTGCAGTCGCGCGGCAGCGCGCCGGTACAGGTCATCGTCGACGGGCGCAACTCCAACACTGCGATGATCACCCTGAATTACGTGCGCGCCATCGTCGATCGCTACAACCGGGAATGGATCGGGTCCCACGGCCTGCAGGCCCCGCCCGCGCGCCTGGAGAGCCGGGCCTGGTTCAATCCCAACCTGGAAAGCCGCTGGTTCTTCATCCCCGGCATCGTGGGCATGCTCACCCTGGTGACCACCATGCTGGTGACGGCGCTCACCGTGGCGCGGGAGCGGGAGCAGGGCACCTTCGACCAGTTGCTGGTCACGCCGCTGCGGCCCGGCGAAATCCTGCTGGGCAAGGCGCTGCCGGGATTCCTCATCGGCATGGTCCAGGGCACGGTGATCCTGCTGATCGCCACCCTGTGGTTCAAGGTCCCGCTGCTGGGCAGCCTGCCCGCCCTCTATTCCGGGCTCGCCCTGTTCCTGCTCTCGGGGGTGGGCGCCGGACTGCTCATCTCCTCGCTGGCGGTGACCCAGCAGCAGGGCCTGCTGGGCGCCTTCCTGTTCATGGTGCCGGCGGTGATCCTGTCCGGCTTCGCCACGCCGATCGCCAACATGCCCCCGCTCGTGCAAACCATCACCCTGATCGACCCGTTGCGCTACTTCCTGGTGATCCTGCGCAAGGTTTTCCTGGAAGGGGCCGGCTTCGACGTCCTGACGAGCCAGCTGTGGCCCATGGCGCTGATCGGTGTGGTGGCCCTGAGCCTGGCCAGCTGGCTGTTCCGGCACCGCATGTACTAAGGGGGCGCCGATCCGAGGCCACTGTGAGGACGGCCTCCCGCGATCAGTCAGTGCCTTCCCGCAACCAGGTGAGTCACCGTGGGAAGCTCGCTGCCGAGATGAAACGCCCGCGTCCTGTCGATGACATCCCGATCCGCGACCGTGACCCGTTCATGCTGGCGCAAGTGCTCGATCCAGGATTCGACCATGAAACATTCCACCCTGCGGCCCGGATCCTCGATGTCGTCGAACAGTTCCCACATGAAGGCGCCATCGCGGCGCCGGATCCGGCGCATTTGATGCATGACCCGGGCGAACTCATCGGACCGTGCCGGATCGATGCGGTATTCCACCGTCACCATGACCGGCCCCCGGTCGATCTCGAGTTCATCGGCACCCATCGGCGTCGGCCAGGTCATCGACGGCGAAAGATCATGGACGTCATGCTGCCCGATGCGGAATCGCCACGTTGCCGCGATTCCGCCCAGCGCGCCGACGGCTGCCAGCGTAAGGGCGTGAGGGATGCCAAGCCATGTGGCGACCTGCCCCCAGAGCGCGCTGCCTGCCGCCATGCCCCCCATGAACACGACCCAGAAGAGCGCCAGGCCGCGGGCCCGCACCCAGGCCGGCAGGGCGGTCTGGGCGGCGGTCATCAATGACGACACCACGCTGATCCAGGCCAGGCCCGTCACCAGCATGGCCGCCCCGGCCGCATATACGTTGCCGCTGTGGGCCAGCGCCAGCATGGCGATCGCGTAAAGCGCGGTCGCGCCTGCCACCATCCTGTCGCGCGATAAACGGGCGTGCACACGAGGCAGCAGCAGCGCGCCGGCGATGGCGCCCAGTCCCATGCAGGCCAGGAACAGTCCATAGGTGCCGGGGCCGCTGTGCAGCTCTTGCCGGACGATGAGCGGCAACAAGGCCCACGAGGCGCTGGCGAACACAAAAAAGGCGACGCCCCGGGCGAGCACCGCCCTCAGTCCCGGCGAATGCCGCGCATAGCGCAGGCCGGCGCGAACCGCGCCGGCGAGGCGTTCGGCCGGCAATTCGCTTTCCGTCGGCGCGCGCTGCCAGCGCTTGAGGGCGGCAATGACGGCCAGGAAAGACAAGGCATTCAGGATGAATACCATGCCCGACCCGGCAGCGGCAACGATCAACCCGGCCAGCGCCGGCCCGACGGAACGGGCGACGTTCATCCCCATGGTGTTCAGGCCGATGGCGGCCTGGAGCTCGGCGCGCTGGACCAGTTCCGGGGTGATCGCGCCCCATGCCGGCATCATCATGGCGGTGCCGATGCCGAGCGCGAAAGTCAGGATCAACAGGATCGGGGCGGTCGTCATCCCCGCGAGCGTCAGTGCGCCCAGCGTTGCCGCCGAGATCATCATCCAGACCTGGGAGGCAATCAGGTAGCGTCGTCTGTCGACAATATCGGCAAGTGCCCCTGCCGGCAGCGCCAGCAGAAACACCGGCGCCGTCGTGGCGGCCTGTACCAGCGCCACCATCAGGGGGCTGGGGGCAAGCGAGGTCATGAGCCAGCCGGCGCCGACCTCGTGCATCCAGGAACCGATGTTCGAGACCACCGAAGCGATCCACAGCATGCGGAACACCCTGTGATGCAGGGGTGCCCAGGGGGAAAGGGAGGCGTGCCTTGGGTGGTCGGTGATCACGATGGCGGTTCGACGTTATGCGCTGTTCAGCGCGTGTTTCCAGGTTCGGAGCGGAATGCAGGTCTGCAGACGATGCATGGCACGGTCGGCCAGCGCGGCATGGATTGCGTGACCGACCGATGAGGCGACGTCCAGCGTGGCGTCTCCATTCAGGCGGGATATCTTTTCATAGGCTGCATAGGCATGTTCGACCGGGATCACCGGGTCGTCTTTTCCATGCAGCAAATGCAATGTCGTGAACTCGGGCGCCTTTTCGGGCAGCGTCGCAAAGCGGCCGGAAAACGCCAGGACCCGGCCGACGCCGCCATCGTGAGCGATGCTGAACTCCAGGGCCATGATTGCGCCCTGCGAGAAACCGACCAGCGCGGTGTCCGGCTGCAACACCTTGAAGCGATCCTGCGCCTGCCGCACCAGGGCATGCAGGGGCGGCATGGCCGCGGCAATCCGCGCGGCCCGGTTTGCTTCGGTCACGCCGCTGATCGAAAACCACTGCCGGCCATCGCCGCCGCCGTCGAACGGTGAAAAGCCGTCCGGCAGCAGGAGCGCGGCAGCGGGAAAGGCCTCCCGCAGCTGGTGTGCAAATGGCAGCAGATCGGATGGGCTCGCGCCCACGCCGTGCAGCAAAATGAACAGCTGCTTGACCGGCAGGGTGTCGGGCAACAACTCGATCCCGCTCAAGCTTTCTTCAGCCATGCATCCTCTCCGGAGACGCGTGCCGTGTGACAACAAGCATGTCGCTCAATTCAAATGGGCTTTTCATCACGTGACGGCTGTGCCGCTCATCATTCCGGCTTGAACAGGTTTTTGAGCGCCTGCGGCTGCGAGCGCCAATATTGCTTCGGCGCATCGACCTGGGCGCCCAGCTTCGCTGCTGCGTGCCAGGGCCAGCGCGGGTCGTACAGCATGCCCCGGGCCAGCGCCACCATGTCCGCCTGCCCGGAGGCCACAATCGCTTCAGCCTGCTCCGGCTCGGTGATCAGGCCCACGGCAATCGTGGTCAAGCCGGTTTCGTGCCGGATGCGGTCGGCAAAAGGAACCTGATAGCCGGGCCCGACCGGAATCTGCTGCAAGGGAGACAGCCCGCCGCTCGATACGTCGATGAACGCGCAGCCCCGCCGCTGCAGTTCCCGGGTGAAAACGATGCTCTGCTCGAGATCCCATCCGCCGGCTACCCAGTCCGTCGCGGAAATCCGCGCGCCCACCGGCCTGTCTGCTGGCACGGCGTCGCGCAGGGCCTCGAACACTTCGAGCGGGAAGCGCATGCGGTTTTGCAGCGAGCCGCCGTACTGGTCGGTACGCACATTCGACAGGGGCGACAGGAATTGATGCAGCAGATAGCCATGCGCCGCGTGCAGTTCGATGACGTCGATGCCCAGCCGATGCGCACGTTGTGCTGCAGACACGAAATCGCTGCGGACGCGCTGCAGGCCCGCCTCGTCCAGCGCGACGGGTCGGGAGTCGTCTGCCGCGAAGGGCAGGGCGGAAGGGGCCAGGGTTTGCCAGCCGCCGTTCTGCGGCGCGATGGACTGACCGCCTGCCCACGGCACCTGGGTGGATGCCTTGCGCCCGGCATGCGCCAGCTGGATGGCGATGGGCATCGACGAATGACGCCGGACCGACTGCAGCACGTGCGCAAGCGCCGCCTCGGTCTCGTCGGACCACAAGCCAAGGTCACCCGGCGAGATGCGTCCTTCCGGCGAAACCGCCGTGGCCTCGATGAACAGCAGGCCGGCGCCGGACAAGGCCAGCTGGCCCAGGTGAATCAGATGCCAGTCGGATGCCAGTCCATTCTCGGCGGAGTACTGGCACATGGGCGAAATGACGATCCGGTTGCGCAACACCAGCTGGTCGAGGCGGATCGGAGAAAACAGTTTGCTCACAGTGAACGGCTCCGGTTGATGGTTTCCATTATGCCGCCAAGCCCGGTCGAGTTCAGGTTACAGCAGCCGCAACTGCCACCCATCAGCGCCATCGGCAATGCGCCATGCGTGCGGCGGGGCGGAGGGGCTCGGGCAGCATGGCCTGGATCAAGTTGAAGCTCATGTCGCTCCCGAGAAATCCGAGTAACGCGGCATCAATCAAATCAACAAGTCAATCACCGTCAGGGCCTGCAAGGCATCAAGAGGCTGTTTCCCTTACTCAAGTCGTTTCCAATCAAAGTGCTAGAGCAAATTTCTTAACAACACATCAGGTTTGCAAGCAGAAATTCTGGCAACGCTGTCACGCATCGGGCAAAAAGCGGTAGCCCACACCGGATTCGGTGCGGATATGTCGAGGCAGGGTCGGGTTCTCCTCCAACTTGCGGCGAAGGCCCGTCATGTAGACGCGCAGGTAATGGGTATCCTCGGCGTGGCTGGGGCCCCAGACCTCCCGCAGCAGTTGTCGGTGCGTAAGGACCCGACCGGAGTTGGCGATGAGCATGGCGAGCAGCCTGTATTCGATGGGGGTGAGGTGGACCTCCGAGCCGCCGCGTGTAACCTGGCGACGAGCCAGATCCACCGTGACCTCGCTGAAGGTGACCAGTGGCCCTTCGTCGCCGGCCATGCGCGTGCGGCGCAGCAGCGCGCGCACGCGCGCCAGCAGTTCTGCCACGCCGAAGGGCTTGGTCAGGTAGTCGTCCGCCCCGGCGTCAAGTGCGGCTACCTTGTCTGTTTCGTCGACCCGCGCCGACAAAATGAGGATGGGAACGGCGGACCAGTTGCGCAGGTCGCGCACCACGTCGACGCCGTCCCGATCCGGCAGACCCAGGTCGAGAATGACCAGGTCTGGCTTGCGCGTACCGGCCTCAATCAGTCCCCGCTCTCCCGTGGCGGCCTCCACCACATGGCAGCCTTCGGCTTCCAGCGCAGTACGGACGAAGCGGCGGATCTGAGGCTCGTCCTCAATGACGACCACTGTGAAGGAAGCAGCGTGCGGGGTTTCCATCGGTTCAGGTCTCCGGGGGAACGACGGGCGGCTTGCCGGCAGGCAGGGTGATGACAAAGCGGGCGCCGCCTTCCGGTCGATTCTCCCCCCTGACCGTACCCTTGTGCGCCTCGACAATGGCACGAACGATGGCAAGGCCGAGGCCGACGCCCGCCACGGCGGACTCATCCTGGCCACGGGTGAATTTCTCGAACAGCTTGTCCTCGCGGCCGGGTGGCAGTCCCGGCCCGTTGTCGGCCACGGTGATGGTGACGCGATCACCTTCATTGTGAGCGCCGATCTCGATGCGGCTGCCGGGCGGCGTGTATTTCGCAGCGTTCTCCAGCAGGTTGCAGAACACCCGTTCCATCAGCACGCTATCGAACTCCAGCAGCGGCAGGTCCGCCGGCAGGTCGACGACCACCTCGTGCCGAGCCAGCGGAATGGCCAGGGTCTGCAGTGACGCGCCTACCACTTCTTCCAGCGGCTGCCATTCCCGCTTGAGTTGCACCTGGCCCTCCTGCAGGCGCGCCATGTCAAGCAGGTTGCTCACCAGAATGCTGGTGCGCAGGGACTCGGCGCGGATCGCCTGGGCGATCTCGGCCTGTGCTTCGGGCAAGGGCGGGCCGGCCAGCGGCAGCGAGTCGGCCAGCCCCGCCAGCACGGTCAGCGGCGTGCGCAGATCGTGCGAGAGCGCGGACAACAGGCCGTTGCGCAGGCGCTCGGATTCCATCCGCAGCAGGGCGTCCTGCGCCACTTCCACGAAATGCACCCGCTCCAGGGCCAGCGCGATCTGGGCGGCGAAGGTTTCCAGCAGTCGGGCCTGTTCGGGCTGGAACAGCAGCCGTTTCTGGCTGGGCAGCAGTGCCAGCACCCCCCGGGTGCGCATCGGGGCTTTCAGCGGCAGATAGTACATGGGGGCGCCTGGCAGGCTCTGGGTCCCCATTCCGGCGGGCTGCTGGTGGTCGTAGACCCACTGGGCGATGGCCGTATCCAGCGGCAGTTCCGTGTGTCCGGGCAAGGGTGTCGGAGGATGCAGTTTATCCTGCGCGTCCGGCAGCAGGATGCATACCTGGGACTGGAACAAGCCTTCCAGATGGTGCCGGGAGATGTCCACGATATTTTCCGGCAGTAGCGCCCCCGCCAGCTCGCGGCCCAGTTCGTTGAGCGCACGGGTACGGCGCTCGCGATACATCGCGATGCGCGCCTGATAGCGCATGCCGGCGGCTACGTTGCTGATGGTCAGCGCCGCCGCCAGCATGATGGCGAAAGTCAACAGGTGGCGGGTGTTGGCCACGCTGAGGGAAAAACTTGGCGGGACAAAGAAGAAGTCGAACATCAGCACGGAGAGGAAGGAGACCAGGACGGCCGGCCCACGCCCGTAGCGGACCGCCACCACGACCACCCCCAGCAGATAGAGCATGATGATGTTGGCCAGATCGAACCAGGGACTGACCACCTGGGCAAACAGGGTGGCGAGGGTGCAGGCCACCCCAGCCCACGCATAGCCGAGCCACCTGGCCTTGGGGGCAGGCTCCAGGTCCAGGATGAAAGGCGCCGAGTTCGCCTTGCCGGGGGACGGAGCCTCCGACTCGTGTGCCACCACGTAGACATCCACATCGTCCCCGAGGGCGGAGAGGCGGTCCGACAGGGGCGCGCGCAGCATCCGCGACAACCCGGTACGCAAACTCTTGCCCACCACCAGTTTCGACACGTTGCGGGTGACGGCATAAGCCAGCAGCGTCTGTGCGTCCTCCTGGCCGGCGAGGGTGGCAGTCTCGGCACCCAGTTCCCGGGCCAGGGCAAGGGTCTTGAGAATCTTGTCGCGGTTGGCCTCGGACAGGCGCTGCAGCTTCGGCGTTTCGACGTAGACGGCGATCCAGTCGGCGCGAAGGTCCCCCGCCAGCCTGGCAGCGGCGCGCACCAACCTGTCGCCGCCGGCCCCCGGGCCGATGCAGGCCAGCAGGCGCTCCTTCGCCTGCCACACCGTTTCGATGGCCTGGTCGGCGCGGTACTCGCGCATCTGTGCGTCCACCCGGTCGGCGGTGCGGCGCAAGGCCAGTTCGCGCAGGGCGATCAGGTTGCCCTTGCGGAAGAAGTTGCGGATGGCCCGTTCTGCCTGCTGAGGGAGATAGACCTTGCCTTCCTTCATGCGCTGAATGAGTTCGTCCGGGGTCAGGTCCACCAGGGCCACTTCGCCTGCGTGCTCGAACACACGGTCCGGCAGGGTCTCACGTACCTGGATGCCCGTGATGCCGCCAACGATGTCGTTGAGGCTTTCCAGATGCTGCACATTTACCGTCGTCCAGACGTCGATACCGGCGGCCAACAGTTCCTCGACGTCCTGCCAGCGTTTGGGGTGACGCGACCCGGGCACGTTGGAATGAGCCAGTTCGTCCACCAGGATTAGGGCGGGTTTGCGGGCGAGCGCCGCATCCAGGTCGAACTCGCGGAGGTCTCGACCCTGGTAGGACACGAGCTTGGGCGGCAGCACCTCCAGGCCTTCCAGCAGTTGGGCCGTTTCGGGACGTCCGTGCGTTTCCACCAGCCCCACCACCACCTCGGTCCCCTGAGTTTGCAGGGCCCGCGCCGCGCTCAACATGGCGTAGGTCTTGCCCACGCCTGGACAGGCGCCGAAAAAGACCTTCAACTTGCCCCTCTGTGCGCGTTCGGCATCGGCCTCGATGCGGGCGAGGAGGGCATCCGGATCAGGGCGGGTATCGGTATCGGCCATGACAACAGTTTACGGCTTGCCAAGCCGATCCAGCGCCAGATTCAGCGTCAGCACGTTAACCCGCGGCTCGCCAAAGAGGCCGAACTGGCGGCCCTCGGTGTGGGCGTCAATGAGCTTCGCCACCCCGGCTTCGCTGAGGCCGTGTAGACGGGCGATGCGGGGCGCCTGCCATCGGGCGGCGGCGGGGCTGATGTGGGGATCGAGGCCGCTGCCCGAAGCGGTGACCAGGTCCACCGGGATCGGCGCGGCCTGACTCGGGTCCGAAGCCTTGAGCGCCGCGATGCGGGTCTTGACCGCTTCTTCCAGCGCCGGGTTCAACGGGCCCAGGTTGGAGCCGCTGGAGGCGCCGGCGTTGTAGGGCATCGGGCCGGTGGCCGACGGGCGGCTCCAGAAGTGCTTCAGGTCGGAGAACGGCTGTCCGATCAGGGTCGAGCCGACGACCTTGCCGTCCTGCTCGATCAGGCTGCCGTTCGCCTGATCGGGAAACAGGCCTTGGGCGATGCCGGTGACCAGCAGGGGATAGATGCCGCCGGTGAGCACTGTGAGCAGGGCGAGCATGAGCAGCGCGGGTTTGAGTTCTTTCAACATGGTGTGCTCCTTATGCGAGGTTCAAGCCGACCAGAATCAGGTCGATGGCCTTGATGCCAATGAACGGAACGATGAGGCCGCCCAGGCCGTAGACCAGCAGGTTGCGTTGCAGGATGGCCTCGGCGCCGAGCGGGCGGTATTTGACGCCCTTCAGCGCCAGCGGAATCAGGGCGACGATGATCAGCGCATTGAAAATCACCGCCGACAGGATCGCGCTGGCGGGCGTGGCCAGCCCCATCACATTGAGTGCGTTCAGCGCCGGATAGGTGGTGGCGAAGGCGGCCGGGATGATGGCGAAATACTTGGCGATGTCGTTGGCGATCGAGAAGGTCGTCAGCGAGCCGCGCGTCATCAGCATCTGTTTGCCGGTTTCCACCACCTCGATCAGCTTGGTCGGGTTGGAGTCCAGATCGACCATGTTGCCGGCCTCCTTGGCAGCCTGTGTGCCGGTGTTCATCGCCACCGCGACGTCGGCCTGCGCCAGCGCTGGCGCGTCGTTGGTGCCGTCGCCGGTCATTGCCACCAGCCGGCCTTCGGCCTGGTATTCGCGGATCATCTTCAGCTTGGCCTCCGGCGTCGCCTCGGCGAGGAAGTCGTCTACTCCGGCCTCGGCGGCGATGGCGGCGGCGGTCAGGCGATTGTCGCCGGTGATCATCACCGTCTTGATGCCCATGCGGCGCAGCTCGGCGAAACGCTCCTTGATGCCACCCTTGACGATGTCTTTCAGCTCCACCACACCCAGCACGCGGGCGTGGCCGTTAGCCGCATCGGCCACCACCAGCGGGGTAGCGCCGCGCCTGGCAACCTGCTCGACGAGGCCTTCCACCTCGGGCGGAAAGTGGCTGCCCTTTTCAGCGACCCAGGCGCGGATCGCGTTGCCCGCACCCTTGCGAATTTCGCGGCCATCGAGGTCGACGCCACTCATGCGGGTAAGCGCGGAGAAGTGGATGAAGCTCGCGCCCAGCTCCTGCACGTCGCGCCCGCGCAGGTTGAATTTCTGCTTGGCCAGCACCACGATGCTGCGGCCTTCCGGGGTCTCATCGGCCAGCGAAGCGAGTTGGGCAGCGTCGGCCAGTTCCTGCTCGGTCACTCCGGAGGCATGCAGGAAGGCGCTGGCCTGGCGATTGCCCAGTGTGATGGTGCCGGTCTTGTCCATCAGCAGCACGTCGACGTCGCCCGCCGCTTCCACTGCGCGGCCCGAGGTGGCG
Source organism: Thiobacillus sp. (assembly GCA_049588075.1). GTDB lineage: Bacteria > Pseudomonadota > Gammaproteobacteria > Burkholderiales > Thiobacillaceae > Thiobacillus. The sequence continues at coordinate 20,472 of JBAVFD010000065.1, forward strand.
ATGACATTCTTCGCCATCATGCGTCCCATGCCGGCCACGCCGATGGCGGAGAGCAGACCGCCGATGGTGGTGGGGATCAGGCAGACCAGCAGCGCGACCAGCACGGTGACGCTGACTGGCGATCCACTGCCCGCTGCTTGCACGCTGAATAGCGAGAACGGCAGCAGCGTCGCGGTGGCCAGCAGGAACACCATGGTCAGCGCCACCAGCAAGATGGTCAGCGCGATCTCGTTGGGGGTCTTCTGGCGTTTGGCGCCCTCCACCATATTGATCATGCGATCGAGAAAAGTCTCGCCGGGATTGACGGTAATCTTCACCACCAGCCAGTCGGACAGCACCCGGGTGCCGCCGGTGACAGCGGAGAAGTCGCCGCCCGCCTCGCGGATCACTGGGGCCGATTCGCCGGTAATAGCTGACTCGTCGACCGAAGCCACGCCCTCGATCACTTCGCCGTCGCCTGGCAGGATTTCGCCGGCGGTAACCAGCACCACGTCGCCCTTGCGCAACTCCTCCGAGTTGACCACATGGGTGGCGGCATCGTGGTGCGGTTCCTTCAGCTTCTTGGCCAGCACCGCCTTGCGCATGCCTTTCAGTGCTGCCGCCTGAGCCTTGCCACGTCCTTCCGCCATGGCTTCGGCGAAGTTGGCGAACAGCACTGTGAACCACAGCCAAAGGGAGATGGCGAGAATGAAGCCGGCTGGCGCTTCGCCCTGGCCGGCCAGCGCCTGGACGAACAGGCCGCTGGTGAGCAGGCTGCCCAGCCACACCACGAACATCACCGGGTTCTTCAGCTGATGTCGAGGCGACAGGCGTTTTACCGCATCCCAGGCCGCCGTTTTGATGAGGGCGGCGTCGTACAGGGTTTGAGTCTTGTGCATGGTGATTCCTTTATTTCACGCCGATCATTTGCAGGTGTTCGGCCACCGGCCCCAGCGCCAGCGCAGGGACGAAGGTGAGCGCGCCGACAACGATCACGGTGCCGATCAGCAGCAGCACGAACAGCGGGGTATGGGTGGGCAGGGTGCCCTTTGATGCCGGCACGATCTTCTTGGCGGCCAGCGAGCCGGCGATGGCCAGCACCGGGATCGCCAGCCAATAGCGCGCCAGCAGCATGGCAAAGCCCAGCAGGGTGTTGTAGAAGGGCGTGTTGGCCGTTAGTCCGCCAAACGCGCTGCCGTTGTTGTTGCCGGCCGAAGACAGGGCGTAGAGGATCTCCGAGAAGCCGTGCGCACCCGGATTGAGGATGCCGGCGCGGCCGATGTCCAGACTCACGGCCAGGGCCGCGCCCACCAGCACCACCAGCGGCGGCACCAGGATGGCGACCGCAGCCATCTTCACCTCGAAGGCCTCGATCTTCTTGCCCAGGTACTCGGGCGTGCGGCCGATCATCAGCCCGGCGACGAACACGCCGATGAGGGCGAACACCAGCATGCCGTACAGGCCCGAACCGACGCCACCGTAGATCACCTCGCCCAATTGCATCAGCCACATCGGCACCATGCCGCCGATGGGAGTGAAGGAATCGTGCATGGCGTTCACCGAGCCGTTGGAGGCGGCGGTGGTAGCGGTGGCCCAGAGGGCGGAGTTGGCGATGCCGAAGCGGGTCTCCTTGCCTTCCATGTTGCCGCCGGCCTGGATGTCGGAAGCCTGCGTGGCGAGGCCGAGGCGCTCGAACAGCGGATTGCCCGATTGCTCGGCGATCGCCGCCACCGCCAGCAGGGCGGTGAATACCACCGTCATCGCAGCGAGGATGGCGCCGCCCTGGCGCATGTCGCCGACGAAGCGGCCGAAGGAGAAGCACAGCGCAGCCGGGATGAGCAGGATGGCCAGCAGTTCGAGGAAATTGGCGAGCGGCGTCGGGTTTTCCAACGGGTGCGCGGAGTTGACGTTGAAGAAGCCGCCGCCGTTGGTGCCGAGTTGCTTGATGGCGATCTGCGAAGCGGCCGGGCCGACAGCGATGGTCTGCTCCGTGGCGGCAACCTGTTCCATCACCGGCTTGCCCTGTGCACCCACGACAGGCTCACCATCGGCGCCGGTCTTCGGCTGCTCGTACGTCACCGATTCGACCAGTTGCGCCTTCTGAAAGGGCGAGAAAGTCTGCACCACGCCCTGGCTGACCAGCGCCAGCGACAGGACAAGTGATAGCGGCAGCAGGATGTAGAGCGTGGAGCGCACCATGTCGACCCAGAAGTTGCCCACACCGCTGGCTTCCCTGCGCGTGAAACCGCGCATCAGGGCCACCAGTACGGCCATGCCGGAGGCAGCGGAAACGAAGTTCTGCACTGTCAGCCCGGCCATCTGGGTCAGATAGCTCAGGGTCGTCTCACCGCCATAGCTCTGCCAGTTGGTGTTGGTGGCGAAGCTCACCGCCGTGTTGAAGGCGAGATCGGCCGTGGTGTTGGCCAGCCCCTCGGGGTTGAGCGGCAGCCAGACCTGCAGACGCTGCAGGGCGTAGACGACCAGGAAGCCCATCAGGTTGAAGGCCAGCATCGCGAAGGCGTAGCGGGTCCAAGGCATGTCGTCGCCCGGCTTCACCCCGCAGACACGATAGAAGCCGTTTTCAGCCGGCTTGAGCCAGCGTACGAAACCAGGCAGCTCGTCCTGATAAATGCGGGCCATGTAGACGCCCAGCGGCCATGCCAGGCCGATCAGGGCGATCAGATACAGACCCAATTGCAGGTAGCCGTTGGCAGTCATGAAAAGTCCTCCGGGTAGAACAGCACGGCCAGCAGGTAGGCAAAAATGCCCACTGCGGCGATCAGGGCGATCAGATAGAGGGTATTCATCAGCGTCTCCGCAATCCGTCGAAGACGGACACAAGAACGGCCGTGAGGGCGAAGAAGCCTACGCCCAGGGCGATGTAGAGCAGATCCATGGCATTTCCTTCCAATGTAAACAGGAACACCACGGACTATAGGCAGGCGCCGGTAAAGATGGGGCTAAGACTGGGAGGGACGGCGTTAAGAAAGCATTAATAGAGTGGGCCGGGGCGGTACCAGATTTTCAGAGGGTGTTACTCGAATTTCGTGGGGGCGACTGCTCATGGTTACAGGTGAAGCCATCTGTGCATACTATTTAACATAATATGCATTATGTGCATATTATCGGGTCTTGATAAAGCCCCTAAGGGGCGTTCGCATTGCTCAAGTAGACTCGTCTGGCCACATCCCTGACCCTACTAGGCCCCCATCAAACCTAAATTCTTTCAATTTGTCAATATCTCCGCGTACATACGAACTCGAAATCAAATCGTTCGGCAAGCACCACAGGCTTTACGGGAGATCGCCGTACAGCGGTCAAGCGACAGCAAGCACCAAATGTCCAAGAGGTTCGGCGGCAGGCTTCACCTTGATTTCGATGTCGTAGCCCAACCGATTCAAGCAGTCCATCAACTTGCGTTCGGACAGGTTGGAGAAGTCGCCGCGCAGCATGCCGGACACCTTCGGCTGTGTAATGCCCATGCGACGAGCCGCCTCATCCTGGGTGAGCCCGAGTTTACGCACGGCCTTGGTGATCTCGATCACCAAACCGGATTTGATTTTGAGTTTTTCGGCGTCGCGCAGACCTAGATCGGCAAAGACATTCTCCGAGCCCATTTCGACCTCAATGCCATCAATGATTCGTTTTGCCATTTCGTAGCTCCTTCGCAAGCACCTCGGCAACCTTCAGCCTGGCGCGGATAATGTCCATGTCCTCTTTCGGTGTGGCGATCCCGCTCTTGCTCTTCTTCTGGAAGCAATGCAGGACGAACACGGCCTCCTCGAACTTGACGGTATAGACAGCGCGGTACGTGCCGCCGATGTCGCTTTCGACCACCTCCAGAACGCCAGCCCCGCCGAATCCCTTCATCACCTTCGCGGCGTCGTTCTGGTCGCCGCGCTGCGCGAAGTCAAGGGCATGACCGAAGAACTTCCGCACGTCGGCAGGAAGGGCCATCAAGTCTTTTTTGCACCCCCCGACCCATACGAGCGATTTTTCTTGTGCTGCCATAAACATATTATACCTGTAATGGGATAAAGGCTAAGCGCCCATCTGGCGCCACCCAAACCGTCTCGCACGAGTGGCGGGTTTGGGTGTTGGTTTTCACTTATTTTCACTTAAAAGTACTTCTTGTAAAACTGCCACTGAACCCGTGTGGACACCGCAAAAACCAGCGCCAGCGGCGCAATAATCCAGAACGGACTCATTGCAACTGGCAGGCAGAGATATAGCGTGACCCCGGATGCGAAGAACATCAGCTTCGCGAGGCGACCAATTTTGTGCAGATCCGCCGATTCGCGTCCTGCGCACGCGCGGCGGATATAACGCTCGGTCAGGCCGTCTACGCCAGCCAAGACATACAACAGGAAAAACAAAGGGGTCGCAGCCAGTAAGAAGCCAATCCTGATCCCGTAGACCTGAATCACATTCATAGCCAGGTAGATTTCCCGTGCATTACGCGCAACGAACTGGCTCAGATACATCCGGTCGACCTCGTTGACCTGATACCCGGAGAAATAGGCATAGGTGGCTTCATGGAGTGATGTCGCCTTGAAAAAAAGCCAGTAAGTCCACTGCTGGGCCAGCTCGGTCAACGTGGAAAGGCCGGCGGCGTGGCTTCCTCGCCGTACAAGCTCTTTGACGCGTGCGGTTTCCGACTGGAACAAAGCGTCGGCAGCTTGCACTGGATCCGGCCATTGATATTTGGCAAACAGGAAAGCCGCGGTGAGGGCGATCAGGCCAAGCATGACATATAGCAAGAGCGTCCCAAAAAGCCATTTCAATGGCCACAGAAAGGCGACTGCCACATTGCTGTCATAGAGACCGGAATTCCTAAAAGCCACTGCCCTTCCCTTCAACGACCAGATTTTCCGTCTCGGTGCCGTGCGTGTCGTATTTCTGCCGCATGCTCGCGGCAATGTCTTCCAACGACGCAGGAATGGGGGGAGCTTCGTCGGGGTCGAACAGAGGGAGCCTGATTTTGTAGAGCTGGCCGCCTTCGATAAGCGCAAAGGCCTGCCCCTTGGGCAACTGCACCAGATCTGCCGGCGACAACATGGGGGCTTCCTGGGTGCTGATCCGGTCTTCGTTCCGTGTGGTGAAAGACAATACCTCACGATCATCTGAACTGTCCGTGGCCGCGCTGGCTTGAATCGAGGTGACCAGTTGCACATCCGGGAGCTGGTCGGTGAGAATTTCGGCGGTTTCCTTGTTCTTGACCCTTAGCATGATCAGGGTATTGAGGTTGCCGCCAATCTGTGAGGCCTTCGCTTTGTTGCCAATGCGGGCTTCCACGTCGGCCCAGGTCTGGGTATAGACCGCCACTTGGAATCCCGCACCACCAGCCTTGTTCAGCAGCGGGATGAATTCGTCGCCGATCAGCTCGTTGAACTCGTCCGCATGGATGGACAGTTTGCGCTTGGGGATGGCCGTGGACAGCCCGTAGCCCTGCTCGAACTTGTAGGTCTGGCCGGCGATCGAGGTCAGGTCGGCGAACATGGCGTTGCCCACTGCGCCAGCCACTTCGTAATCAGAGAGCGAATCGAGCCCGACGTAGACCACCGCGCCGCGTTCGATGACGCTCATCCAGTCGAAGATCGGCCTTGGATCAGTCGGGTCGTCGTACTGTGGAGACAGTATCTGCGCGGTTTTGCCGGTGGTAAGTTTTTCCAGCAAGGGATAGAGACTGGACACCAGTTTCTCGAAATAGCTGCGGTCGTTCGACAGGATGGATGCCAGGCCGTCCGCTATCGGGTCATGCAGATTATTCTCGCGGACGAACAGCAGGATTTTCATAGCATCCATCGTCCGTCCAGATTTCATTGCCTGCTGAATCTGGGTTTTATCCATCTCAATGGCATCAACCGCCTCATTCCAGCCGGGCTGTTCCCGGTCAAGCCAGAAGCGCAAGTATTCCAGCGCCAAGGCGTCGATATTGACCGCATCCTCATAAATCATGCGGTAATCCGGACGGTAGCCGAGGGTGGTTCGCGCGCGCGCGATCACGTTCACGAAGCGCCAGACAAATTCCTTGAACGCGGCGGACTGTCCTTCGCCTGGGAGCTGGCCAGCGATACGGGTGCTGACCTCGGTGGTTCGGGCAAAATTTCCGATCGGGTTGTAACGTGCGGACTGGTCGGGGTAGCCCAGGTGAAACATGAAGAACTCGCGCCGGGCCATGGCCGCCTCGATGTAGCAGCGGGTCATCAGGCTGGCATCGCCCTTGGGGTCGAATACGATCACCACGTCGCCTCGCCGAATGTCCTGTGTGATGAGCACCTCGGCGAGGCGTGATTTGCCGACCCGTGTGGTGCCCAGCACGACCATGTGGCCGGGCCGCTCGACCAGATCCATGCTGATTTCCGTTTCGTCCGGTTCCAGTCCGTGAATGATCGGATCGCCGCCGACAGGCGGCAATGGCGTAACCGGATTCCACCAGAGCTCCTTCCTGGTCTGCCGCGCCAGCCAGCCCGGGGCGCCGCCGCGCCCTTCGTGGCGGAATTCGAAGCGACGCGCCCAGGTATACAGGCCGGATTGGGTGATGTAACGACGATTCTTGGGATCGCGCGCCAGTGCCAGGCGCTGGGTATGGCGCTGATCCCACTTGAACCCAAGACCGAGGAAAAGTCGGCTTTTTGAGACGGGAATTGCGCTGGTAGGAATGACGTACTTAGGCAGCCGGGTAAGGTTGCGCTGAAATCGGGAAACCCGAATACCCTGTCTCAGTCGCACGCCGGCATGCAGGACCATGCCGGCAGCGGCTGTCACGATCAGCTCCTTTGGCAGAAAAAACCACTCGTGAGCGCTCATCAGGAGAATGGCGCCGGACAACGAGGCAAAGGCCGGTACGTATTCGACCGCGGGCCGGAACAGGTTTTCGATGGGATAGCTCATGTCAGACGTGTTCGATGGGTTTGTCGAACCTGACAATGCAGGGATTATTCGGTGGTAGTGGGTTCACGAATCGAACAGGATCCAGTAAGACCACGCCAGAGATCAGCTTTTTGCCCTCGCCATCGGCGCCGATCACCATGTAACGCTGGATGTTGCTTTTCTTCTCTCCGGAGACCAGATTCCAGCCAGCATTGGTAACCTGGCGCTGGATGCCTGTCCCCAGCTTGCTCCCCGCTCGATCCGATGGCGTGCCATCGCCCTCCTCCCCGAACAGTTCGGCGAACTTGCGAAAGATCACCGGGGAAACCAGCATCATTCCTTCGTCAACGAAGTGAATCATGGCGTCCGCGCGGTTGTACGGCATGCTGCCTTCCGAGAGGCCCTCCTGAATCCAGCGCATGAACCGCATGGCTGCACCAGAGGGTTCCTTCTTTTTCGAGCCAGGCTTGGGCCTGGCCGCTGCTTGCCCTGCAGGTGCAACCGGCTTCAATGCTGCTGCAGTAGGGGGCTTGGGTCTTGGTGAATGTTTGATCGCGGCGTCGTCTTCATCGAGAAAGCCTGCGTCCCCAGGTTCAGATAGAGCGGCCGCTCTGGGCTGTGCCGGCGGGCGAATGGGAGGGAGAGCCGTGCTGGCCCGCCTCGGCTGCTCTTCGGTGTTCGGCGAGGAGGTTGGATCGGGCTGCGGTATGACGAGCGACAGCTGGTTGGCCGGATCCTCCAATGGGTTGGTGGCCGGCTCAACGCCAGAATCACTCATGAAACCAAAATATCGCTCGGATTCCGAATCGAGCGGCTGGATGTATGAGGCATCCTGTTTTCCGGCAATGATCTTGCCTCTCATGGTTTCTGGGTAAAGCACCGGGGACTGGAACAGTTTGTCGAGCGAGAAGCACAGCACGGTCAGCTTTTGTTCCCACCCTTCATCGAGACTGACCATGACCTGCCACACAGCACGGTTCTCACTGGTGGCGATCAAGGCACCGTACTCTTGCCAGGTATCGAAAAGGCGATCGTTCTTATCCTTGCCAGGTATGCCCTCCCCGCTTTCGCGTTCAGTCAGGAACTGGCGTACCTCGTCAGCCAGCCGCTTGGACACGAACCAGATTTTTCCATCGTAAACCCAGCCATGGGAGCCTGCCCGATTCAGGCTCAGTCGCCCTTCTTCCAGCATCAGGCGCAAGGCTTGCATCAGGCGTTCGATTAGTGGCACCGACCGGGCGGAAGCAAAGCGGGTGCGCGGTCCCTGCATCAGGTTGTTCTTGACTGACTCGGAGTCGGCGCGTGTGACGATTTCTCGCAGCACCCCCTTGTCTTGATCATCCCCCGAAAGGTAGCTCGTCAAATCGCCCATGAGCTGTACGTCATCGGCAAGCCAAGCGAGAACATGGGAAGGGACGAGCCGCTGGAACAGCACGATGGGCAGTTTCTTGTGCAGGTCGTAATCCCGCGTGATCTCGAAATTCAACGTGTAATGCGTCAACCCCTGATCCAGCATTGAGCCCGCAAGAGGCTGCCACTTGCCACAGGGTTTTCTCGATCGGAGAACTTTGACGTTGATATCGGCCATAGGCCTTCCAATGTCATGCAGTAGCGCGGCAAGGAACACCGCGTAAGTCCAGCGGTGCTTGCGAGCCGGGATTTCCTCGGGGGCTGCTCCGACCGGAAGCAGATAGCCCTGCCGGAAGCGTAGCGCGTGTGCTGCCGACTCCATCATATGGGTCATGAGGCCACCGGGCTGCGCGTGATGGTGCGATTCCGAGGCTGGTAGCAGTTGAGTCCATTCCGCAGCCCGCTCGATGACGGGCATGCAGTCTTGGTGGAACAGGGTGTAGTCGAAGCCCATGCGGTCACGACATCCGTCGACCAGGGCTTGAAGGTTGAGTTGATCCAGGACGGCTTTGCCAGGGAGAACCTTAATATGGTTGGCTGCCCTTGAATCGCTACCGGATGGAGTTGAATGGTCGGACGTCGCATGGTCGTTGTGGCGGGCAATACGCCAAACGACCCATACGCCGCCCACTCCCAAGGCTCCAGCGGCAATGAGCAGCCAATCACCGGACATCAGCGGTGTGGGAGCTGTTCGATGAGCCATGAGGCAATTACGGGTGAAGACGGGAAAGTCCCTTCCCATTTCCAGCAATTGGGCGATAAGTCCCCGCCGATGAAATCACTGAGGGATAGTGAGAGCGGATCCCAGCGCTCCGCGGTTTCGGGATGGCGGACACGCCAAGTAAGGAATTCAAGATGAGATAGCGCGTGGGCTACTTCGTCGTCTGTGGTCCCATGCTCCAGTTCGGAGATGCAATGAAGCACCTCATGGGCTGGGGATTCCTCTTCGTCTTCAAAGTAGCATCGACCGTTCCCGTCATAACGGGCAAGCCATGCAAACACAACGGCCGTCCAGTGGGACAGTTCGATTTTTTCGAATCGTGCCGCAATGTGTCCGAAGAGCGTGACAGGATGATCCTGATTGTTGGGTTCTTCTATGGAAGCCACGGGCACTCTTTGCGCGAGAAGTGGAAATGCCCGTGATGCTATGGACTCGGCCGTGGCTTTACAGCAGTTAATTCAAACAAAGTATTTTTGATTGATTGCTGAAGTGTTTTGTGTTTTGTGATACGCGTTTTTGTGGCCCGGATTAGCGGCTATTGGGGCTGCTCTAACCCAACGATGGGTAGTCCTTCCTGTTCGGCAGTAAAGCCTGCTTTTGCAATTTCCTCACCCAGCGTTCTCCAGCCTGCGGCACTCGCAAAACGCCGGATTCGTTCTAGTGTGTGCGGTCTGGCTTTAACGCGTCGGTCCTCTGGAACGTCGTCTGGTTGCATCATCCACGGTTGAAGGGTATGCCCAGCTGATCTGGCATCCTGAGCCAATATGGAGGCAATCCTGAACCCGCCTTCGTCAATATCGCCCCAGTGATAGATGGGCACACCTGGCGGCAAGCCGCCAAGCAGTCGAACATACATGGCTCGCCAGGCGGGTGTGGGCATGCCGGCGGTATAGATAAGCAGGATTTCCTCGTCGTGGCGGCGCCTGGCCTCGCTGTGGAAGGTGGTCTGGTTTTCGATGGTCATCACGAGCTTGGGGGTGCTGGCCAAGCCGACAACAGAAGGCGCAGAAAAAGCCCCATACGGCTCATCTAGCAGCGCGGTGACGCGGGTACGCGCCACGGTCACCCGGCCTGCCATGCGGACGGGCTGCTCTTCCCGGAACAGGCCGATCTCCTGCCATACATTGATGGGCTCACGGATCTCGGCGTCGACATCCCCGGTCAACAGCACATCGACCGGCGCAGCCAGTTTCTCGATGCGCTTGCTGTCCTTGAACAGTCGTGCGCTGACTTCACGGATTGGCTCGTCAACCCTACTGTTCTCACGGCTGGAGATCATGAAACTGACAATACGGGCGGAATCGACCCAGTCGTGAGCATCTTCCGGGCCGAAGGAGCGAACCTTCTTCAGGCTGAACCAGCGAGTCAGGACTTCATTCAGAACTGGAAATTCTGGCAGCAAAGGGGCGAACTGCGAGGCTGCTTTCTCAAGGCGGCTTGCTGCGGTTTCTACACCAAGCAGCTTCGCCAGGGCATCGAGGTCGATCAGTTCGACGCGCTGGATGAACCCATCCTCGCCGACCCCTTTCTCCCAGGTCAGGGTTACGGCGCCTTCGGCTCTCGCCGCCTTCATCGCTGCCTCGAAAGCATCCTTGTCGGCCAGGGAGCGCGTCGCCTGATAGTCGGCCAGATACGAGCGGGTCAGCGCCGGCCGGGTCGAGCGGACGCCCGCTGTCGACCGATTGCCGGCCTCAAGCAGCTTTGTGAGGGCGTTACGGGCCTTCGTGTCCATGTGACGGCTACACCAACTGTGGGGTAGCCGTGCCCACCCCATGCATGCGATTGACTTCCTGCTCAATGAGTTCGGGGTGGGTGTCCAGGTCGTCCGACATGAACATCTCCCGAACCTCGTCGGTGACATCATGGCCATCAATGAAGATCACGTTGCGCAGGGAGTCTTTTGAAATGTCGTAGTAGCGATGCAGGAAAGCATTGAGCACGCCCAGATTCTCGCCTGGACTGGCCATGAACACCTGCAAACCCAGATCCTGCAGGTAGCGCATCGTGGCCGTGATGTTGGTCGGGTCCATTTTGTTGAAGGCTTCATCGAGCAGGATCAGCCTGATGCCGTCGCGGTTGTCGCGGTCCAGGCGATAGGCCGATGCCAGTGCGGCACCGGCAATTACGTACAAAGGCGCGCGGTGCTCGCCGCCGGATCCCGGCCCGATGCGCTTGCTCAGATGGCCAACCACCTTGGAGTCTCCCGTCAGCGGGTCATCCCGCTTAATTTCTATGTCAAATTCGTAAAATTCGCGGTAGTCATCCAGCGGGCTTTTGATGCTGCCGGCGCCTGGCGCGATCTTGTCGTCAAGCAGTTCCTTGAACTGTGGCGGGATCTCCCCGGCCCCGCCCAGCAAGTCTTCCTGTGGGCCGAAAGATGCGATGTTCTTCACGAATTCGAGAAGCGGCTTGAAGTGTGGTCGAACAATGCGCTTGAACTGATAACGCTCACCGTTGGTGAATGCCGGGCATTCTTTCAGCACCCGGTTGAGTTGCTCCATGGTGACATCAAGCGCCTCGATGTTCTGGCTCAGGGCCAAGGCAACGTCATTCCTGAATGTGTCCTGGGAAACCCTGTAGGCATCGTTCATCTGCTCTTTGTATTCGAGCAATTCCGTGTCCCGCAGCCGTTTCAGGATGTCGCCCATCCAGGACTGCGCTTTACGCCAGTCTTCACGCACCTCTTCGCTGGCCTGTTCACGGTATTTCGTCAGGAATTCGCCCATCAGGCCGCTTCCCTTGTTGGCTTCACTTTCTGATCGCCTGGTGAATTCCCTTTGCTTTCCGTCGCAGTAGATTGCCATGGCCACGTAGTCTTCACCCTGCTTTTCGAGCAGGTCATCCCACTTGCGCGATGAATATTCGGCGTCGTATTCCGGATCGTTGCGGGCAGCGTCAGCGGCTTTGCTGGCTACTTGAACCTTGCCAGCTGCTGCTTCAACATTCCTTTTGCATTGGTCAAATGCAGTTTTTGCTGAACCGAGAATACCGTTAGCGGAAGTGACGGCTTGACCAAGTTCTTCCGCCTTTTTCGCCCAATCCTGCTCATCCCGGCCAAGCTGCATATATTCCTCATTGGCCGCGCCTTCGACTTTTCTTTCAAGGCTGGCTGCCGTGTCTTTAGCCTTTTCAGCATCCGTCCAGTAGCCCTTGATGTAGGTTTGAGCCTGTTCTTCAGGGGGGAAGATTCGAAGTACGCCGGATGTCGCTTCGACAGCGCCTACTTGTAGCGCAATGGCTTTCGCTTCTTTCTCGCAATCCGCGACATGCTTTCTGGCTGCATCGAGGTGCCGCCCGCCACCATCCCGGCCAATTCGCAGGTCGCCATCGGAAACCAGTTTCAGGCGCTCGATGGTGCCTTTGCCGACGAGCATGCCGTCCTGCGTGAGGGTGCGCTTGCCGCGCTCCATGGCCTGAGCCGTGGTTGTGGCACACACCATGTCCCCAAAAAGACTACGCAGATAGGCAACCGCAGCCGGATCGGTGCCTTCGATCAATTCTGCTACGGAGCCGCTTTCATAACGACGACCGGGCTCCTGGCGGCTTTCCATCACGATCTTGGCCCCGTACACGGCACGTTTTTCGGGCAGGCCTCGATACACCTCAAATGCCTGTCGCTCCTGATTCTGAGTCACAAGCAATGCCTGCAGGTTGCCACCCAGGTAGGCCTCGATTGCAGGCTGCCATTCCTTTTTCGTGATCCTGACGACATCGCACACCACCACGGGGCTGATCCCCTCGTCCCGCAATTCCCTCTGCAAGGTTTCGACGTTTGGGTTGAGCGGGGCTTTGCCCTGGCTGACTCGTTCAAGTGCGTTTTTTGCGTTCTGGAGGCGTTGCTTAGCTCCATTCTGCTGTTCGTTAAGTGCGTTGCCGATGGCTTTCAGATTCTGCTGCGCTTGCTCCGAAGTCTGAATCGCGGATCGCAGGTGGGTATCAACATCGCTCCATTCAACTTCCTTGAACCGTTCGATGAGCACGGCCAGCTTTTGAGATTCGTCGGCCAGGCTGCGGCTGATAGCATCTTCCAGGGTTCCGGTCTCTGCGGCCTTTTTCAGATGGTCCCGGAACAGCGAAAGCTGACGAATGATGTCCTTTTTCTTCTGTTCTGCGTTGTCATGATTTGTACGGATCTGGCTCTGGAGCCCGGCGTAATCCGCATGCGAAGCATGCTGTTCGCGCAACTGGCGAAAGTGGCTCGTTTTATCTGCGGCTTCAATGTGGTCGTCACTTAATGAATTAAAAGTCTTCTCGGCTTGGGCGTGCGCTTCCTCGGCCTCATTTTTGAGACCTTCCGCTTCGTCATGCGCCTGATTCGCCTGCTGGAGCGCCACATCCAGACCCAGGGCCTTCCATGTGGCTGCTTTGCTGGCCGCGATGGTGGCATTCTCGAACGCGGCTTCAACCGCTGCGCCATCGGTAATCTTTTGCTCCACCTGAGCGACCAGCTCGGCCAGGCGCCGGAAGGAGTCGGTGACTTCCTTGAATCGCTTGATATTGGTTGGCCGGGATTCGAGCACGTCATTCCTGACAATCTCGTCCACCGTCTTGTCGAAACGCATTCTCAGGGCAAACTTGAATGCACGGACAAAGGCGTCGTATGAAGGTGCCCCACCCGAGCCGCGCAGTTCAAGCAGGCAAGCGCGGATATAGCGTTCGGCCTCCTCAAACACGCATTCCTCGCCGGACACCCTTGATCGTTGAAGCAGCTGCTGTTTGAAGGTACTCCATTCCCTCGGGCTTTCCTTGCCGTCGACGGTCTCAAGGTGGTCACCCAGCGTCAGTTCCACGTCAGGCAGAAGATAGCGGCCCAGCACTTTGTGCTGTTCGCTGTTTTCGTCGGCATAGATGCACACGCCCATGGAAACGGGCTTTCTGGTCTCTGAATCACGCCAGATCAGCGTGATGTAGGTGTTCGAGCGTGGCCGTACCCGGTCTTCGGCCGTATCGCCGTACTGGCCAAGGCAATAACTCCGGATTGAGCGGGTCGTCTTGTTCTCGTCAGCCTGAGCGTTCAGTGCCATCAGGCGGCTGTTGGCGCCAAACATGGCGATCTGGACGGCATCGAGAAACGAGCTTTTTCCGCTGCCGTTTGGCCCGAAAATCCCCGTGATCTCGGCAATGCGGACATGCTCTCTTTCATACAGAAAGAACTGCACCAGGTTGATGCTTTCCAGATATTTCATGCTTCAGCTTCCTCTTGCTGATCCGGTCCTTGACCTTCACCTTCTTCAGTCTGCTCTTGTGCGGGCTTGAACGATTGTGTGAACTGGTCCAGCCGGGAGATCGCCGTTTCACCCAGCAGATCCACAATGGCGGGGCGTATGGCCAGGACGTAGGGTTGATCGGTGCTGATGCCCGTATCGGTGAACTCATGTTCATCCATCTTGCGAACGATTCCCCAGCGTTTCAGTGTTTTGACCAGGCTCTCCAACTCGCCTTTGGCGGGCAGTTCGCGCTTTCCGGACGTGGAGAGACGATACTTTTCCTCCAGCTCGACCAGGTCGCAGATCACTTCGCCGTCATCGTTCAACTGACCGGTTCGGGCCTGTTCGTCGTAGATCTTCCGGAGCACCAGCGCGAGGAGCGTTTGCGCGGTATTGGCCGTGCCTGCCTTGCCGTTGTCAGGAGTCGCGCAGGCATAGCGCAGTTGCCGGTTCACGATCAGGCCGCTGCCGACCATTGAGAGGACGTGTTTGAAATCGCGTTCAAACCGCTCGACCATGGCGTATGCCACGCGACTATGCTTGTCAGCGTAATAAAGCACCTGTTCAGAGAGCAGGCGGCTGGCCGTCGACTGGAATTCCTCTGCCTCATATTGCCTGTCGGTCTTGTTTGCGACGTTTTCCCAATACTGGCTCATGCCGATTTCCCTTTGGTTGCGGCCGGTTTCTTCGCGCTCTCGATCTGAAACGGAACACCGGTAATCCACTTGTTTTCGATTTCCTTGTCGCCTGTGCGACGGACCTTGAAGCCGCGCATCATGGTTGACGCCTGCTGCCGCAAATAGGCCGATCCGCTATCCATGGCCGCGCCGAGGACCAACAAGGTCTGATAAGCTCGGACGTCGGCTAGGCCGCCGAGCTGCAGATCCTCGCTGGCGATGGTTTGTTTGCCGGAAAGCTGTCGGGACACGAACTCAGCCAGCTTTGGGGCGTTAACCAGCCGCAGATTGCGGGCAAGGGCCCGCAACTTCGCCCGGGCAATGTCTTCGTCAGTGGGCGTGGTTTCCCGAAGTTGAGGCGCTTTCTCTCGCACTTCTTGTCGGCGCGGCTCGGCAAGGTTGGCCGGGCTGATCATGTCACCGGGAGCGAATGGACCTTCATGAGCATCCTCGCCAGAGTCCATGACTCGTACGATCGCAGCATCGACTACCTTGTCGATAGGCCGGAGCGATCGCAGGCGGTAATCCAGGTAGGCAAGGGCCCGGCGGTTTGCGCGCCGAATCTCGTCATCCAGTCGCTCCAGGTAATCGTCGATCCGCTGGATATCGCGCAATTTCTGCACATCGCGCTCGAACATGCGTTCCGCTTTTGTCCGGTCGCCCTGGAAGCGTTTGGTTTCGTACCAGGTGATCAGGCGCTCGCGGCTCTGCTCGGAGGTGTGCAGATCCTCGACCCAGTGCAGGATCTGCGGACGCCGCGACAGCGGGTGCTCGCGGGTCCGGAGCTCCTTGTAGTCGCCGATGAACACCTGCTCGATGAAATCGCTGAAGAAGCGGCGGACGTACTGGGTGGTGGTTTCCTCTGCTCCGAGCGCGCTCATCAAATCGCGGATGTTCGTACCGGTATTACGGATGTGCTCAAGAAGGTTTCTTGCCTGATCAGCCGCCTCGACAAGCGAGTCGCCGCCGGCGCCTTCCATCACCAGCTTCAGGTTGGCTTCGATTGATCGAACCTTGCCCGCCACATAGATCGGCCCGGTTTCCGCGAAGTTGATAAGCTGGCCCAGAAACTGGTTGACCGCCGGGGTCATGGAGACCCGCTTGTCGACGCCATGACGGTCCAGGCGAAGCCAGCCGCAATCATGCAGCCGGTTGAAGATGGTGATGGCCCGGATGCCAAGCGGCGTTTCGGGCGTCGCGCCGTCCTCGTCCGTCCAGGCGTCGTGAATGACCAGTTCGGATTCGATATCCTGGGTGATGTCACGGGTCGTGAACCCAAAACTGGGGGGCAGCGGAGCATCTGGCCCGAAGCGCCTGTCGTAGAGCGCGCACAGGATGCCCCAGTAGGTCTGCTTATTGGGCGAGGCGAGCGGCGCAAACAGCCGCTCCGGTAGCCGCGTGAACAGAAGGGAGGCGGCAGCGCCGCCAGCACCTAGCGGTTGAAAAGCCACTTGGACACCTCCCGTGCGTTTTCAACGGCGATCAGATACTCGGGCGCGTGCTGGATCTTTGTGTCCATCGCGGCGTGTATGTCCAGAATGAAATAGGGGACCAGAGCCGCGCGGCAGGTTTCCACGCGGCTCGCGGTCCCATTGAAGTATTCGGCCTGGATCACTCTGGCCTGCGCAGGAGAGAGTTCAGGGTGGGCGACCAGGCGAACCTTGACCTTGGTGTTCCAGTCGGGGTCATCGAATCGGGTGCGATCCGCGAGACGCGCCAAAGGCTTCACTTCGAGGATCCGCCCCAGTGCGTAATCCCGGAATTCCTGATGGGCCTCGCTGTAGGCGCGCACATGCCACCTGCGGCCGGCGAGAACCAGGCTGTGCGGATAGATCGTGCGGCGATGCGGAGCCGGTTCGCTCATCGACATGTATTCGATTTCGACGGCTTTTGCCTGTCTGATCGAATTTCCGAGGCTGGCGAATGTCTTGGGTGCCGGGGCGGTGATGCTTGGCGTCGCCGACCAGGCCACCGAACTGCCATCTTCCATGGCCGACGCATAGGGAAGCCCGACCATGGACAGGTAACGGGAAAGCGATTCGGAAATGTCTGCCTGAGAGGCCTTGGTGTACCGCTTGTAGAAATCTGACGTAGCGAAGTAGCTCCTGGACTTGCTGTCCCATTGCATCCAGGTTGGGTTCAGGTCGCGGATTTCCTTGATCCATTGGCTGGCCCGTGGCAAACCAATCCCAAACAGCTCGCATACCCGCGAACGGTAAATGCGCCCTTCCCAAACCAGCAAAAGCTCCAGAAGGGTAAGGCGTTGTTGCGGGCTGTCGTTCCGTTGGTCCATGTGCTTTTCCGTATGTTATAGAAAAATATAACATATAATTTCTTATAACATTGACCTTGCAGCAAAAAACCCCTGCCTGCCAACACTGTAACCAGGGGGTTGCCCCACCCTGCGTTCCGTGGCTTCACTTCGTGCGACCGCTTTGACCATAGAAGCGACGGAGGGAGGCTCTCTCAGACAGGCGGGTCGTCGGCCGAAGCAGCCTGTCCCCACTTTCCACAACCGGTCATTCAGGAACGTCTGCTTCTGAAGATGCCGAATCGTCATTTTCGACTCATTGCAGACGGGTTGATGGAGAACGCCAGCCTTAAACGGACGATCACCGCTTGCACCATCGCACCGCGCCCACAGCAAAACCAAAGGGCTGCGCGTGTGCGTTATTCGGGCACCGCCTTTATCATCGCCAACCACCGCCGAGCACTTTGTACAGCGTCACGCGGTTGGCGGCGTCGGCCAGCCGTACGATGATCAGCTCCTGCTCGGCAAGGTAGCGCGAGCGCTGGGCGTCGAGCAAGCCTAGATAGCTGTCCGCCCCGCCCTTATAACGCGCATCCGACAGGTGGAAAGCTGCCTGCGTGGCCTCAACCTGCTGGCGCCGGGCGTCAAGCCGCTCGGCGAGCGAGGCACGGTCAGCCAACGCATCGGCCACCTCACGGAAGGCGCTCTGGATAGCCTTCTCGTACTGCGCCACGTTGATGTCGCGCTGCACCTCGGCTACGTCCAGGCTCGCCTGCAGGCGACCCGCCTCGAAAACAGGAATGCGGATCTGAGGGATGAAGCTCCAGGCTCCAGATCCGCCGCTGAAAAGGCCATCCATGGTGCTGCTGGCGGTGCCGGCGGCGGCGGTCAGCGTAATGCTCGGGAAGAAAGCTGCGCGTGCGGCGCCGATGCTGGCATTGGCAGCACGCAGTGCGCGTTCGGCCTGCAGAATATCGGGGCGCTGGGTGAGCACGTCGGAAGGCACACCAGTTGGCAATTCGGCCACAGCGCTAACCGTGTCGGTGAGCGTGGCTGGCAGCAGGTCGGCCGGCACCGGGGCGCCGACAACGAGTGCGAGCGCATTTTCGTCCTGAGCGGCGAAGCTGTTGTAACGCGCAACGTCGGCACGAGCGCTTTGCAGCAACTGCTGCGACTGGTTCAGGTCGAGCGCCGAGACCACACCTGCTTCGAAGCTGCGTCGGATCAGATCGTGGGATTTCTGCCGTGTCTCGTAGGTGCTGCGAGCCAGCGCCAGGCGTTCGTTGTCAAACGCGAGCGTCAGCCAGGTGCCGGCAACTTCGGCCACCAGGCTTATCTGGGCGCTGCGGCGCGCCTCCTCGGTGCCGAGATATTGCTCCAGCGCTGCTGCGTTAAGGCTGCGGATGCGGCCAAAGAAATCCAGCTCGTAAGAGGAGAAACCGATCGTGGCGTTGTACTGGCGACTGATCCCAGCCTCACCGCTGCTGGTCAGTTCGCCAGGCAGGCGCTGTGCGGTTTGTTCGCCGATCGCGCCGACAGATGGAAACAAGTCAGCACGCTGGATGCGGTACTGCGCGCGCGCCTGCTCGATGTTGAGTGCAGCTACGCGCAGGTCGCGGTTGTTGGCGAGCGCCAGCGCGATCACTTGGCGCAGTTGCGCATTGACAAAATAGTCACGCCAGGCGATGGCATCGGCTGGTGTCGCCGAAGCTACCTGGGGCGCATTCGGAAAACTCGCCGGCACCGGCGCCGCGGGCCGCTGGTATTCCGGGATCATCGTGCAGGCGCTCGCCAGGGTGGCGGCAATAGCGACGGTCAGGGTGCGTAACGGACTCATCACTTGAACTCCAGTTGGGCTGCTGCAGAGGCTGTTTCTGCCGCCTGTGGTTTGCTCTTGAACAGACGCATGATCACCACGTAGAACAGCGGGATGAAGAAAAGGCCGAGCAAGGTGCCAGCGAGGGTACCGCCGAGCACGCCAGTGCCGATCGCGTTCTGACTGCCCGAGCCGGCGCCGGTGGCGATCGCCAGCGGCAGCACACCGAGACCGAAGGCGAGCGAGGTCATCAAGATCGGACGCAGCCGCATACGCACTGCATTAAGCGTGGCACTGATTAGGTCCTTACCCTCCTGCTCCATCTGCGCCTTGGCGAATTCCACGATCAGAATCGCGTTCTTCGACGAAAGGCCGATGGTAGCCAGCAGGCCAACCTGGAAATACACGTCATTCGACAGGCCGCGCCCGGTTGCCGCAACCACCGCACCGAGCACGCCGAGCGGCACCACCAGCATGACGGCGAACGGCACCGACCAGCTTTCGTACAACGCTGCCAGGCAGAGGAACACCACCAGCAGCGACAGCGCGTACAGCCCCGGCGCCTGGGTGCCGCTGCGGCGCTCCTCGTAGGAGGTGCCGCTCCATTCGTAGCCAATGCCTGGCGGCAGCTTGGCGATGATCTCCTCGACCGCCGCCATCGCGTCGCCCGACGACAGCCCGGGCGCGGCTTGGCCTTGCAGCTCGACCGACGACTGGCCGTTGAAGCGCTCCAGCCGCGGCGAGCCGTAGGCCCAGTGCGCGGTGGCGAACGCCGACAAGGGCACCATCTCGCCCTGCTGGTTGCGCACGTACCACTTGGACAGATCTTCCGGCTTCATGCGCGCATCGGCGTCGGCCTGCACATACACTTTCTTGATGCGGCCGCGATCGATGAAGTCGTTGACATAGGTGCCGCCCCAAGCGGTGGCGAGCGTGTCGTTGATATCTGCCACCGAGACGCCGAGCGCGCCCGCCTTGGCATGATCGATGTCGAGCTGGTACTCGGCGACGTCGTCCTGGCCGTTGGGACGCACGCCGACCAGGCGCTTGTCCTGCGACGCGAGACCGAGAAACTGGTTGCGCGCGCTGATCAGCGCATCGTGGCCGAGGCCGGCGCGATCCTGCAGTTGCACATTGAAACCGCTCGATGTGCCGAGTTCGAGCACCGCCGGCGGCACGAAGGCAAACACCATCGCTTCGCGGATCTGCGAGAACGCGGCCATCGCGCGTCCGGCAACTGATTTCACGTCCTGTCCCGGCTCATGGCGCTCATCCCAGTCCTTCATGCCGACGAAGCCGAGCCCCATGTTCTGGCCGCTACCGCCGAAGCTGAAACCGGCCGCGGTAAAGATCGATTTCACGCTGTCTTTCTCGTTTTCGAGGAAGTGGTGCTCGACTTTTTTCAGCACCTCGACGGTACGCTCCTGGGTCGCCCCGGCCGGCAGCATGATCTGGGTGAACATCACGCCCTGGTCTTCTTCCGGGAGAAAAGAAGTTGGCAGACGAACGAACAGTAGCGCCAGTACGACGATGATAGCGGCGTAGATCACCAGGAAGCGCAGGCTGCGTCGCAGGATATTGCCCACTGCCGATTCATAGCGCTGCGTATTGCGCTCGAACATGCGGTTAAACCAACTGAAGAAGCCGGAAAGCCAGCCGCCTTCACCGTGGCCGTGGCCCTTTTGCACAGGCTTCAGCATGGTCGCACACAGCGCCGGCGTGAAAATGATCGCAACCAGTACCGACAGCGCCATCGCCGCGACAATGGTGATCGAGAACTGGCGATAGATGACGCCGGTGGAACCGCCGAAGAAGGCCATCGGCACGAACACCGCCGACAGCACCAGGCCGATGCCGACCAGTGCGCCGGTGATCTGGCGCATCGATTTCTTGGTCGCTTCCTTCGGTGACAGTCCTTCCTCACTCATCACGCGTTCAACGTTTTCAACCACCACGATGGCATCGTCCACCAAGAGGCCGATGGCCAGCACAAGTCCGAACATGGTCAACGTATTGATCGAGAAGCCGAACGCAGCCATCACGCCGAAGGTGCCGAGCAGCACCACCGGCACGGCGATGGTGGGAATGAGGGTGGCACGGAAATTCTGCAGAAACAGATACATCACTAGGAACACCAGGATGATCGCCTCGATCAGGGTCTCCACCACGCCCATGATGGATATCTTGACGAAAGGCGTGGTGTCGTAAGGCACCACGACCTCGATCCCAGCGGGGAAATACGCCTTCATCTGCTCGACCTTGGCGCGTACCGCATCCGCCGTATCGAGCGCATTGGCCCCGGCGGCGAGTTTGATGCCGATACCTGCGGCGGGCTGGCCGTTGAAGCGCCCGACGATGCCATAGTTCTCGGCGCCGATTTCGACGCGGGCGACATCCTTTAGGCGTACTTCTCCACCCTGCGCCGAGCTGCGCAACAGGATCTGCTCGAACTCCCCGACGGTCTGCAACCGGCTCTGCGCGGTGATCGATGCAGTGAAACCCTGCCCCGCCACCGCCGGCGTGCCGCCGAGTTGGCCGGCCGACACCTGGTTATTTTGCGCCCGGATTGCGGCCTGCACGTCGGCTGGGGTGAGCCTGAAACTGTTCAGTTTCGCCGGGTCGATCCAGATGCGCATGGCGTACTGGGCGCCGAACACCTGCACCTCGCCGACGCCGGTCACGCGCGACAGCGGTTCCTGCACTGTCGAGTTGAGGAAGTCGGACAGGTCGACCCGGCTCAGGCTGCCATCCTTGGACACGAAGCCAAGTACCATCAGGAAGTTGCGCGTCGATTTCACCACCTGCACGCCCTGCTGCTGCACCGCCAGCGGCAGCAGTGGCAGCGCGAGCTGCAGCTTGTTCTGCGTCTGCACCTGCGCAATGTCGGGGTCAGTGCCGGCATCGAAGGTCAGCGTCACCGTGACTTTGCCGTAGGAGTCGGACGACGAATTCATGTAGAGCAAGTTGTCGAGTCCGGTCAGCTTCTGTTCGATGACCTGCGTGACGGAGTCCTCCACCGTCTTCGCCGAGGCGCCGGGATAGGTGGCGTTGATGGCGATGGTGGGCGGCGCGATGGCCGGATACTGCGACACCGGCAGCGCCAGGATGGACAGTCCACCCGCGAGCATGATGACGATGGCGATGACCCACGCGAAGATGGGACGGTCGATGAAAAAGCGGGCCATGGTCTGTTACCTCACTTCGCCACAGTAATTGCAGGAGGCGCGGGGTCTGGCACAGAACCGGCCTCTTGTGCCTGCACCGGCGCACCCGGTTTCACCTTTTGCAGGCCTTCAACAATGACGCGATCGCCGGCGGCGAGGCCTTCGGTTACGACCCATTTGTCGCCGATTGATTGCTCTGCCTTGACGCTGCGCGGCTCGACCTTGCTCTCGCTGTTCACCATCATCACCTGCGCTTCGCCGCTCGGCGTGCGGCTGACCGCCGCGTGCGGCACCAGCATGGCAGCGCGATTCACGCCCTGCGTCAAGCG
The DNA here is from genome assembly GCA_049588075.1 of Thiobacillus sp. GTDB lineage: Bacteria > Pseudomonadota > Gammaproteobacteria > Burkholderiales > Thiobacillaceae > Thiobacillus. Next base: position 42,899 of record JBAVFD010000065.1, read on the forward strand.
TGCGCGAACATACATGCCGGGCAATAGGTCACCCTTCGGATTGGGAAACACCGCGCGCAGCGTCACGCTACCGGTGGCCTGATCGACCGTCACTTCCGAGAACGCCAGCCGGCCTTCGGCGCCGTATAGGCTGCCGTCTTCCAGTACCAGTTGCACCGGCACCGTATTACCTGCTGCGCGCTGCAACTTGCCGGATTCGAGATCGCGTTTCAGGCTCAACAACTTGGCGCTGGATTGCGTCACGTCAACATAGATCGGGTCGAGTTGCTGCACGGTGGCGAGCGCTGCTTGCTGGTTCGCGGTGACCAGCGCCCCCGCCGTCACAGTCGAGCGGCCGATGCGTCCTGCAATCGGTGAGGTGACGCGGGTAAAGTCGAGATCGACGCGCGCCTTGTCGAGTGCCGCCTTCGCCGTGCCGACATCGGCCTGTGCCTGCTTCTGCGCGGCCTGTGCTTCTTCGTTGGTCTGCGCGCTCACTGCCTCGATCTTGACCAGATCAGCGTAGCGAACGGCCTTCTGCCGCGCGACTTCCAGATTGGCATCTGCCCGCGCCAGACTCGCGCGTGTACTGTCATAGGCCGCCTGATAGATCGCCGGATCGATCCTGTATAGCACCTGGCCAGCCCTGACATCGCTGCCCTCCTTGAACATTCGCTCCTTGACGATGCCGCTCACCTGCGGCCGCAATTCAGCCATCAGGTAAGGTGTGGTACGGCCAGGCAGTTCGGCGGTTATCGGTACTGGCTCAGGCTGCACCGTCATCACCGTAACTGCAGGCGCGCCCGGCATGCCGCCAGCGGGAGCATTCTGTTGCTCGCCGCTACAGGCGTTGAGCAACAGGGTGCTTGCCAATGCCAAGCCTAAAGGTAGGAGTTGCAGGATGCGCGGGGTCTGCATGGATAGCCTTTCGTGAATGTGTGCTGCCTGCATTGACAGGCGTCCTGATGAAGGGTTTGCACGGCATAGATTGAACATTCAAACTAGAATGAACGTTCAATCTATATTAGTATTCAAAAAAACGCAAGATTCGAATTACCCTTCTCGCACTTCTGCACCTCCCTCTTTTGGAGATAAAGCATGCCCGCCTCCCCCTACCAACCAACCGAAGCGTCGCGAGCCGATGTGCGACGCACGCAAATCCGCTCAGCTGCAGCGGACTGTTTCCGCCTACACGGTTTTCACGGCACCAGCATTGCGCAGATATCGAAAGCGGCCGGCATGAGCACCGGCCACATCTATCACTACTTCGAGAATAAGGAGGCGATCATTGCCGACATCGTCGCCCAGGACCTGGAACGACTGCTGACGCTGACCGCCGAACTGCGCGCGGCAAGCGACGTCAAGGCGGCCATGATCGAGCGCGCTGTCGAGGGGGTACGGGACAATCTCGACCCGAGCACGGCTGGACTACAACTTGAAATCGTCGCCGAAGCCGCACGCAATCCGCATATCGCCGGGATCGTGCGCGCGGCCGACAAACAGTGTCGGGACAGCCTCGCCGAAACCATCCACGCTACGCGGCTGGCAGCCGGCCATGAGGACAACGCGGCCGCGCTCGCTGGTATGGTGGAGGCCATTTCGGCCATGTTCGAGGGGTTGCGTATTCGCGCCATCCGCAATCCCGACATTGACCGGGATGTCGTGGTGAGGGTGTTCCGGCGCATGGTCAGCGACCTCCTCACGCAAACGTGAGCGCAGACGAGCGAAAGCAACAACCACTCGCCACTGTGGCTATATGCAATTAACCGGCCCAGAATTTATCGAACAACACCACGCAAGGTAAAGACAACGATGACCCCACAGCAAAAGAGATGGTTAATCCGAACGGTGGCCGTGCTGGTCGCCGGTGTGGTGGCATTTTTCGCCTGGCAGCACTATGGACTCAAGGAAACCGAAACCGGGCTGGTCAGCGGCAATGGCCGCATCGAGGCCGTCGAGATCGACGTCGCAAGCCGGGCCGCCGGCCGGGTGAAAGAAATACGCGTGCGTGAAGGCGAATTCGTCAGCGCAGGACAGGTCGTGGCACTGATGGACACCGATGTACTCGAAGCCCAGCACCGGCAGGCGGAGGCGCAACTGCAGCAGGCCAACAGTGCGGTGGTCACGGCGGGCAGCCAGATTGCGCAGCGCGAAAGCGACAAGGCGATGGCGCAGGCCGTGGTGGCGCAGCGTGAAGTGGAACTCAAGGCCGCCCGATCGCATCTGGCGCGTTCAATGGCGCTTGCCGAGAAGAACTTCATATCTCCCCAGGCAGTGGACGACGAGCGGGCTCGGGTAGCAAGCGCCCAGGCGACTGTTGCCGCTGCGCGTGCGCAAGTCGCTGCCGCGGAGTCGGCAATCGTCAGCGCGCGTTCCCAAGTCACCGGCGCGCAATCAACTGCCGTGGCCGCGCAGGCCAACATCGAACGCATTCAGGCCGACATCGACGACGCGACGCTGAAGTCGCCGCGCGATGGCCGGGTGCAAGTCATCATAGCCCGACCCGGCGAAGTGATATCCAGCGGCGGACGCGTGCTGAATCTGGTGGATCTGAGCGACGTGTACATGACATTCTTCCTGCCGACTGCCGTGGTGGGGCAGATGGCAATCGGCACCGAGGTGCGTATCGTGCTTGATGCCGCTCCCCAGTACGTGATTCCGGCGAATGTGTCTTTCGTCGCCGACGTCGCGCAATTCACGCCCAAAACGGTGGAGACGGCGAGCGAGCGTGAAAAACTGATGTTCCGCGTGCGCGCGCAGCTCCCGTCCGACCTGCTCAAAAAGCACATCCTCAAGGTGAAAACCGGCCTTCCCGGCGTCGCTTACGTGCGAAGTGATCCCAATGCCGCCTGGCCCGATCGTCTCCAAGTGAAGCTACCGCAATGAGCGAACGCGACGGCGTCGCCCCCTCGCCAGACGTTGCGGCCGTGGTTCGCATCAGTGGACTTGGTCTGCGCTACGGCAAGGAGCGCGTGCTGGACGCCATTAGCCTCAAGTTGCCGGGAGGTTGCATGATCGGCGTCATCGGGCCGGATGGCGTCGGCAAATCGAGCCTGTTTTCGCTCATCGCCGGCGCGCGGGCGATCCAGACGGGACGGGTCGAGGTGCTGGGCGGCGACATGGCCGATGCGCAACACCGCCGCACGGTGTGCCCGCGCATCGCCTACATGCCGCAGGGCCTCGGCAAGAATCTGTATCCGACGCTTTCAGTATTCGAGAACGTGGACTTCTTCGGGAGGCTTTTTGGACACGGCCGCCGCGAGCGCGAGCGGCGTATCAATGAGCTGCTGAACGCCACCGGACTCGCCCCTTTCGCGGACCGCCCCGCCGGCAAGCTGTCCGGCGGCATGAAGCAGAAGCTCGGCCTCTGTTGCGCACTAATCCACGACCCCGACCTGCTGATCCTAGATGAGCCCACCACCGGCGTCGATCCGCTGTCGCGGCGGCAGTTCTGGGAGTTGGTCGAACGTATCCGCGCAGAGCGGCCCGGCATGAGCGTGCTAGTCGCCACTGCCTACATGGAAGAGGCTGCGCGCTTCGACTGGCTGATCGCCATGAACGACGGCCGGGTACTCGCCACCAGCACGCCGCAGGAACTACTGACGAGCACTGAAACCCGTACGCTGGAAGAGGCTTTCATCAGACTGCTTCCCGCGGTGCAGCGCGAAGGCTACCGGCCCGTGGTAATCCAGCCCCGCGCTGCGGGCGAAGAAACCGAGGTGGCCATCGAGGCGCGCAATCTCACCATGCGCTTCGGCACCTTCATGGCGGTCGATCACGTCAATTTCCGCATCCGCCGAGGCGATATCTTCGGCTTCCTCGGCTCCAATGGCTGCGGTAAAACCACCACCATGAAGATGCTCACCGGGCTGCTGCCCGCAAGCGAAGGACAGGCGTGGCTGTTCGGCCACCCGCTGAATCCGCACGACATCGACACGCGCCGCCGCGTGGGCTACATGACCCAGTCCTTCTCGCTTTACGGCGAACTCACAGTGCGGCAGAACCTGGTGCTGCACGCGCGGCTGTTTGGCATCCCGCCGGAACATATCGAGCCGCGGGTGCGGGAGATGGGTGAGCACTTCGGGCTCGCCGAAATTATGGGCGATCTGCCGGCAGCCTTGCCCTTGGGTGAGCGTCAGCGCCTGTCGCTCGCGGTCGCCATGATCCACAGACCGGAGATGCTGATCCTGGACGAGCCGACTTCTGGCGTCGATCCGGTGGCGCGCGACGGCTTCTGGCGCATCCTGATCGACCTTGCGCGCAAGGATAACGTCACCATTTTCATATCAACCCACTTCATGAACGAGGCCGAGCGTTGCGACCATATCTCGCTGATGCACGCCGGCCAAGTGCTGGTGAGCGATACGCCGGCAGCGATTATCGAGAAGCGCGGAGCACACAACCTCGAAGAGGCGTTCATCAGCTATCTGGAGGATGCCGTCGCGAAGAACGAATCCGTGTCTCCTGCACGCGCTACAGACGCACTTCAGCCCACTCTAGGGCAAGCCAGTTACACCGCAGCAGCCTTCCCCGCCGGTCGTGAGAGTTTCAGCCTGTACCGCCTGCTCAGTTACACCCGGCGCGAGTCACTCGAGCTGCGCCGCGACCCCATTCGTCTCACGCTGGCCGCGCTGGGCAGCGTCATCCTCATGTTAGTGCTGGGATACGGCATCAGCATGGACGTGAAAGACCTCGCGTTTGCCGTGCTCGACCGAGACCAGACCAACCTGAGCCGGGACTACGCGCTGAATCTTTCCGGTTCCCGCTACTTTATCGAGCACCCGCCGATCCGCGATCATGATGAACTGGATCAGCGCATGCGCACTGGCGAAATCAGTCTGGCCGTCGAGATCCCTCCCGGTTTCGCGCGCGACATCGCGCGCGGCACACCGGTGCAAATCGGCGCCTGGATCGATGGCGCCATGCCCATGCGCGCCGAGACAGTGCGCGGCTATGTCCAGGGCATGCACCAGCACTGGCTCACCACCCAGGCGCGCGAGGCGTATGGGGCAGCGGCGACAGCCGGGCAATTCAGCATCGAAACGCGCTTTCGCTACAACCCTGACGTATCCAGCCTGCCGGCCATGGTACCGGCGGTGATCCCGCTATTGCTGATGCTGATCCCTGCAATCCTGAGCGCACTATCGGTAGTGCGGGAGAAGGAACTCGGCTCCATCGTCAATCTCTACGTGACCCCGGTCACCCGGCTGGAGTTTCTACTTGGTAAGCAGATTCCCTACATCGCGCTTGCCATGATCAATTTCCTGCTGCTCACCGCACTGGCCACCTCCCTGTTCGGCGTGCCGCTGAAGGGAAGTTTCATGACCCTGGCCGGCGCAGCCTTCCTCTACGTGATTGCGGCCACCGCCTTCGGGCTGCTGATGTCGGCCTTCGTGCGCAGCCAGGTCGCCGCCCTGTTCGGCACCGCTCTGCTAACCATTCTGCCGGCCGTGCAGTTCTCCGGGCTGATTGATCCCGTCTCTTCCCTGGAGGGTGTGGGCGCCTTGATCGGGCAGATCTATCCGACCACCCATTTCGTGACGATTGCGCGCGGCACGTTCTCGAAAGGGCTCGGGTTCATGGATCTCCGGGATTCCTTTATTCCCCTGTTGATCGCCGTTCCCGTCCTCATCAGCCTCGGCGCGGCCCTGCTCAGGAAGCAGGAGCGATAAGCATGCGATCCGCACGCAACATCCTCCATCTTGGCATCAAGGAACTGCGCAGCCTCGTGCGCGACCCCATCATGCTTGTATTGATCGTTTACGCGTTCACGTTTTCGATCTACACCGCCGCCACGGCGATGCCGGAAACGCTACACAAAGCGCCCATCTCCATCGTCGACGAGGACCGCTCCTCGCTGTCCACGCGTATCATCGACGTCATCTATCCGCCCTACTTCCTGCCGCCGGTCCTGATCACGCCAGCCGAGATGGATGCACGGATGGATGCCGGACTCGACACTTTCGCCCTGCATATCCCGTCCGGCTTCCAGCGCGACCTCCTCGCGGGGCATAGTCCCGTGCTGCAGCTCAATGTCGACGCCACCCGGATGAGCCAGAGCTTTACCGGCAGCAGCTATATCCAGGCCATCGTCTCGGGCGAGGTAAACGATTTCCTCAGGGGGTATCGTGCGGAATCGGTGCCCGCAGTCGATCTGGTCTTGCGGGCGCGTTTCAACCCCGAGTTGAATCAGGCCTGGTTCGGATCCGTTATGGAAATCATCAGCGCCATCACCATGCTGTCCATCGTGCTCACCGGTGCCGCCCTTATCCGAGAACGCGAGCATGGGACGGTGGAACATCTGCTGGTGATGCCCGTGACGCCTTTCGAGATCATGAGCAGCAAGGTTTTGGCCATGGCCCTAGTCGTGCTCGCGGCATCGTGGTTCTCGTTGACGTTCATTGTCCGCGGCCTGCTTGCAGTCCCCATCGAAGGCTCAGTCGCGCTGTTTTTCGCGGGTGCGACCCTGCACCTGTTCGCGACCACGTCCATGGGTATTTTCCTCGCCACCCTCGCCCGCACGATGCCGCAGTTCGGGCTGCTGCTGTTGATGGTCCTGCTGCCGCTGCAGGTCCTGTCGGGGGGCATGACGCCGCGCGAAAGCATGCCTGACGCCGTCCAGTTCATCATGCAGGCCGCGCCCAACACCCATTTCGTAACGCTGGCGCAAGGAATCCTGTATCGCGGCGCGGGCCTTGACATTGTCTGGCCTCAATTCATCAGCCTGGCCGTGATCGGAGCCAGCCTGTTCACCCTGTCCCTGGCACGCTTCCGCAAAACCCTGGCAACCATGGCATGAACAAAATAGCCGGATCGACGTTGCTACGTCTTGCAATCGGGATCACCTGCCCGCTCACGGCCTCGGCAATTGAACCAGGGAAACATGGGACGTTGAGCTTCGTCCTGGAAAATGACTTTTTCTATGGCAATGACCGGCACTATACGAACGGTGTGAGGTTGGTCTGGGTACCCAAATCGGATACCTCCACACCCGAATGGGCCATCAAACTGGCCCGCCTCGTGCCGTGGTTCCCCGAGCAGGGCGAGATTCGCCATGGCTATGCCTTCGGCCAGAGCATGTTCGTGCCGAGCGATATCACCGTCGCCAACCCACCCCTGGATGAGCGTCCCTATGCCGGCTGGCTATACGGTTCAATTGGCTTGGGCGTGGAGTTAGGCAAGCAGCTTGATCAGTTCGGGGTCAGTTTGGGCATCGTCGGGCCGTCCTCGCTAGCCGAGCAAACCCAGAAATTCATCCACGATGTCGTGGGCGCAGATGAGCCACAAGGCTGGGACACCCAACTCGGCGATGAGTTGGGCATCAACCTGGCCTACCAGCGCAGTTGGCGGAGATTCGCGATCACGACTTTCCTGGGAAACCAACTGGATTTCACCCCCCACGTAGGGGCCGCACTCGGCAACGTGTTCACCTACGCCAATGCAGGCGTCACGCTGCGCTACGGCGAGCAACTGCCCAGCGACTACGGGCCGCCACGTATCCAGCCCGGCCTACCGGGCTCAGCGGACTTCGCTCTGGTGTCCGATTTCGGCTGGTACCTGTTTGCAGGCATCGAGGGACGGGCGGTTGCGCACAACATCTTTCTCGACGGCAACACCTTCCGCGATAGCCGCAGCGTTGATAAGGAGCCGCTGGTTGGTGACCTGCAGTTCGGCTTTGTCCTGGACTGGTCAGATATACGCTTTAGTTACACCCATGTACTTCGTTCGCGCGAGTTCCAGGCCCAGGAAAACGGTGACAATTTTGGCGCTTTCAGCGTGTCGGTCAAATTTTAAGTCGTGAAAAGCGCCATTTGCGTGAATAATTTTCCGCACTTTAGCTGTTTTATAAGGGCATTCAGCAAGTGAATTATGGAAACTTGCGTACGGCCGCTCCGAACACTGTTCACCCAAAACGATATCAATGACCATCTGTTGCTGGCAGAGGCAGCTTACCAACCTAAAAGAGCTGTTTGTTGATGGCCTGCTTTCAATAAATCTGCTTAGGATAGGGGGAGCACCAGTTCGAGTCCGTAGGAAGCGGACATTCGCGATGATCTGTAGGGCATAAAGCGTGAAAGGCCGCTTAGGCCGAGGAGCAGAAGACCACGCCGATTTTACTGACCTGCTCCGGACGCCCAGTAACGCATTTTTCCCACACCGCCAATGGCAGTACCTGACCGGTTTTTATCTGACAGAGGCGACCTGTACTTTCAATGTTTTTCAGGCCAAGTCTGAGCCTTTACTCTCAAAAGCTTTTGGTGATTTCCGCTAGGACGCAAACTGGTGGGCGCTCTTTGTCCAGCCATTTATAGACCTTAACCAGTAAGCATTTCCCCTTCAGCCCCCCTTATTCCTTTGTGTTCGCGTCTATTCAAGCGAACAAGCCCTTTCGGGTAAGTCCCTTGGCCCTTCTTGGGCTTTCTTTTTTTTTGGCAACCAATAATTTTATCCATTTCTGATTTTAATTTCAGCAATCAATCAAAAAAACATTCTTTTGATTTCCGCTGGAAGCGGGATGAGCGCATCAATAGCATTCGCCCCATGGTTTCCCTCTCCTCCCCTTGGGTTGTCCTCTTGACGGCCCTTTTTTATACCCAAGCCCACGCCTTCTGTTTTGATGAGGCGGGGGAGATGTATGGGGTCTCTCCACTATTGCTGAAGGCAGTGGCCAAAGTTGAGTCGAATATGAGACCGCATGCGGTTAACAGCACTCACACAGCTAGTACACAGTCTCAAGACATTGGGCTGATGCAGATTAATACCCGGTGGCTGCGGAGAAACCCTATCAAGTCGCTCGGATACACCGAGACCCACCTCTACGATCCCTGTACCAGCGTCAAGCTGGGGGCCTGGGTGCTGGCGAACAACTTCACTCGGTATGGCGCTTCGTGGGAAGCGGTCGGTGCGTACAACGCGGCATGCACGCGACTCAAAGGTGATGCGTGCCGCCGCGCACGAAATAGCTATGCCTGGAAAGTCTACCGGGCAATGGGGAAATCCTCGTGAAACGCATGTTCACGTTGCTTGCCATGGTCTGGGCAGGTTCGTCGATGGCTGCCAACTGGCAAGTGACGCAGTCCGATTCCATTAGCGCTTATGTCATGTGTCATCAAGGCGATTGCCCTGTAAGGACGGCGAAGGTGTTTGACCTGCCTGTAGCCGTTCCCATGCCAGCGAGGGTATCGGATAGCGCTGCTAAGCCGCTCACCGTTCATTCCTCTACTTCAGTTCGTTTTGCGTTGGCCTCGGCCCGGCTCAGCCATGCCGAGAAAGCCAGTCTCAATGCTTTTCTCAAACTGCATCGTGACGCGGGACGTCTTCTGGTTGTTGGCAGCACAGATCAGATAGGCAAGAAGCGATTTAACGAAACTCTGGCGTACAAGCGCGGGATGGCGGTCGCGGGTTTCATGCGCGCCAATGGAATCCCGGTATGGAATATCAAAGTCGATTCGCGATGCTGCATCGAGCATCCGCCCAGCACGAACCCTGGCGCAAGACGTGCGGTGATCAGCATTAACGAATAGGGATTGGGAATGACAAAAAACACTACCGAACCGGGATACAAGGCGGTCCTTGTGCGCGAGGAAACCAAACTCAAGCTGCAGGAGCTTGGGAGAGCCCTTCCCAACAGAAACCTGTTCTTGGAAAGGCGACTGGCCACAGCCGCCATTGAATACTGTCTGAACGATGGGACAGCGAGGCAAGCCATGCTGGATTTGGTGCGCCACATCGTGATGCGAGACCTTGAGACTGCTGAGACACCGGGACCATGAAACCAATCTTTCGATACACACGCTCAAGGAGAATCAAATGAATTTCATGAAAATGTTCAGCAAAAAACAAGTCGTTGTCGGGGGGCTTCTCTCCGCTCTGATGGTCAGCTCGGCATGGGCCACCACCGCCGGCGGTGGTGTGACCGGTACAGAATTCCAAGCCCTGTTCGACATGCTGGTAGGTTGGGCCGAAGGCTATCTGGGCAAAGCGCTGGCGATCGCCGCGTTCGTTGTAGGCGCACTCATTGGCTTCGCTAAGTCTACCGCCATGCCGGCGCTGGTGGGCATCGTCTTCGCCATCGTGTTCGGCCTTGGCCCGACGATCATCAACGGCATGTTCGCCGCTGTGATTTAAGCGAAGCATCACCGGACTGAACAGCATGGCCAATCAAGATTCGCCAACGATCCCGACCCGCCTGGACGACCCTCCCAAGTTCATGTGGTGGGATTTCGACGTGGCCATGTTGTTCATGTCCTTCTTTGTATTTGGCCTCATTACAGGCTGGCTCGTGAGCTTCACGGGGTTCGGGTTAGTGATGGCCTGGCTTTACCGCAAAGCCAAATTCGGCCAGCACAGAGCTTATGGCATGCACCTGCTGTATTGGCATCTACCCGTCAACCTTGGAATGAAGGCAACACCGCCTTCGAGCATACGAGAGTTCATTGGTTAATGAGAATCGACAAACTGAGCGGCCAAGTGGCCGTCACTCTCGGTGTGCGCAGATGGGCTGTGATGATGTTCGCCCTGTCGCAGATCGCATTGCTCCTGATGTTGATCGCCTTCCTGACGCGAGGCGACACACATCGCGAAACACTGGTTCCACCGACGATCCACACAACATTCTGGGTCGAGGATGACAAGGTTTCCAAAGAATATCTGATCGAGATGGGCGTGTTTCTGGCCCAACTCTACTTCGATGTGACGCCACAGAACGTGGACTTTAATCACCGCACACTCAAGTCATATATCGACCCCCGCTTCTACGGGAAGCTGGAAATCGAAGCCGGTGCTTATGCCCAAAAGATCAAGGCGGATAACGCCAGCACGTTCATGGCGATCGCGATGGTCATGCCGGACGAGGCAAAACAACGCATCGCTGTTCAGGGCGTACTCAACACCTACCTGGGAGACAGCAGAACATCACAGGTGAACAAAACCTACGTATTTGAGTTTGGCCAACGCGGCGGCCGTGTGCTGCTGACCGGTATGAGAGAAGGTAAGAATGCTGCCCGACCGTTTGAAGAAATCACTGCTCCTTAGCCTTAGCCTTTTTTGCTTATTTGCCGTCCCATCCTCTCATGCTCTGCAGGTAGTGGAAGGCGTCGAGGGCAAGACCCTGTTCGTCAAGGTGAGTCTGAGAGACTTGAACCGCATCTCGATCGAGGGAGGCCGGGTTCGCCTGGTCAAGTCCGCCGACGACGGAATGCTCACTGGCAGTGCGGACGCCACCACCGGGCAGGCCCTGATTCAGCCATTGGCCAAGGATCCGTTCGGAGTTTTTGTGTTCAGTCAAAGCGGGAGAACCTACACGCTGGTGTTGCAGCCCCAGGATATCCCAGGGGAAACCATCGTGATCAAGGAAGCGGCTGCCCCTGCTTCTGTTGCAGCCAAGCCAGGCGAGATTGAACGTGCCGCCAGTTACCAGCAGGCGATCAAGAAAATGATTCAGGCATTGGCAGGTGAAGGTTTGCCTGAAGGCCTGGAGGTAAAGAAGACCTGGGAGGAAATCCGCCTCTGGAAAGGCTCCCGTTTTGCGCTGGAGCATGTTCTCACCGGACATTCACTGGTGGGTGAACAGTATCGCCTGTTCAATATCAGCGACGCCCCGGTTCGGGTCGCCGAACAGGAGTTCTACAAAAAAGGCGTGCTGGCTGTGTCGGTGCGCGACTTGACCGTTGAGCCGGGTCGCAGCACCCAGGTCTTTGTGGTGAAACGGAACGAGGGGGTGCGGTAATGGCGCGAATCATACCCACCCTCAAGGCGTCGCCTGCCCGCAAGAAGCAACTAATGATGGCGGTCGGCGTCGGCGCCGTGATTGTCGGGGTGGCCTTGGCTGCTGCATGGTTCGCCGACTCCGGGAGTAATAAAACCGATCTAGCTCCTGTGGACAAGCCTGAACAGGTCAGCCTCATAGCTGTTCCTGGTCAGCAGCTGAACGACAAGGATGTTTGGCGGGCGAACGAAGCATCAAAGATCGAGGCGCTGAATAAGGAAATCGCTGCGATCAAGCAGAACATGGTGAATATCCCACAAACCAGTGGTGGATCCATGCAAGGCACCGCCGGAGCTGGAATCAACGAAGTGCCGATGCCTCCCCCGGCAGCGGTAATTCAGCCCGGAGGAAATTTACGCCCGCTGCAACCCATGGGGTCGGCGGCATTGCCGCCCCCTCCCCCACCGCCTCCTGGAAGGCCTGGGCAGTTCACACAGCCTGGTATGGATCCGAATGCGCCGATGCAGACCGTGGTGAAGCGCGCGTTCACGCTCGAAGTCTCCGATTCGACGGTGGCTGCGCCTGCCGCACCGCAGGCGCGGCCACAAGCCGCCGGCATATCGTCCGCTACAGCCAAGGAAGAGAAGACATCGGCTGAGAACTATCTTCCTGCCGGGACGTTCATGCGCGTGGTGTTACTGGCGGGTCTGGATGCGCCGACGGGTGGACAGGCGCAAAACAATCCGCATCCGGTTCTTATGCGAGTGCTCGATCCAGCCCAGTTGCCCAATCGCTACATGGCCGACATGAAGGATTGCGTGGTCACGGCCAATGGCTACGGCGACATATCTTCTGAGCGTGCATATATCAGGACAGATCGCCTGTCGTGCATCGATCAGAAAGGCGGGGCGGTCGACGTATCGCTTAAAGGGTATGTAGCCGGTGAGGATGGCAAGGCCGGGATGCGCGGAAGGCTGGTTTCCAAGCAGGGGCAGGCGCTGGCGAATGCCTTCCTCGCGGGGATTGGCTCAGGCATCGGGCAAGCGTTCAAGGAATCTTCGAGCACTGTATCGACCTCACCGCTGGGTTCCACCAGCACGGTGACGGACGGCAAGGAGTTGCAGGCTGGACTGGCATCCGGCGTTGGCAGCGCGATGTCACAGCTATCGAAGTATTACATCAAGCTGGCCGAGCAGGTTTTTCCGGTGATTGAAGTGGACGGCGGCCGCGTGGTCGACGTAGTGCTGACGCGCGGCCAGAGTATCGAGAGGCGGTAAAGAACATGAGACCCCAAACCAGAATGAAAACCCTGTTGCCCCAACTGTTGATTCTGTCCTGCATGCAGGGATTTGCGCTAGCTCAGGATGTGAAAGGAAACACTGTTCTGGCGCCTCAAAATGTGAATATTGTGGCCGCAGATGCGGCCGTGATGGATGCCGGTGGTGCTGCGCGTGCAAACGATCAGATCGCGGTCCAGCGCAATCTGAGGTTGATGTACCCGAAGACACGCTTCGGAACGATTTCCCCCACCCCGCTGCCGGGTATATACGAAGTCGTGATGGGCCGCAATGTCGCTTTCGTGGAAGAGTCGGGGCGGTATTTCATTTTCGGGCGCATGTTCGACATGGAGAAGCAGGAGGACATCACCTCCGGAGCCGATGCTGCGCAGCCGGCGTCACCGGCTGTCGATTTCGCCTCACTTCCGCTGCAACACGCGATCAAGAGTGTGCATGGCCAGGGCCGGCGGACGCTCGCCGTGTTCTCGGATCCGGACTGTCCGTACTGCAAGAAGCTGGAGCAGGAGCTGGCGAAAGTGGATGACGTGACGGTCTACACCTTCCTCATGCCACTGGAGCAGCTTCATCCTGATTCGCGCGCGAAGGCCGATGCGGTCTGGTGCAGCAAGGATCGCTCGGCCGCCTGGTCCGCCTTGATGCTTGATGGCACGGTTCCCAAAAAGACCAAGGGCTGTGAAGCGCCGCATCAAGCGGTTCTGCCTCTGGCTGAGAAGTTGGGGGTTAGTGGTACACCTTTCCTGGTAGCGAGTGATGGCCGAACCATGCCGGGAGCTGCGGCTGCCGCGCAGATTTCCGCTTGGCTAGATGCCGTGAAGAAGCCTGTCGCAGCCAATGTTCAGGGAGGTACACAATGAAAATCGGGTATCTGTCGCTCGCCGCCGTGACCTTGCTGGCTGCGGGCTGTTCTTCATTCTCCGGACTCTCTGGTTCTAAATCGGAACTGGCTTGCAAGGCCCCCGATGGGGTGATCTGCACGTCGGTTTCCGGCATTTACGCGAACTCCCTGGCCGAGGCCTTGCCGGGGCAGCAACAACCGAAATCCCAGGATATACCTTCGCAGGATGCTGGCAGCAAGGATTCAAAGGATGGCGCGACGATGCCGCCTCCTGGCTATTTCTCCCCACGCGACCTGGCGACGCCGAACAGCGGCGATCCGATTCGCATGGCGCCTTTGGTGCTGCGGGTATGGATCGCTCCTTGGGAGGATACGGATGGTGATCTGCACGATCAGCACTATCTCTACACCGTGGTCCACCAAGGTAAGTGGTTGATCGAAACCAGCCAGCAGCAGATTCGTGACGCGTACAAGCCGGTGTTCCCGCTCAGGGGTAAGGAAAAGCCCGAAGAGGAACGTCCGGTTGCAGATGACGCGATGCCCAGCGTATCGGGTCAGAGGAGCGGCAATCCATGATGTCCGCGCTGGCGCAACCATTTGTTTCGCTCAAATCGTGGCTGACGCGCGAGGACGAACTTGCGACGCCATCCCCAGTGGCGGACGAGAACCACTTCACCACGCGGCAGGACTACAACCGCTTCTCTGATCTCTTGCCCTGGACGGGGTATTGGGAGACCGAGAAATTATTCGCCATTGAGGGCGAGGCAGAAGGCAGCATCGAGGCGATTGGCTACGCCATCGAAATGAACCCGCAGACAGGCGCTACAGACGACATGGCGCGCCTGATTCAGGAAATCTATCGGGATATGCCAGCCGGAGCCGGGGTGCAGGTTCAGTTGTGGGGAAGCCCGGACATTGATGTCTTCCTGAACGATTTCAAGAAGGTGGTGCGCCCCGAATTGCTTCAGGACGACGCCCAGCGGTCATTGATCGCACGCATGACAGCCGAGCGTTCTGCCCATTACCGTAAGGCATCCCTCGTTCCGCCCGTCAGCTCGCGCCCGAGCGTGATGCGACGCTACCGGGTGCTGCTGTCTGTCACGATGCCGGTGAAGGATGTGGAATACCGCACGCTGGAACGCATCATCGCTTTGCGCGATGCCCAGGTATCCAAACTCAAGACGTATTACCAGTTCGAGCGGGTCTGGGGGGCGGAAGATCTCATGGCCTGGGTGCGCACCATGCTGAGTCCCGCACAACATTCAGCCGATCCGGTCTGCTATGACGACGGACAGGCATTGCGCTACCAGATGATTACCCGTGACACCGTGGCCTCGGTAGGCAGGCTCGGTATCACACTGCGCTCGCCAAACGGGGATGCAGTCTGTGTCCGCGCGCATTCGGCGCAAGGTTATCCGAAGCAGTTCGACCTGCATCAAGTTGCCAGCATGCTGGGAGACGCCAATAAGGGATCCATGGGCTACCCCTGCCCCTTCCTCATCACCATGGGGGTGCAAATTCTGAATTACGACGAGCACAAGAATCTGACGCAGATGAAAACGGCTCGGGCGATTCAGGTTTCGGAAAGCCCGATGGGGAAAGCGCTGCCGGACGTGAGTAAGCGAGCTGCGGACTGGAAATTGTTGCAGAACGCCTACGACGAGGGGGGAGGTGCATTGCGTCTTTACCATCAGGTGCTGCTTTTCCCCAGTCCGGATGCCGTAGCCGAAGCGGACGAGGCGGCCAGAGCCATCTGGCGCAGCCTGGGCTTCGCACTGAGCCCCGACACCTATATGCAGACCCAGGCGCTGATGTCCTCGCTGCCGATGGCACTCGGGCCCTCCCTGCAACGCGACATCAAGATCGCGCAGCGGTTTTCCACCAAAACGACCGCCAACGCGGCCAATCTGTCGCCTGTTCTGGGCGAATGGCGCGGTGTCGGGGCTCCGGTGCTGACCTTCACGGGGCGTAATGGCCAGACCATAGGCGTGAATCTGTTCGACAACCCGTCTGGCAACTACAACGGTTGCGTGGTGGGCACGTCCGGGTCAGGCAAATCCGCATTCCTGAACGAACTTGCCGAACGCTATCTGGCGATGGGGGCGAAGGTCTGGATTATCGACGTGGGTCGTTCCTACGAGAAGTTGTGTCACGCGCTCGGCGGCCAATACATCGAGTTCACTAAGGAAGCGAATGTCGTCCTCAATCCGTTCACCATGGTGAACGACATCGACGAAGACATGGAGATGTTGAAGCCGTTGATCGCCCAGATGATCTCCCCTGGACGCCGACTGTCAGATTACGAGCTGTCCCAGCTCGAACTGGCGATTCGAGGCCTTTGGGAAGAGCGCGGGCCGCGATCGAGTATCGACCTGCTGGCGGAGAAGCTGAAGCTCGCCTGTCACGATGGCGGCACGCTTGAGAATGGCGAGGAAGAGGCCTGCGATCCGCGCATCCGCGATCTGGCGGTGCAGCTGACTTCCTACACCTCGCTGGGCAGCTACGGCCATTACTTTGAAGGTCAGCACACGGTCAATTTCAATTCCAATCTGGTGGTCCTGGAGCTGGAAGAATTGAAATCCAAGAAAGACCTGCAGGCGGTCGCACTCTTCATCCTGATGTACCGCATCACCCAGGAAATGTACCTGGCGCCGCGTGAGCAGCCCAAAGTGGTGATCCTGGATGAAGCCTGGGATTTGCTCACGGGCGGGCAGACGGGTGACTTCATCGAGGCGGGCTACCGCCGCGCTCGGAAATACGGCGGTGCCTTCCTGACGGGCACACAGGGCATCAACGACTACTACCGTAGCGCAGCCTCACAGGCCGCACTGGAAAACGCTGACTGGCTGTTCATGCTCCGGCAGAAGCAGGAGTCCATTGCCAAGCTCGAAGAGAAGCTAGCCTTCACGCCGCACATGGCTCACCTCGTCAGCAGCTTGCGCACCGAACAGGGCAACTATTCGGAAGTGTTCGTCTCCTGTGGCCAGGCTGGTTACGGGGTCGGGATGCTACTGCTTGACCCCTACTCCCAACTCATGGGTTCGGCCAACGCACGCGATTTCTCAGCGGTACGGCAGAAGCTTGAAATTGGCTTGTCCATGGCCGATGCGGTCGATGCCGTGCTACAGGATCGGAAGGCGGCGAGATGACCGAGTTTACAAGGGACGAGAGTAATTCAATTGAAGCACCGGCTACGGAAGATCAGGCCGGGGCTCAGCCTGAGATGGGGAGTGATTTTCTTATGGTGAGCTGGATTTCGTTGTTGATGGCATTGCTCGTCTCAACAGTGACGCTTGCGGCATACCACTTCTGGCTAGCGAAACCGACCGCTGGATTCGCGGTGGTAGACCTCGCCAGTGTCGTCAAAATCAAGGAAACCGAATTCACCACTTTGCTCTCCCGGCCGAATGTCAGCGACGAGGACCGGAAGGCTGCTTATCTGATGGTCAGCAGGATCGGCCCTGCGATCGAACACGCAGTGGACAGGCTGCAGAAGGACTGCGGCTGCACCATCGTGGTGAAGTCGGCGGTGATCGCGGGACCGGCCGAGGATCTGACGCCGCGTTTGAAAGTGATGCTCGGTATGTCGCCAGGTACTGAGGCTCAAGGCAGCGGAGTGAAACCATGATGAAGACCGTAGTCGCCCCAGGCGCGGGCAACTTATGGAATCGCTGGATGGTTTACTGGCATACCGAGATGATTCCCCATCTCCGCCGCAACTGGATGTTTTGGAGCGGGCTAGTGGGCGCCATCCTGCTCTTCAATGCGTTCTTCACGTTGGCGATTACGGTCACGGAAAGCCTGCCATACCGGGTGTTTGTGGTGATCAAGGGCGACCTGAATATCAAGCGCGGCGATTACATCGCCTGGCGCTGGGCGGGCGGTGGGCCGTACAAAGCTGGGCTTTCGTTCGTGAAACAGGTGCGTGGCATTGCGGGCGACACCGTGACCTCAGAGGGTCGGGATTTTTTCGTAAACGGGGAGTACATGAGCACCGCCAAGCCGCGCACCCGGACAGGCGAGCCGTTGGCGCTTGGCCCGACCGGCGTGATTCCGGCCAACCATTTCTATGTTTACGCACCCCACAAGGATTCGCTGGATTCGCGTTTTGCGCTGACGGGCTGGGTTCCGCTTAAGCGTGTCTCCGGGCGTGCGATCCCGCTGTTTTGACATGATCAAGATGGTTCTGGCGATGATTCTGTGTGGGTTGATCATGTATCCGGCCTGGGCTCAGGAGATTTTGGGGCCGTCCTATCCCATCACCGAACCGGACATGCTTGAAGCGATACAGGACAAGCTCAAGTCCATGGAAAAAAACGGTCGTCTTGGCCAGCTTCAGAGAGAAGCCATCGAGCGATCGAAACAAAGCATCGAGCGGCCGGACCCAGTGAAGGGCATCGTCAAGACGCGCCAGCCGCGCACCTTCTACTTTGATCCGTCGTGGCGCGTCCCGCGCGATATCACCACGCCAGAGGGCAAAGTCATCGCTCGTGCGGGTGACATGGTCAACCCGCTCGACTATGTGCCCCTTTCCAATCACCTGTTTTTCTTCGATCAGAGCGACCCGAAGCAGGTAAAGAAAGCCGCTGAGATTATCAAGCGCTTCAATGGAGCGGTGAAGCCGATTCTGGTCGCGGGTGAACCCTTGGCGCTCACCCGACAGTGGAAACGGCAGGTGTACTTCGACCAGAGCGGGCATCTGGTCATGCGCTTCGGGATCAAGCAGGTTCCTGCGCTGGTGTCGCAAGAGGTAGCGCAAAGGCGCTTGCGCATCGACGAAATGAAAGCTGAGTGAACGTGAATACTTTTACCTGTATTACCGATCCCGGACTGACCCTGCAAATTGCTGAATGGTCAGATATCAACAGGCGGCATTGTGGCATTACCAGGATCGTGGCCTGGGACGACGTCCGGCTGCAAAGCCTGATCATCAAGCTGACAGAGAAGCCCGTGGGCTTGCTGGGAAGGTTTAACTGATGGGCTCGCTGCTCCGGAACATTCGTGCTGTTCTGGTGCTTGCCTTTGCGGTTTCGCCCGGTTCATGGGCTGCAACGACCACTTGCACCGGAAAGTTCATGAATCCGATCACGGATATTTGCTGGTCGTGCGCGTTTCCGCTCAAGGTCGGCGGCACCACGATCATGGATTTTGGTCAGGAGGATTTTGATAGCGGCGTGAGCAACCCGCTGTGCGCATGCTCAAGCCCGCCCAAGGTGGGTTTGAGCATCAGTTTCTACGAACCGGCGCGGCTGGTCGAGGTGGTGCGCAAACCCTACTGCTTCCCCTCCCTTGGCGGGATTACCATCGATCCCGGCGTGCCGGCACCAGCGCATGTACAAACGCGTGGGGGTAAATCGTTCTATCAGGCTCACTGGTACATCAGCCCCCTGATGTTCTGGCTGGAAGTCATCGTCGATAACCCGTGCCTGGAACAGAATGTTTTCGACCTGGTGTATTTCACCGAGCTTGATCCGCTGTGGGCGGACTCGGAGCTGACCTTCATCCTCAATCCTGATGCCGTGCTGTTTGCCAATCCGTTGGCTCAGGGCGCCTGCGCCGCGGATTGCGTGGCTGCCACGGCGGGCTTTCCCCTGAACGAGCTTTTCTGGTGCGCGGGCTGCCAGGGATCCATGTACCCGCTCAATGGCTGGGTGGGTAACCATGTCGGCGCCGTGCAGGCCTCGACACTCATTGCCCAGCGCATGACCAACAAGATGCACCGCGAATTGCTGGTCTGGGGCGCGCACGGAACGTCGGGGCAGTGCGGTTACTACCCCATTCCGCTCATGGACAAGCGCGCCTATAAGACCCAGATGACCTACCCCATCCCCAACACCAAAAAAGAGGATGGCAAATGCTGTTCAACCATGGGACGCACAACGGTCATTTCAGGCGCAGGAAAGGAGTTCCCATACAAGGGCGAGGATTTCGCTTACATGCTCTTCCGCAAGCGGGACTGCTGCCAGGGGGCCTTTGGATTCTGATCGATGAAGAAGCCTGTGATGAAAATTCTGTTGCTTGTTCTGTTCGTTGCCACCACATCCGCTGGGTATGCGGCTGACAACCCCCCTACTCTGCCAGAGACAAATGGCTATGGCGATAACGCAGTGGCGCGGCAGAAGTCGAGTCAGGCGATCGATGCTGCCAGTCAGGCGGCGCGCAATGGCGCGGTTCGTGCCTTCCCCAAAATCAAGGTTCCATCTTCCGGCGTGGACATCGGCCAGATCGCGGCCCGCTTCAACCAGACAGCGCAGAAGCCGGAAGACGACAATCTCATAATCTTCGTCACCTTGGGCATGCCGGGCAAAGCGCTGATAAATCTGGCCAGACAAGCCGCGCGCACGCGTGCCGTGCTGGTCTTGCGTGGGGTCGAGGGCGGGCTTGCCAAGGGGAACTGGCCGCGTGCGATGGAGGCACTGAAGCCGATTGCCGAAACGGGTGCTTCCATCATCATCCACCCCGATTTATTCCGCGCATACAAGGTTGTTCAAGCCCCCACGTTTGTCCTGACGACAGGACAGCAAGGCGAAGCCTGCCTGAACAACCCGAGAAAGGAATGCGGCCAGAGCCTGCGCGCTACTGGCGATGTCACCCTGGATTACGTGCTTGAGCGCTGGGCACAAGGCGGCAGTCCACTGGCCGCTGAGGCACGATCACGGCTGGCCATGCTGGAGTACCGGCCGTGAAGGCTTTACTGCTGCCACTGTGTCTGGTCTCAAGTGTGACCTGTGCCGACATGACCGCAAACGATGCCTTCAATGAGGGCAACACCTTCGGCAAGGCTAATATTGGAACAGCCAAGAGCAAGATCAGCACCACCACAGCGAGCGACGCCAACACGGGAGTGCCGAACTATACGGCCACCGATCCTGCTTCCAGCTACTACATGGGCGGCACAGGTAGCCTGACGGCGCCAGCCACGGCGGGGGTCACTGGCTGTACATCCACCGCAGGAACGGCAGATCCCGATCCACATACCCACGGGAAGTGCGAAGGCGTCAGGATGCTGATGAATGACCCTGGCAAGAAGAACGTGATGTTCCCGCTCAACTCCACAACCGATCCGCTGGTTGTCAAACGCAACATGGTGTCGGGCGATGCTGAGACATATCTCGGCAGTCTGATCGTGAGCGGGGGTTATGCCGGATGCGCAGTGAAGACGGTCAAGGATCCGGACAAGTATGAGACAGAAACCTGCAATCAATATCTGACTGCAGGGGAAGAGCGGTGCGAGGAAGTGCTGTCGGTCATCGTAACGACCAAGTTCTGCACCCCTGGTGAAATCCTCTTCGCATACAGCACTTATAAGGGAGACACGATCCGATTGATCTGCGATCCAGACCCCTCAAAGATAAGAGTTACGGGCAATTTTAACGGGTGGTGCTATTGGGACTACAGCGCGTATCAGCACCTGGCTTTCGTGAGCGTGGGCCCCACACCCACAGTCTTGCAAAAGGGAATCGTTGCCTATTACAAGACAGGGAAAGGCGGGACTGGTCCAATCAAAGGCCCAATAGCCACCATGCATCCAGATGTGACTCCAAACAACGTTTTGTTCGGGAGCTATTACCGCCGTGGATGCATGCTGGAATTGAAACCTAGCACCTGTGATTTGAGCAATGAAACCTGCACATTCAATCTGCGTTTCATCAATCAGTACAACTGGGATGATAGCTACTACCCCGACATTGATGTTGCCGTAACCACGCCGCCGATGAAGACCCCTCAGCACCATGCTGAGGAGGATGTCTGGGACAACCAGTGTACGGCGCTGGAGGCCAGGCTTCCATGATGCCGCTAACCTTGATGCGGCTGGTAGCCCGGCTACTCATCGTCACACTCCTGTTCACCTTACTCTCGTCTCCGGTGCTGGCAGGGGATGGCACCTGCGCAAAGAATTCCAGGGTTTGCATCGAGGGTCCGGAAACGCGCACGATAAGCGGCTACCCGGTGACTCGCGATTGCTGGAAATACGAAAGCAAGTACGACTGCATCTCCCAGAACTACGTGGACGATTGCGCGCCTCTAGCTGCGCAGGGGTGTGCGCAGATCGGATCAAGCTGCGTGGACTATGTGGACGGTGATCCAGCAAAGTGCTCGCTCTATGAGCAAACGTATCAATGCAAGGTGGCGGATGGTGAGTCTAAAACCATCACGGATTGCGGCGGGCAGACCTACTGCGTGGATGGCACGTGTTTCGATGCGGGCTACACGCCGGACGGTGATTTTGCGCTGGCGATCACTGGTATGGAGGCGCTGCGGCAGGCCGGCAACTACATGGACCCGGATACCCTGACGCTGTTCAACGGCAAAAACAGCAAATGCAGGGTGACGCTCGGGATTTTTAGTTGCTGCAAGACTAACTCGATGGGGAGCAATCAGAACAACAGCGACATGATGACCAGCATGGGCGCGAGTCTGGTGAAGAGTTTCGGGACTGAATCAATCCAATATTTAGGGTCTACAGCAGTCTACGATTCGCTGTTCCAATCGGACGCTCCGAATTTCCTGATAAATGGAATGGAGTCAATTCTTGGGGGAAGCGGATCTTCATCGGTGTTTAGTCCTTCGTTCAGCTATTTTGGTCTGACCGTTGGATACGGCGCCCCAGCAGCCGGTACGACCGTTCTGCTTGGGGAAAGCGGGACGTTCTTCGTCGGTTTCGACCCCGCTTCGTTTGCGATTGCCATCGCGATCTACATCATTATGGAGCTCGTTTCATGCGAACAAGAAGAGCAAATTCTTGGCATGAAGCGCGGGCAGAATCTTTGCGTTCATGTCGGAACCTATTGCTCCCAAAAAGTCCTTGGTGTCTGCGTGCAGAAGAAGCAATCGCACTGCTGTTTCAACTCCCGTATCGCACGATTGATTGCCGCTTCCGGGCGAGCTCAGCTTGGCAAATCCTGGGGGAGCCCCCAAAGCCCGGATTGCGGTGGCCTAACCCCTGCCGAACTCCAGAGCATCGACTTTAGCTTGATCGACTTTTCCAGCGTGGTGGCGGATGTGAAGGCCAGCGTCAAAATCCCGGATTACGCGATCGACCGTGCCACGACAAAGATCAACAGCTACTACGCCACTCCATAGATTGATTGGAATGAAAGGCGATCATGAAGTCATCTTTGTCACTAACCATATTCAGAACATGAATCGGACAATCGTAATGCTGCTTTTAACACTTCTTGGATCCAGCCTTGAATCCGTGGCTGCTCCGACGCTACCTGAGACAGCCAATGTGCGAGGCTTGTTACTTTCGGCCATTGACTCACGGGACGGGACCGCCCAGGCCTGGCTCATCGGTGATATGGCTCAGAAGCTTAAGAACGACACGAAGGCGCCTCCGAACACGCGGGTCAAGGCATCCGTAACGACTGTGCAGGTTATCCGGCCCGGCTGTAAGCGGTTGAGGCTGGTGCTTGGCATGCCAGACCACAAAATGAGGACCGTGAAAGGCACGATGGAGCCGTTCAGCATGTTCTACGAACTCAATCTATGCAGGGATGGCCAGCCGCCACAGGTCTCGCCTGTCGGGGCGGGAGAGGCGCGTTGAAGCGACCGATTGCCTTGCTTGCTGCAGTGGCTTTGTTGATAAGCCAGGCAGCGTTTGCCATCACCGACTCGGGCACTGCAATTAAAGGCTGGTGGGACGATACGCCGTGGCAGAACCCGGAGCGCGGGTTCAACTGGTATCCACCGGACGCACCACTGGTGAAGAAGGACAAGAAGGTTGATACCAAGCCCCAGTCCATCAAGGCCATGACAACGATGGAAGAGCTGCGGAAGGAGCTGGCCAGGCTAAAAGACCTGGCCATCATGCAGCCCACCCAAGCGAACGTGCGCAATTACCTTGAAGCGCAGACCTATGTGATGGACAAGAGTTCGGTCTTCGCCGATACCGCACGCCGCGTGGTATGGGCCACGCCATCGGTTGACTACAACAACCGGTCACCGACGGCCACCTTCGCCCAGCTCAACAAGAAGGATATGCGGCGTGAAGCGCAGGAGCAGACCCTGGCCGAGCTGTCGCGAGACTACGGCCTTATGTTTTTCTTCCGATCTGATTGCCCCTACTGCCATCAACAGGCACCGGTGTTGCGCCTGCTGGAGCAAAATTATGGTTTGCCCGTGATGGGCGTCAGCATGGACGGTGGAACCCTCCCCCAATTTCCTGACGCCAAGCGCGATAACGGCATCTCGATGACCGTGAGCAATGGCCAGGGCATCCAGATGGTGCCTGCGCTGTTTCTGGTTCACCGGGAAACCCGGCAGGCCGTGCCAATCGGAAGCGGCGCGCTGGCGATTGATGAAATTATCGAGCGGATCCGCGTGTTGACCCGCACGCAGCCCGGCCAAGAGTTCTGAACAAGGAGCCCATCATGAAAATCAGCATTCGCCTGAAGCCCGTCACTCTCATGCTGGCCCTGAGCCTAGGACTGGCCGTTCCTGCCACGACCTCGATCGCGGCCGGGTCGGACTGGATGAACGACTACTTCAATTCAGCAGGGGCGGCGATGAATGTCACGCCTTCCGCTGTGTATGAGTCGCAGGGACAGACGACGATGGCGCTGGGGGGCTTCTCTTACCGCGCACCGCAGCGCGCCACCAACCTCTTCAGTTTCTCCCCGCCAGGCTACAAAGCGGGCTGTGGTGGGATTGACGCCTGGCTCGGAGCCTATGGCTTCGTCAACATGGATGCGTTCGTAAACGCGCTGCGTAACCTCGGGCAGAACGCCGTGGGCTACTTCTTCCAGCTGGCGCTCAAAACCATGGCTCCCGAGATCGACGGGCTGCTGACCGATCTGTCAAAGACGATGAATCAGCTCAACCAGTTCCAGATTGGCAGTTGCCAGGCGATCAAACAGTATGTCGGAACCACGCCCGATACCCGGAACATGGATATGGAGCAGCGTGCCCAGGTCTTCGGCTCGGCACTCACCGGCTCCTATGGATCGTTCTTCAATGCCAAGGAAGATACTCAAACCAGTCCAGCGAATACGAAGGCCGCCTATGACGCGGCATGCACCGTGAATGCCGCGCTTTGCCTGGACAGCGCGGGGAAACCGGTACTGAAATCGGACTTCAATCTCGTTTACGACGCTCTTGAACGTGCGGGCGGGTATTCCAAAGAAGAAATCGAACTGTACATTTCGCTCTTTGGGACTATCACCTTCCTCAGGAATAGCAGCGACATCGCCAGTGGCTTCACCACGGAATATTTCAAGCCAACCATCACGTGGGAGGATTTTTTGGGGCCGTTGTCCGGCACGCACACCATGAGGGTCCGTGAGTGCCCGTCCGGTTCCGATTGTCTTCCCTATGCCTCGGCAACGGACGAAGGAACACCCCGTACAACCGTGGGGATGACAGCAATCGTGTATGAGCAACTGAATAAGTTGAAGGATGCCATTGTCACAAGAACAGCGCTGACGGATCCGAAAGCGCTACAGGTGATCGCCATGACCAGCACGCCGATTTATCAGATGATCGCCCAGTCCATCCACAGCGGCCGTGGTTCGACGATTGTTGCCGATCGCATCATTGATGGGTTCTCGGAAGCGATCGCTACTGAAATCGCCTTCCGCCAAATGCAGGACATCAGCCGCGAGGTCGATGATGCGCTCAACAAGACCAAAACAGTTTCGGTTAAGGCCGATGTCAAGGCGATAGACGACTTCCAGGGGAAACTGGCCGAAATCAAGAATACGGCCATCAAGATCTATGGCCTGAAGCAGGAAGAGATCGCCAGGAAAATGGGCAATGTGGCAATGATGATGGACTTCCAGCGTCAGATGTACACCAGCCTTGGCCCGCGGCTGACCTCTAATATCGAATTCGGCAACCGCTGATCAGGCATGGATACGATCTACGCCTATTGGGACGCCCAGCAGATCAAGTACGTGCTCGACGCTGTAGCGATGCTCACCTCAATGAGCGACTACACCGGCTTGATGAAAGTCTTCGCGATATTCGGGCTGTTCGTTGCCGTCGCCACGACTTTCGTGAAAGCGCGCGGAGAGGATGCCGCCATCTACATGCTGATGCTGGCCATCTGGTATGTGGGCCTCTTCTTGCCCAAGAAAGACGTGGTTGTGGTCGACGTGGCGGGTGGTTCCGGTACGTATACAGTGGCCAACGTCCCTCTGGGGCTCGCGGTGTTCGCCAGTGCAGAAAGCCACATCGGCTATTGGCTTACCAAAGTCAGCGAAACGGTTTTTGCGCTTCCTGGCGATATTTCATTTGAGAAGACCGGCTTCATGTTCGGATCGCGTGCCATCAAGGATAGACAGAGCGTGCGGTTCTACGATCCCAATTTGGTCAGCTCCCTGACCAACCTGACCAAAGATTGTGTTTACCCGGAACTGAACAACAACGGGCCTTTTTTCGATCAGATCATGAAGTCTGGCGACATCTGGGCAGACATCGCCCCCCAGATGAACCCCGGGCTGCTGGTTCAGGTTTATGACAACGCGGCAGGCGTTTACAAGATCGTCGGCTGTGATCAGGCCTGGTCTTACATTGATGCCCAGATCAACCCGCATGTTTCAAATGACATCCTGCCCCGCCTGGGCAGGATGCTCAACCCGAGTTCACCCACCTCTGCGGCTGCCTCCGCACTGGTGGCCGCTCAATTACCTGCCGTAGACAACTTCATTTTCGGGGTGAGTCAAACCGCGCAGGAATCCATCAAGCAGGCGGCGATGATCAACCTGATCGCGGATTCGACGGTTTTCGTGCCACAGATGATCGGCGATACGACATCGGCGCAGGTCGCGCTATCGACGGCGATGGCATCTGCCAGCGCAAACAACAGCTATCGGACCATGGCCAAGATCGCCGAGTCGTCCATGCCCCTGATCCGAAACGCCATCCATATCGTGATTCTGGCGCTGTTTCCAATCGTCATGCTCCTGATCATTGTGGCCGGATCAAAGGGTGGCCTGGTTCTTAAAACCTATCTCATGGCCTTGTTATGGATCAACCTCTGGGCGCCGGTTTACGCAGCGCTGAATTTCTTCACGAGCTGGTACGCGACGCTCGGTGCCAAGGCTGCCGTCGACGGGATGAATCCTCTCTCCTACGCAAGCCATCAGGCGTTGATGCACTCCATGATTTCCGATCAGGGTGTTGCAGGCATTCTCACGCTCTCGGTACCGGTCATCGCCTACATGCTGACCAATGTCAGTGCGGCATCTTTCACCAGTGTCATATCAGGTGTCATGAGCCCGGCAAATTCCTCAGCTCAGGCCGCCGGCGCGCAGGTCGGTACCGGGAATATCAGCGCTGGCAACACCCAATGGGGCAATGTCACCATGGGGAATTGGAGCGCGAACAATAGAAGCGCGGATCAGTGGAATACCGCGCCGACAAACCGGCACGGGGCCGAAGTCAACCAAGCAGTCGGAAGTGACGGTTCGATGATTTCGACGTTTGGTAATGGCCAGTTCCCATCGGTGCTGAATCGTGCCGGCACGGTCTCTGATCTGGGTGAGGTTGGCGGGATGGTGGGAACAGCGGTGGCAACACAAGCTCAGACGCTTTCCAAAAACAGTTTCCAGCACGCTGGCGAGGCCTCGGCCGCCAGATCGAGTTCGCTCACGGCGGCCTACGACAAGGCACAGTCCTTCCTGCAGTCAGCAGGCTCCTCGACTCGCGTGGGGTCTGACGCGGGTGTCGGCAACATCGCTCAGTTTGCCCAGGCTTATGAGAGTGCGATGAATACCGCATCAAAATGGGATGCGGGGATCAAACTCAGTGATACGGAAAAACAGCAGCTACTCAAAGAAGTTTCTGCAAACTTTGGAGCAGGCGTAAATGTTGGGGCGCTCTCCGCAGGCGTTCGTGCTTCTTTGAAACATGCCGCTGCTTCTGAATCTCAAATCCAAAGCGTCCTGGATTCAGCCCGTTCCTACGCAGAGTCTTCCGGCTTCAAGGACCAGCTAAACAAGGCGCAAAGCTTCAATAACACCATCAGCACGTCGACGGGTAGCGAGTCTGCACGCCGTGCGTCAAGCGAGATCCGAGCCATCCTGTCAGATGCCGACAGGGCCGAACATGCTCAGCGTGTATCGCTCTCGCAGGCCGAGGCATATGAGCGGGTTGCAAGCGAAACCCGCTCGGGGGAAGGACGCGCGCAAGCCGACCTGTCCAACTTCATCGTGGCGCAGCTTGGCGGCGCTGCCAGAGCGAATACCGCGCTCGGTTCAAGGGATACTGCTGGCCAGCTCGCGCTGGTGGATGGATACATCAAGGAATGGGTGCAGAACCAAGCCGGATTGATGCGTCAAGGAGACAATTCTGCCAATGCTGGGCTTGAGCCAGCCACCAAGCTTTCCACCCCGACACCAGGCGGCGAGCCGGATGAGCTCTACCAGGACTCCGCCAGCGACATAAGGGGGGGGAATACTGCCAACCAGTCGCGTGTCCCAGGTAACCCGCATGCCTCTCCCGCAGTGACAGTAGATCGGGATGGACCAGGCGGGCAGTCCGGTCAGACCGTGACGCCAGTTGTCGTGGAACGGGCAGCCACAGCGGGAGCCAATGCGGCAGACATCGCGGCCGATGAAGGACGCGATGAAGCTGGCCAGGGCAGGAAAACCGTGACCGCACCCGTTCAGGAAGAGCAGGGAGACGCCGATCTGTTCGAGCGGGCGGCGGGCAGCGCTTTAGATGTGAATCGCCCACGGGACAGAAATCCCGCTGTCGCCACCAAGAATACCGGCGGGGCAAACGGGGAATGGTGATTCAGTCTCTGTGGTCTATTCCATAGTGGAATTCACTGGACGGATCCAGCCCATAAACAGACGGGGAATCGTCATCGAACGGCCCGTGATACTGAGAACTCGGGGTCGAACGTGGTTGTAGCTTGGTAATTAACAGACCGACCCCCACCATAGCCGCTATCAGGCCTGCGATGTACAGTAAAATGTAGGTCATATTTTTCTCCTTATTTTCGTTCTCTTGCGATGTCACTCAGGTGGTCTTACCGCCCGTCCCCATCTGCGCCTCATCTGCTCGCGGATGCGTTGCGGCATGAGCCGGCCTAGCGAGATCACTTAGTTGCGGAATCTCGAATTCAACGTCTTCGATACCCGGCATCGCCAGCAGGTCCGCAATCTTCTGATGACCGCCTGTTATCCGCCGGTACTCCTCGATGCACAGCAGCACGTGTGTGGGGTTGCTGCCATCCGTGATAAATACCGGGCCATGCTCCGCTGTCTTCTTGGCCCGGCTGGAGTCCTGGTTTAACTCGCGGCTCGATAGGGTCGTGATGGGCATGATGTCACCTCGAAAGCGAACACAACGTTTTCACGTTACTAATTTATTGCGTTTTTGTAATTGCGACGACGTATGGCTATGTGTTCTCGGTGCCGCCCGCTGGTTTCGCGCGTCTGGCCCTGGGGTGAGCCGAGTCATATACCTTCGCCAAGTGTTGCCAGTCCAAATGCGTATAGATCTGGGTGGTGGTGATGTTGGCGTGGCCAAGCATCTCTTGGACCGCCCGGAGATCACCTGACGATTGAAGCATATGACTGGCAAAAGCGTGGCGGAGCATGTGCGGGTGTACCGATTGCCCCAGCCCGGACTGCGAGACCCAGTGATCGAGACGCATCTGTACGCTGCGCACCGAAAGGCGTCTCCCCCAGCGACTGAGGAACAATGCGGGAGTATCGTTACCGCCAAGAAGTGCCTGGCGCCAGCTCAACCAGGTCTTGATCGCTTTGCACGCTTGCCTGCCTACCGGCACCAGGCGCGTTTTGCTGCCCTTGCCGGTAACCCGTGCCTCTCCTGCTTTCAGATCAATATCGATGAAATCCATGCCCGTCAGCTCGGACACTCGCAAGCCTGAGGAATAAAGCAGTTCGAACATTGCGTGGTCACGTGCCAGCAAGACATTCGAGTCAATATCCTGTTCCTTCTTGCCATCGAGGAGCTGGGCGCAACTATCGGGTGAAAGCGTCTTGGGAAGGGCCCGCTTTACCTTCGGGCCTTTTTGCCCGACACACGGGTTGTTCAGGTACCCGAATCTCTGGATGGCGTATGAATAGAATCCTCGCCAGCTTGATATATGTCTTGCCACGCTCGCCGGCGACAGGCTTTTCTTCCTGAGCTTGACGATCGCGTCCCGCACATCGGATGCCACTGCGTCAGCCAGTGCTTTCCCGCATTCTTCAGTCGCCTGGAGCAAAAAAAGAAGGTCCCGCTGGTAACTTTCAAGCGTGTTCGGAGAAAGCCGCCTCTCGGCTGCGAGGTGTTGCAGGTATGCCGCAACATGCTGCCGGGAAAGCGTCGTGGCTTCCTTATTGTCCGTGTCGGACATCATCAAGTCTCATGGTCTCAGTTTCTCAACCGGGCGGAGATCATCCCCGCCCGGGTACTACCGCTCACCTAAAGATCCAGACTGCGATCATGAAGATCGCTAATCCGTACCAGCAATTTACAAACATAGCAAATAACTCTTTCCTACACCATGGGGCGAATTGCCTCCGAATTGCCTCCGAATTGCCTCACAAAGAATGTAACCGAAGGAAGTAGCTGGACAGGTACGTTGACTCAAATTGAAGGTAACCGAAGAAATGGGAGGTTACCGATCATGGGCAAGCACCGCTGCCCTGCTTACCTTGAAACGGGTTCGCAACACGGCGGCGGCCGGTGCGGTACTGCCATTTTTCAGCATCGCATTCCTAGCGCGCGTTTCGGCTCCATAGATAGCGGCTCGCTGCATGTCGCGTACGTCCGACATGAAGTCATCTCTTCCTGGGTGGCTGTGCTGGCAGTTTTTGGCTTCAGGGAGAGATCTTGTTCAAGAATACCGCTTGACTAGATAATGGGAATGGTTATCATTATTAATAATAAAGAGTGGCGATTAACCCCAATCAACCTGAATCCGGCGGCGACAGCATGCACACGCATCCCCTCTATCCTTATCTTCGGCCGATTCCGTGCAGCGGACTTTTCCGCGGGGCATTACCCCAACGGATTTTTATGCCATGGCAATCAGGAAACTCTGATCAGTCATGACAGCGAGCACTAACGCCTTCGTATTACGAAAAACAGCAAATTGTTTCGGACCAAATAATTCAACACTCGCCATGCAAATCAAAAAATTTCTCATCGGAGCCTTGCTGATGAGTGGGTGCGGCGTCACCGTCTCCGAACTGTTGCCACCACCGTCACCAACAGATATCTTGCCGCCCAAGGAAAAGCTGGGAGAAGCACTATTTTTCGACCCCAAGCTGTCGTCGCCCGCCGGCCAGTCCTGCTCCAGCTGTCATGATTCGAGTCGTGCCTTCAGCGACCCAGACCAAGCAATCCCCACTTCTGAAGGAGCGGTCAACGGACATTTTGCTGCACGCAACAGCCCCACCGCGATGTATGCAGCGTTCAGCCCACACTTCCATTTTGACCAAACCGAAGGCTTGCATCTTGGTGGCCAGTTTATGGATGGTCGCGCAGCGACGCTCGAAGAGCAGGCCAAAGGGCCTTTCCTCAATCCGCTTGAAATGAACAATCCAGATGCGGCTACTGTGGTGGAAAAGGTGCGTACATCTGCTTACGCGGAAATGTTCCGCCAGGTGTATGGCCCTGAAGCTCTGGACGATGTGGATAGCGCTTATGACAAGATCGCCGACGCCATTGCCGCATTTGAGCGCCGCCCGCAGCTCAATCGCTTCACCTCCAAGTACGACGCCTATCTGGCCGGCAAGGCACGGCTGACCAGCCAGGAGTTGCGTGGCATGCGCGCTTTCGAAGACGAGAAAAAGGGCAACTGCGCAGCCTGCCACCCCAGCCGGCCCGCCGCAGATGGCACACCACCACTGTTCACCGACTTCAGCTACGACAACCTTGGAGTAGGACGCAATCCGCACAACCGCTTTTATCAGCAAGCCGCGAAATTCAATCCGGACGGACGCACCTTTGTTGACCGCGGTTTGGGCGCATTCACAAAACGGGCCTCAGAAGACGGAAAATTCAAAGTACCCACGCTACGCAATGTCGCACTCACTGCCCCCTATTTGCACAACGGTTACTTTAAGAGCCTGCGCAACGTGGTGGATTTCTACAACACACGCGACATCAAACCCGTGTGCAAAAATCCATTCACCGATGAAGCCAGCGCACTGATGCAAAACTGCTGGCCCGTTCCCGAGGTGGGCGAGAACATCAATACTAACGAACTGGGCAACCTCAAACTCAGCGACCAAGAAGTGGATGACATCGTCGCATTCATGCATACGCTGACAGATGGCTGGAAGCCGCATTCTCGCGGGCACTAAATCACACCTCGCTCCACACTTAAATCGTTTAGCCACCGAAATCTAACTAGGGATCCTGCCTCGACCAGTCTAGTGGGGGTGGTTCCTACGCGAGTACATAACAACTGGTCAGCATGCAGTTCCGATAGCGCTTACGCTATTGTCACCCTAACCACAACTCGACTCTATTCCGACCATTTTTCTTTGCCTGATACAGTGCGACATCCGCACGCTTTATTAGCGCGCCTAGGTTGTCGCCGTCTAGAAGGCGGGTCGCGCCAAAACTGGCTGTTACTTTACCAACTGCTGGAAAATCAAAAGCTTCGATCTCCATTCGAATCTGTTCTGTCATTACTCCTGCAATTTCTGGTGTCGTGTTGACGAGCAGTAGCATAAATTCTTCGCCTCCCCATCTGGCAACGATATCTGACTTTCGCACACTGCTCTTCAATGTTTGTGCAAATAGTCTAAGCACACCATCACCAACGTCGTGCCCATGCTCGTCGTTGATTCGCTTGAACCGATCGATGTCACAGAAGACCAAAGACAAGCCTGTCTGGTAACGCCTGTCCCTTTCTATCTCGTACTCCAATAGCTCTTCGAACTTTCGCCTGTTGAGCAGCAGCGTTAGCGGATCGGTTGCTGCTAGCTGCTCTAATTGTTCTTCTATTACCTTTCTTTCACCAATTTCTACACGAAGCTGAGCGTTCGCCTTGCTTAGTTCCTTGGTGCGTTCATCGACAAGCAGCTCCAGTTGGGATTTTATTTGACTTAGCTCGACGGAGATTGCTACCTGCCTGGCCAGTATTTGTTTCGCAAATAGCGAAAATGAAATCAGCATGGCGGCAACCAGACAACGCATCCATAGCTCGGCAGGTTTTGGGGTAAACAGGCTCTCAAAAACCGAGTGCGCTTCAGAGAACATCACTGCATCAACTATTGAGTCAGCACCCCAAAATAGAACGGCTAAACCCACGGCCAATAGAGGCAAATTTGAATTGCTGAATGTGTTCCGAGGGGTATTCTTCTTAGTTGTCATTTCTTTATTCATGTTTCATGACGGCTCGGTGTTCGCGCCTGCTTACATTTTTTCCGCCCGCCCCTCGATAAACGCAACTATTTGCGTACTGGCTTAAATAGTATCGGTTGTTTAAAGCGCTTTCTTGACCATGGCTTTGGGGGGGAGCGTTGGGCCTTTGCTCAGGATAAATCGTGGAATGTATGAGGAAATTCATTTGCGTTATTGCATAGATGCGTTATTGTGCAACTATGCATATCATCCAAGTCGAACCGCAGGTAGTCTTTCAGGCTCTCGCCGACCCTATTAGGATTCGGATCATCCGGCTTCTGGCCGAGACCGGCGAGGAAGCGTGTCTTTGCGAGTTAGTGGACAGCCTGTTGGAACCCC